>NZ_SZWS01000061.1:199244-208428 GCF_005281245.1 Citrobacter sp. wls826
CGCCGGGACGACCGATGCGCCAGATTTTGACGGAACGGTGGAGAAGAAGCGCGGAATACGACTGCTTGCACCGAACCAGAGTCAGAGATTCTCCGTGAAACTGCGTTTTACGGTGGACGCATGCGAAGGGGATTGACAGAATACCCGTTATTTTTCATGCAAAAGGATCGGGTGTTGCGATGAGCGTAAATCGTGAAAATGTGCGGGTGTATATCAGTAATGTGCTGGGTGGACTTGGTGAAACTGACCAGCATATTGCCCGGTTTATTCTTGAGCAGCCCGCTACTGTAGCGCAAATGCCGGTACGTAAACTGGCCGAAGCCATATCAGTCAGTGAAGCGACGATCGTGCGCTTTTGCAAAAAAATTGGTTATACCGGGCTGCTCGAGCTGAAAGCGGCGCTTAAACGTGAGCTTCTGGCCGATCGCGAGCAACTGCTGCCATCGTCCCCGGACATCTTCCTGGATGATTCCCGCAACGATGTGGCGCAGAAAATAGCCATGACGGTTGAAACCACCCTGAATGAGACCATCGGTCTGCTGGACATGAAAGTGGTCAATCCAGTAGTTGAGCGATTTTTGACCGCGAACCGCGTTTTGTTCGTGGGGTTTGGAGCCTCAGGTCTTTCTGCAATGGAAGCCCGCGACAAAATGAACCGTCAGGGCATTGATTCGGAAGCCTATACCGACCGTTTTACCATGACGTTGAAACTCGCCAACCTCAAACCAGAAGACCTGGTGGTTGCATTTTCTCACTCAGGCGAAACACCGGAAGTGGTTAATGCCTTCCGGCTGGCCAAAAAAGCGGGCGCGCATTGTCTGGCAATAACGCACAGTCCGCAGTCACCGCTGACTGAACTGGCAGACACCTGGTTGCTGACCAGCGGTAGTGCTGGCCCCTACCAGGGAGACTCGATCGCCACCCGTATGTCACAGCTGTTCATGATTGAGTTTCTGTGCACAGAAATCACTCGCCACAATCTGCGCGACAGCGAATCGACCGGACTGTCTATTAAAGAATTGTTGATAAAAGAAAGGATTAAACGTGAGTCTACAGGATAATACTCCGTCAATACGCCCAAAGGGGAAGTGGTGGCTTGAGGGCAAAACCCCCGATTATCGTTTTACGCTCGCCAACGAGCGTACATTTCTTGCCTGGATCCGTACTGCGCTGGCACTCATGGCCGGTGCTGTCGGCATCGAGCAGTTTTCCCCCCAATTATCTTCTGCGGAACTGCGTATCGGTATTTCAACACTGCTACTGGTCGCTGCATCAGCGATGGGATATATGGCCTGGCGACGCTGGCGCAAGAATGAATATGCTATGCGTCTTGAAAATGATTTACCTTACACCCGTTTGCTGGTGGTTCTGTCAATACTGATGCTGGTTCTCGCAATATTGCTGGGTATATTACTCTGGCAGGGAAGACCATTATGAAAAGAGATCCGGGCTTACAACCAGAACGTACACACCTGTCATGGCGAAGAACAGGATGGTCAATGCTCGCGCCAGGTCTGTTGTGTTTTCGGGGATGGAGTCATACTGGTAATATTCTCTACGGTGTGGCGGGTATGCTGCTGATGGCTGGTTCTTTCGCTATTTTCTGCGGAGCCCTCACTTGCCGGCATGTAGTGATCTCATTCAATGTAATGATTGCAGGTGTATTGCTCTTGTTATCTCAGTTATAAGCGCACCGTGAAGGACGTAGAGGTAGAATTTAGTTTACAGGAAGGATTTCGTCTCAGGGCAGTCACTCTTTCACTCGGTTGGCGGGCCTGTTTTAGTTGACCTCTACACTGGAAGCAATCGGAATCTCCGATGCGTTATCTGCCGTCGTCCAGCATGTCAGTTGGTGCTAATATTAAATCAATGGATTTATGAGAAATTATCCCCTTAATTATGCATGTAGAAGATGAAGAATGAAAAGACTGCTGATATTGACCCTTCTAGGGTTTTCCTGTGTGTCACAAGCCAAGTCAGTAATGCGTTGTGAGGGCGACAAAGCGGTTGTCTTCGACAAAGAGCGGGCGACCATTGTTTATGACGGTCGTGTTTTTGAGAATGCATACCAGAGAACGCTTAGTGGTATGGTCATAATCAGTGGCACTGACGATCTGGGCTATGAAGGTGAATTGTTGTTTTCGAAAGTCGAAGACGTTGGCGCATGGAGCTTCAATATCAGCGAAAGTGACGAAATGACCCCTCCAGAAGCTAAGACGCGGAAAACGATTTTATCCATAGATTGCACTCCACAGTAGGATGGAGGTGCGGGCGTTACTATTGAACTGCCACATGTCCGCTCCTCGTGCCAAGCAGACCGTCACGCCCCCATTTTATTTTTTTTGATATAACTGATGATTGTATTGAGCCCTCAATAATGAAGGCTCAATACTAGCTCTTCCTATTGTAGATCTTTTTCCTCCAGGAATTTACTCACCATATCAGCAATCTGCACGTTATTCAGATCCGAGAACGGGAAGTGGGTATTGCCTTTGATTCCTTCCTCAGGCAGATGCGTCACAGTGACATCCCCGCCATGCTTGTTCACCACGTCACGCCACTCGCGAGCCATTGCCAGACGTACGCGCCAGCTGTCCTGCGCGGGCATGGCGACAGGTTTATCAGGGATGTTATCGCCGTAAATAATCAGAATCGGAATTTTAGTCAGTGCCATAAACTGCTCCATCGGCACCGGTTCACCCTTCAGCGTGTCGAACGCGCTTGGCATTGGGGCAGGGAGCTCTTTCTCCGGGAAGACAAAGCTGCTACCAGGCTCGAAGGCGACAATGGCTTTGACCTTGTCATTTTTCATCGCCGTGTACCAGCCTGGTCCGCCACCCTGAGAGTGGGTGAAGAGGATAGCCGGGCCGGATTTATCCACGACGGCGGACATCGCATCAGAGATAACATTGATATCAAACGGCCCGGTATTCGGGGTCATCTGACGGAAATACTGATTTAGCGCTTCTTTATCGTGAGAAAACTGAACGCCCTGAAAATACTCCGGCCACACGCCAACGCGGAACTGGTTAAACCACATCTGTTCATCCGGTTTAGGCGTAACCGTACCTTCTACCGTCGTGCGCCCGGCGCTGCCCCGACGCGGCTGATCGACAAGATAAGTTGAGAATCCACGACGCAGGAATATGTTCTGGAACCCTTCGCGACCATCCGGCGTGGTTTCCCAGGTGCGGGAGAACTGACCTGCGCCGTGCAGCATGACGATAGGGTATTTATGCGGATTTTCCGGAATTTGATAGAACACAGACGCATGATCGCCATGCCAGGTTTGACCCGCAGAGTCCAGCGGCGTTTTCGCGTCAAATTTCCCTGGTGCGGTGATGATAGTGCCACCAGCAGAAAAGCTTCCCTGTTCCTGAATGACCAGCGGCTCGGCGTATACCGACTGAGCCACCATGCCACCCGCCATCGCGCAGATGGCCAGCGTTTTTAAGACAGTTTTCAAGATTACATCCTCTGTTATGTTTGCCGTTCAATCATATCTGAGTTGTCAGCGTGAATTATTTAGCACCTTTGATTGCCCTTATTTGGCAGACTCATGAATGCGGAGGATTAGCACCGTATCGTCTCAAACCAACGCCTAACTGTTTGCTAACGCCTGTTGCAGTGCCTGTTCCGCCCGCGTAGCTGCATCTTCTTCGCCATTTTCACGAAGAACCTGTGCCAGTTGGCGCAGTTGCGCTGCCGTCAGGCCGACTCGCATGCTGGCTCGCGTATGCGATAACAGCTGAGCTTCAACGCCCGGCGTGGCGGCTAATGCGCCAACCGTTGCCAGCTCGCGGCTTTGCCAGTCGAGGTTATCGCGGGCGAAAATGTCGCCGAACAGATGCGTTTGTAGAAATTGATTAATGACCGGGGCAAAATCAAACAGAGGTCCCTGGACAGGGGCGCCGGAGATTTTAGTCTGGTTTGCGGTACCGACACGGCGAAGCTCATCTCCGACAGGGATGGCGGCGACCGGCTCTTTACCTTCAACGTCTTCAACGCCACGTTGTTTACGTGCTTCGACGACTTTCATCAGTTCATTCAGCGCGTTCAGGCTACGGGGAAATCCCGTATAGGCATAGAGCTGGACGAGAATCTCTTTGGTCTCGTTTATCGTGAGTCCTGCATCAAGCCCCTGATTCAGTGCCGCATTCAGCTTATCCATCTGACTGCTGGCCATTGATGCCGTAATCAACGGGATGGCTTGCTGGCGAGCTGACAGCGTATCTGAAACCGTTTGTTCGTGGTTCATTTCTGAGGCTCCTTTATTGACGGGCGCAGCATGTGCCGTGAGACCCAAACCAAAGGTCAGCAGTACCGCTGCCGTTAATGCCTTAATGGGCGTGGTATTGTTCATCTGTCACTTTCTCCATCCAGTTAACGCTTTTGCCATCCACAATCCCGGTTATCGCCAGGTGCGTCATTGCGCTGCCGAGGGCCGCCCCGTGCCAGTGTTTGACGCCCGCCGGGCAAGAGACAACGTCGCCAGCGCGGATGACCTGCACCGGCTGGCCTTCTTGTTGGGTAAGCCCAACTCCCGAGGTCACAATCAGCCGCTGGCCTGCCGGATGCGTATGCCAGGCGGAACGAGCACTTGGCTCAAAGGTGACATAAGCCCCGGAAACGCTAATTTCGTTATCTGGTTTGAAGAGAGGATCAACCCGGACGCGACCGGTAAAGTTCTCTGCTGCCCCGTACACCGCATTCTGGCTTCCGGCGGTGGCGATATGGACAGCGGGATTTTGCTCCGCCGCCCAGGATGAAAACGTAAAGAGGGGCAGTAACAGCCCGAGGTAACGTAAATGTCTGATCATGCAAAGCGTCCTTATCTACAATGATGGAGAGGGTCTGCAATGATTCTAATCAGGGGGAGATGTCGTCAGACTGACGCCAGCCTGACAATTCTGTCAGTTAACCCTTATTATGGTGACGCTGCTTTGTCTTTTCTAAAAATAAGGCACCAAAGCGAAAACCGTGTCATTAATGAAAATAAAACAATAATGGCCAGGTAGCGTAGATAAAAAAGTAGGGCAGATTCATCGTAATCGAAAAAGGAGAAATCGACCTTTATCAACAAATAATCGAGATAGTCCTGGTTCAGTAATTCGTACAATCCCAGTAGTGCGATTAGCGAAAAAACTCCTGGCATCATGACATTTGCAAAGAATGAATTGCTGGAGATGTTCAGGACCCGGCAGAAAAAGGTTGCCAGCATTTTCCAGTGCAACCCGATATGCAGCGCCAGAATGAGCATTCCCCAGTGGACCGACGTCATGTGTACTTTCCTGACCCAGCTCGCCGGGTTGTGGAACGCCTGGTCCAGAAGGATATGTCGGGACAGCATCATGCCCGAGACAATCGCGGTCAGAATGACAACGAATGTCACTGCATTAATGATTCTGTTAACTACCAGCATGGTTAACGGAATATTGGGCGACAGTGACCACAAGCGATGCCGGTTAAGATATAAATGCAGCATGATGAGCAGCGTAAAAATAATACCCGCCCATTCATGCACGATTTCACCGTGAAGGTGAAATCCCATCAATACCAACAGAAGTAACGTCATCAGCGCATCCTGCATGACCTGGAAAATATAAATTTTCTTCATGTCGAGGGATTAACGCTGTGGCTGGACTTGTTTTACCCATTGCTCAACCTGCGCGGGTACGTCAGGAGCTGAAATATCGTTGCGCGAGATCGCGAGCGCACGAGTGACTAATTTGGCCTGTGGCTGCATGCGAGCAATTTCTCGCAGGGAGTCGGCTAACCTGCTGCCACCATGGGTGGTAAAGGGAACGACCGTTTTGCCTGCAAAGTCATTTTGCTCAAAGAGGCTGTATATCACCATTGGCATGGTATACCACCAGATGGGGTAGCCGACGTAAATGGTGTCGTAATCGCTCAGGTCAGGGAGCGGCGTTTTTAGCGAGGGTCTGGCTTTCGTTTGCTGTTCCTTTTCGGCAACGCGCAAAAGTGCATCATGCTGGCGAGGGTAGGGAGTGGCGGTTTCAATGCGAAACAGGTCGCCGTGAGTCTGCTTCTGAATCAGTTGCGCAATAAACTGCGTGCTGCCAGTCTCTGGCGTATTTTTTTGTAATACGCTGGCCCCGGAAAAACCATCCACGGCACCAGGTTTCATCTCCTCTGGTTGTGAAAAGTAGATAATCAGCGTGCGGGCGTGTGCGGATGAATCCTCTGATGCGAACGCGGGCTGCCCCAGAAGCCCCATGACCATCATCGCCAGAAACCCGCTAAATACCTTTTTCATTCTCACTGTTTCATTCCTTCAATCAGCCGTGGTGAGTATCAGCAGTGATTCTGGCGCAGATAGCCTGACATCAGACTGACGACTCTCTGACAATTTTGTCAGAAGTCTTTGCGCGCGGAGATCCCGATTTTGTCTCTGAAATCAGTCTCCCGGTTCGGATAGCGTCAGGCTGTTTAGCAAACGTCAGGCCAAAGGTATTGATACCGTTCTCGCTACGGGCAAAGACATCTCCCCGGTGCATAATGGCGACGGCACGGACAATCGACAGGCCCAGCCCATGATGGGTATCACTCCTGGCTCGGGAGGTGTCAACACGATAGAACCGTTCGAAAAGCCGGTGTAAGTGCTCAGGCGCTATCGGATCGCCAGGGTTAGAAACGTCTACACAAGCTTGATTGCCTTTTTCGCTTAAGCGCACCGTAACCGTGCTATTGGAGGGGGAATGCCTGGCGCTATTTTCCAGCAAATTAGCCAGTGAACGGTGAAACAGCCGCCTGTCGATATGCGCCGTGACGTCGCCCTCAACCTCCAGCGAAAGCTGTTTTTCAGCAAAAGAGGGTTCAACATATTCCGCTGTTTTCAGTGTTTCTTCTCGCAGGGAGACTTGCGTAAGCTGGGAAGCATGTTCACCCGCGTGCGCATGAGACAGGAACAGCATGTCGTTAACTATCGACGTCATGCGTTCAAGCTCTTCCAGATTGGAACCCAATAACTCTTCCAGTTCATCTTGTGAATGTCGGCGTGATAGCCCGAGTTGCGTCTGACCGATCAGGTTAGTCAGCGGGGTACGAAGTTCATGCGCAACATCGGCATTAAAGCTCTCGAGCTGTCGCCAGGCGATTTCCTGACGCTCTAACACGCCGTTAAATGATGATGCCAGTTGCTGCAGTTCTTCGGGCAACGCGCGGGTATTCAGGCGCTGGCCATGGTCACCTGGTGCAAGGTGTTGTGCCTGCTGACTGAGCATGCCCACCGGACGCAGGCCAATCCGTGAAACAACGTATCCCAGTAAGGCGACAATCAGTACGCCCAGCGCGGCAATAATCAGCAGCGTCCGTGTGAACGCATCAAGTGTGCCCATATACGGCGTAGAGTCGATGGCAACTACATAGCGCAGCTCAGGCCTTTCACCGTTGGCGGGGATGGTTTTCACTAACAGGAACAGTGAGCATGCACCTTCCGATGCGCCGGGCACTTTATTAAATCCCTCCTGCAAAGAAGACCACTGAACGCCCACCGGTGGTATTCCCCCCATGCTAAAGCGCGGGTTATCGCTCACTATCCAGTAGCGAACGCGCTCACCTTCAGAATTGGTTAGCAGAGTAAATTTATTAGCCAACGTCGACCAGCCGTCAGCCGAGGTTCGTGCGGTGATCCACGGACTCATTAATGATTCCCGGAACAACAGCTCGTTGTGCATCTGCTTTTGCAAAGAGTCATGTAAGGAGCTTCTGAGCAGGATACCGATAATAGACACAATCAGCAGCGCGGATAAGGCAAACATCAGCGCCAGGTGAACGGAGATGGAACGTTTAGGCATGCTGAGCCTCTTCATTTATTCCGGCCGGACTTCGAGGACATACCCCATGCCACGAACGGTATGTAACAGTTTGACGTCGAATGGGGCATCCACTTTGGCTCGCAGACGTTTAATGGCGACTTCAACCACATTGGCATCGCTGTCAAAATTCATGTCCCATATCTGCTCAGCAATCATCATTTTTGACAGGATCTCCCCCTGATGCCGGGCCAGAAGACTTAACAGGGAAAACTCTTTTGCGGTCAACTCCAGTCGCGTTCCGGCGCGAAATACGCGGCGGGCCAGCAGGTCGAGATGCAGATCGTGAATTTGCAGCTGGGTGATGTCTGCGCCATCCGTAGCGCGGCGACGCACCAGTGCCTGAATACGCGCCACTAGTTCGATAAGAGAGAAGGGCTTGGGGAGATAATCATCCGCGCCAAGCCGAAGCCCTTTGACGCGCTCGTCGACCGAACCGCGGGCCGAGAGCATCAGTACCGACGTTTGTTTGACGGCCCGCACCCCCTCGAGTACCCGGTAGCCATCCATCCCCGGCAGCATCACATCAAGGATTATCGCGTCGTAGTCAAGCTCCAGCGCGTAATGAAGACCTTCTGCGCCATCTGCAGAGACATCTACCGTAAATCCGGATTCACTCAACGCGCGGTTGAGATAGGTTGACGTTTTTTCTTCATCTTCGACTAACAACAGGCGCATAACGGGATTTCCTCTTAACTGTGCAATCGGGCTTATTCTGCCTCTTGATTGCCAACATAAAGCTGACGCTTACCTGACAGCATTGTCAGAAACATGAAGCCATCTCAGCCTGCTTGCTGACAAAAATGTTATTTACCCGTCACGATACTGACAGTCCTCTCTCTCTAACCTGAGTCTGCACATTTAAATCCGCAAGCCTGAAACTCATCGGGAGAGACCATGAAATTCAATCTGTTAACTGCAATACTGCTCACGGCAATAACCGGGGCCACCTCAGTCAATGCGGCTGATTACAAAAAAAATCCATTTACCCTGGCCTATGACGGTGCCATCACTGAGAACGTCAAAGGCAAGGTCAACATTCATCCGGTGAAGTACGATCTGCATGGCATACAGATAGCTGTGAATGTCTATACCCCTGCTAACTATGATCCCGCCCAAAAATACCCTGCCGTGGTGGTTGCACATCCGAATGGCGGCGTAAAAGAGCAGGTCGCAGGCTTGTATGCCCAGCGTCTCGCCGAACAGGGCTACATCACGATTACTGCCGACGCGGCTTATCAGGGCGCGAGCGGTGGGATGCCTCGCAGCGTGGATAAACCCGCTAATCGCATCGAGGATATCCACGGCATGGCTGACTACATCAGCCAGTATCCGGGAGTGGATACTTC
>NZ_SZWS01000061.1:208484-216806 GCF_005281245.1 Citrobacter sp. wls826
GTTTGCGGAGGTGGCGGTTATTCACTTGTTGCGGCCGAAACGGATCAACGGTTTAAATCGATCGCAACCATCAGCATGTTTAATTCAGGCCTGGTGCGCCGCAACGGTTTTCAGGACTCACAGCTGGATACTATTCAGCAGCGTCTTCAGCAGGCTTCTGACGCACGTGCTCAGGAAGCTTCCGGAGGCGAAGTCCTGTACTCCGGTGATGCCAATCTGACTGATGAACAGATCGCTAAGTTACCCTTTGCCTTATATCGACAGGGCTATGAGTACTACTGGAAAACTCACGCGCACCCGAACTCTACGTTTAAATACACGACAAGCAGCCTGTTAGATTTGATGAGTTTTGACGTTACGGACCATATCAATCTCATCAATAAACCGCTGCTGATGATTGCTGGTACAAAAGCCGACACGCTCTATATGACGGAAGATGCGTTTGCGAAAGCCACCGGTACAAAAGACAAAGAACTCTTCCTGATCGATGGCGCTACCCATATCGAGACGTATTGGGTTCCTGAGTACGTCGACAAGGCTTTGCAAAAGCTGGACGTCTTCTTCGATAAGAGTATTTAACCCCTATCAGACGATACCTTTGGCCAGCCACTCAGGCTGGTCATATCAGGACATAATGAGTGTGTCAGCATGTGACCAAGACTAACGAAGTCGGGAGGAAAGATAATTACGCACATTAAATAGCCGCTATGAATGAAATTCATAAAACGGCAGGGACATCTGAGGATTATTTTTTGCCTGTAAGGTTTTACTTCGTGGTCCAGGCCAACTTTAGGTTTAGCATTACCGCATTGAATTCCGGTGAGCATAACGAGCTCTTGTTTGTACTGTCTCGTTACGAGATGGATTTACACTCTATGAAATGAAAAAATCCACGCAATTGCGTGGATTTTATAGACTTTTTCAATATTCATGAGATTTGATGAAACCTCATGAGACGAGAAGTTTTATTTAGACGTTGAACAGGAAGTTCATCACATCGCCATCTTTAACGATGTAATCTTTACCTTCTGCACGCATCTTACCGGCTTCTTTCGCGCCTTGTTCACCTTTATAGGTGATGAAATCTTCAAAAGCGATGGTTTGTGCGCGGATAAAGCCTTTCTCGAAGTCAGTATGAATTTTACCCGCGGCCTGCGGAGCCGTTGCGCCAACAGGAATGGTCCATGCACGAACTTCTTTCACGCCAGCGGTGAAGTAGGTCTGCAGGTTCAGCAGTTCGTAACCAGCGCGGATAACGCGGTTCAGACCAGGTTCTTCCAGACCCATTTCAGCCATGAATTCTTCACGGTCAGCATCATCGAGTTCTGCGATGTCAGCTTCAACGGCAGCGCAAACTGCAACAACCACGGAGCCTTCAGCTGCGGCGATTTCACGCACTTTATCGAGGTATGGGTTGTTTTCAAAACCGTCTTCGTTGACGTTGGCGATATACATCGTTGGCTTCAGCGTCAGGAAGCTCAGGTATTTGATAGCCGCTTTGTCTTCATCGGTCAGCGTTTTCAACGCACGCAGCATGCCAGCGTTTTCCAGCTGTGGCAGGCATTTTTCCAGTGCAGCCAGTTCCGCTTTAGCGTCTTTATCGCCGCCTTTAGCCTTCTTCTGTACGCGATGGATAGCGCGCTCACAGGTATCTAGGTCAGACAGCGCCAGTTCGGTATTGATAACCTCAATGTCGTCAGCCGGATCCACTTTGTTATTAACGTGGATGATGTTGTCGTTTTCAAAGCAGCGAACCACGTGGCCGATAGCTTCGGTTTCACGGATGTTCGTCAGGAACTGGTTACCCAGACCTTCGCCTTTGGACGCGCCTTTTACCAGACCGGCAATGTCGACGAATTCCATCGTTGTTGGCAGGATACGCTGCGGTTTGACGATTTCGGCCAACTGATCCAGACGCGGATCGGGCATCGGGACAACACCTGTGTTCGGCTCGATAGTACAGAACGGGAAGTTTGCCGCTTCAATACCCGCTTTTGTGAGCGCGTTGAACAGGGTGGATTTGCCTACGTTTGGCAAACCGACGATACCGCATTTGAATCCCATGTTTAAATCACCTTAATCTTTTGATATTCAACCTGTTATGGAAAACAGATTGTAGAAAAGTAAATAACTCTGCCTATTATACACAGCACGCGAGAAAAATGCCGCACATCCCTGCTTATTGCGCTTTAAAGGTGTGTAACCGGCTCGTTGCCTTGGTCAGGCCATCTTTGAATAAAATCTCGGTACAACGTGCCGCTTCGTCAATTGCTTCATCAATTAACTTCTGTTCTGAAACAGGCGGTTTGCCTAAAACAAATCCGACAACTTTGTTTTTATCACCCGGATGACCAATTCCCACGCGTAAACGATGAAAGTTGGGGTTATTGCCCAACTTGCTGATGATGTCTTTCAGGCCATTATGTCCGCCATGACCGCCACCGAGCTTAAATTTTGCCACGCCAGGCGGCAGGTCTAATTCGTCGTGCGCGACCAAAATTTCATCGGGGTTGATACGATAAAAACTGGCCATCGCACCCACGGCCTTGCCGCTGAGATTCATAAATGTGGTCGGTACCAGCAAACGGACATCTTCCCCTTCGAGCGTTACTCTGGAGGTGTAGCCGAAGAATTTCGGCTCATCACGCAGGGGCGCGCGTAATCTCTCTGCCAGTAAATCGACATACCATGCGCCTGCGTTGTGTCGCGTTGCCGCATACTCTGCGCCGGGGTTCGCCAGGCCGACAATCAATTTAATCGTCACGTGTTTTGTCCTGAGTGTTTCCATAAACGACGTGTAGTTTACTGTCTGATGCTGCTCTTGACAAAAAACTGCGTTCTAATCGCCAAAAACTGAATAATTGCACAAATGGACTATTAGAAATTGAGTATGTTCAGTAGCTTATTTGTAAAGTTTTGTTGCGCGAGTGTTTGTAATTGTGATCGCTCCCGCACTTGCGAACGGCAGTGTTGTCTATACTTTACACATAAGGATTAGGGGTATTCCCTGTAGCAACCCAAAGTTCCGGAGGTGACACATGAAACGCAAAAACGCTTCGTTACTCGGTAACGTGCTCATGGCTTTAGGGTTGGTGGTGATGGTGGGGGGTGTTGGTTACTCTATTTTAAACCAATTGCCGCAATTTAATCTGCCACAGTTTTTCGCACATGGTGCCGTGCTCAGTATTTTTGTAGGTGGTGTTCTGTGGTTGGCGGGAGCCAGAGTGGGCGGGCACGAGCAAATCAGTGACCGTTACTGGTGGGTACGCCATTATGACAAACGCTGTCGTCGCGGTGATACCACTCATCGTCATAACTAAATCGTTTCCCGGTAGAGAGGGCTGCGGTTTGAATACAAAGTCCTGGTTGAAAAACCAGGACTCTGCTTGTTCATTATCCTTGCATAGAACGCACTTTTATATTCGCTATGGAATATAAGAAACGTTATTCGAATAACCGATAATGTAACGTTTTAACCGCGCTATCCGCGTCTTCAGCGGGCAACAGGAAACACAGGTTGTCATTTGACGCGCCGTGGCAAATCATTCGCACCGTTTGCCCTTCAAGCCAGGCAAAAACGTCTTTGCAAACTCCCGCCGCCTGAGTCAGTCGATTCCCCACCAAAGTGACTAATGCCAGTCCGGTTTCCACTTCCACACGACAGTGGGAGGATAATGCGGTAAACAATGCGCTGGTCAGTATATGATCTTCACCTGAGGTTGCGTGAGTCGCGTCCAGCGCCAGCGCAATACTGTTCTCTGAGGTTGTAACCAAATCCACCGTGACCGCGTGGCGAGCTAAAATGGCGAAGGACTGCGCCAGGAAAGAACCGGACGGTTGTGTCTCCAGACTATGTAATCGCAACAGCGTCTGTTTACGGCGCACGGCAAGCGCACGATAGCGAGGTGGGTTGTCGGTGGTGTTATGCACCAGCGTACCACCGGCAGCCGTATCCTTACTTGAGCCAACAAAGACCGGAATGCTTTTGCGCATTGCCGGAAGCAGCGTAGCCGGGTGGAGGACCTTCGCACCGAAGGCGGCCATATCGCTGGCCTCGGAAAATGAGATGTGGTCAATCCGTTTGGCCCGCGGCGCAATGCGCGGATCGGTGGTGTAGATCCCTGCGACATCGGTCCAGATGTCCACGCGTGCGGCGTGAAGCGCCTCACCGAGAAGCGTCGCCGTGTAATCACTACCACCGCGTCCCAGCGTAGTGGTATGCCCTGCGGCATCCCGGCCGATAAACCCCTGGGTCACCATAATCGCTTGCTCAAGACGAGGGCGCAGGTGAGTCTCCACCAGGTGGTGCAAGGTACCGAGTTCGGGTTCGGCGCAGCCGAAACTGGAGTTGGTACGCATCACGCTGCGGGCGTCAAACCACCCGGCCTCGGCATGCCGTTCACGTAAGACTTCAGTAAACAGTAAAGAGGACATCAGCTCGCCGTGACTGACCAATTCATCGCTTAGCGCATCAGACGGTGAAACGGTCGCCGTTTGTGCAAGATGGCGGATATTGTTGAGAAGATTATCGATTTCCGTGCTGATAACGGACGGCTGCTTCAGGCGGGAAATAATGTTGTATTGGATGGCGCGTAAGGTCTCAAGCTTATCTAATTGTTGATGCGTTTCCAGACCTTCAGAAAGCTCGACCAGTAAGTTTGTAACGCCTGCTGAAGCAGACAGTACGACTAAACGGACATCTTGATCAGCAAGGACAATGCTGGCGCTTCGGTTCATCGCATCAAAATCAGCGACGCTGGTGCCGCCAAATTTGGCAACGACGGATGGTGGATAAATGCGAGTCATAACAATCTCATATCAGGGCGCCATAAAAGTATGGCTAGAAAATTTTCATTCTCGGCATAAGGGGAAACGGTGTTCGCCTTACGAAATGTCCGCCCGCGAACATTTCTGCTGACAACCCAGGGAATTCCTGTTGTCGAAAACGCGTGTCGCCTGTACGCGTTACCGGGTGCTGCGCATTAATTTTATTTACATAGCCTGCAAATAAGCGCGCCATACTAAGTGATTTATATTTAGGGATCGACTTTTTTATTCGATTTATCGACAAATAAGTGAAAAATCATGTCGTAACAAGAAAACGCGTACATTATTAATGGTAAAAACGTGTAAAAAAATAATAAAAACATGAAAATCACATGGTTTTTATAACATCGTATGCGTTGCAATTGGCTACGGTAATTGTTAATTAAATAGATATGTTTCTTTAGGATTTCGTAATGAAGGGTGTCTGTTACACTTTGAATTATAAAGGAAAAGCACCTGTTAAATGTGTTGAGAAATAAATGATTGAGTCCAGGGCTAAAACAACATATATTAGCCGCGCTTTTTTACAGGTAACCCTTATAACCATTTATTCAATCAGGCGTTAATCTACACCTGGTTGTAGGAGTGATATGATGACGGATAAAGTCCGTATTGATACTTTAAGTGCTAATTCATTACCACAGAGCAATGATACCTTTTTAGCAAGACAGGCTGAGTTTGAATCTAATGTCCGCAGCTATCCACGTAAACTGCCATTAGCGATTGCTAAAGCGCAGGGCGTCTGGATTACTGACGTAGAAAATAATCAATATCTTGATTGCCTGGCAGGTGCCGGAACCCTGGCGCTTGGTCATAATCATCCTGAAGTGCTGCAGAGCATTCAAAGTGTCATCACAAGCGGCTTACCGTTACATACGCTTGACCTTACCACACCGTTAAAAGATGAATTCTCATCGTATTTACTTTCTTTATTACCGGGCCAGGGCAAAGAGTATTGCCTGCAGTTCACCGGGCCGTCCGGTGCCGATGCCGTTGAAGCGGCGCTGAAGCTGGCGAAGAAAGTTACCGGCCGTTCCAGCATCATCAGCTTCTCCGGCGGCTACCACGGGATGACCCACGGCGCGCTGTCCGTGACCGGCAACTTGTCGCCGAAAGAAGCCGTCAGCAACATGATGGCGGAAGTGCAGTTTATGCCGTATCCGCATCAGTACCGTTGCCCGCTGGGTATCGGCGGCGACGCTGGCGTCAAAGCATTGACCTACTACTTCGAAAACCTGATCAACGACGTTGAGAGTGGCGTGCGTAAACCGGCTGCCGTGATCCTCGAAGCGGTGCAGGGCGAAGGCGGGGTAAACCCGGCTCCGATCGAGTGGCTGCAGCGTATTCGTAAAGTGACCCAGGAACACGGCATTCTGCTGATTATTGATGAAGTTCAGGCTGGCTTCGCGCGCACGGGTAAACTGTTCGCCTTCGAACACGCCGGTATTGAGCCGGATATCATCGTGATGTCCAAAGCGGTTGGCGGCGGTCTGCCACTGGCGGTACTGGGCATTAAAAAGCAGTTCGATGCGTGGGCTCCGGGCCATCACACTGGCACCTTCCGCGGCAACCAACTGGCGATGGCGACCGGTTTGACAACGCTGAAAATCCTCAAAGACGACAAGATTGCCGATAAAGTTGCTGCCCAGGGCGAGTGGCTGAAAGACAAACTGACTGACCTGCAGAAACGTTACCCGGTTATCGGCCAGGTACGTGGTCTGGGCCTGATGATTGGTCTGGAAATCGTTAAGCCGAACGAAGCGCAGGATCACATGGGCTGCTACCCGGCCGATGGCGAGCTTTCCGCGCTGCTGCAGAAAAAATGTTTCGAAAACGGCCTGATTCTTGAGCGTGGCGGCCGTAACGGTTGCGTACTGCGTCTGCTGCCGTCTCTGTTGATCACCAACGCAGAGCTGGAGATTTTCCTCGATAAATTCGAAAATGCCCTGCTGGGCGCTGGCGTGAAGCCGGTTTAAACGGAGTTGGATCGAATGTCAGACGTAAATCCGATTCTGTCCGGCTCGGCACAAAGCATTGCTGCCTACCAGGACGCTATCGAGCAGAGTACGCAAGCGGTCGTTGAATGGTTGAAGCAACCTGAGATGTATCAGGGCAAAACCGTTGAGCAACTGCGCGAACGTATCAACCTGAATTTTACGTCTCAGGGCCTGGGCAACCAGGCCGCTATTGAGCGTGCGGTTGAATACTTTCTGAAAGACAGCTTGTTGGTTCACCATGCGCAGTGCGTGGCGCACCTGCACTGCCCGAGCCTGGTGATTAGCCAGGCGGCAGAAGTGTTGATCAACGCCACCAACCAGAGTATGGACTCCTGGGATCAGAGCCCGTCGGCGACCATCATTGAGATCAAACTGATCGAATGGTTGCGTGAGCAGGTGGGCTATGCGGCAGGCGACGCGGGCGTGTTCACTAGCGGCGGCACCCAAAGCAACCTGATGGGCCTGATGCTGGCGCGCGACGCCTTTTTTGCCCGCCAGGGGCATTCCATTCAGCAGAATGGTCTGACCGGCGACCTGAGCAAAATCAAAGTATTTTGCTCTGAAAGCGCGCACTTCTCTGTGCAGAAGAACATGGCGCTGATGGGGTTGGGTTACCGTTCCGTCACCCAGGTGAAGACCGATGCGTTCTCACGCATGGATCTGGCTGACCTGAAAGACAAGCTGGCCCAGGCGAAAGCCAACGGCGAACAGGTGATGGCGATTGTCGCCACTGCTGGTACTACCGATGCGGGTGCAATCGACCCGTTAGCGGACATTGCGGCGCTGGCGGCAGAACACCAGATCTGGATGCATGTGGATGCAGCATGGGGCGGGGCGTTACTGCTTTCTGAGCAGTATCGTCACTTCCTGAACGGCCTTGAACTGGCGGATTCCGTGACGCTGGACTTCCACAAACAGTTCTTCCAGACTATCAGCTGCGGCGCGTTCCTGCTGAAAGACGCGCGCCACTACGAGCTGATGCGTTACCAGGCGGCGTACCTGAACTCTGATTTTGATGAAGAGGCGGGCGTACCGAATCTGGTGTCGAAATCGCTGCAGACCACGCGCCGTTTTGACGCGTTGAAGCTGTGGATGGGTCTCGAAGCGCTGGGCAAAAAGCAGTATGCCGAAATCATTGATAACGGCGTAACGCTGGCGCGTGATGTGGCTGCGTTTGTGAAAACTCAGCCACACCTGGAACTGGTGATGGAGCCGCAGCTGGCAAGCGTGCTGTTCCGTTTCCGTCCGCACAGTGACGACATGGCGTTCGTTGCGCTGTTGAACCAGCGTATTGGCGACGTTTTGCTGGCTTCTGGTAGCGCCAACGTTGGCGTGACCGAAGCAGATGGCGTAACCTGCCTGAAGCTGACGCTGCTGAACCCAACGGTGTGTCTGGAGGATGTCAAAGTCCTGCTGGCAAGCGTGAAAGCGACAGCTGAGCAACTGCTGAACGCGTAAGCAATAAGCTGATTATAAAAATGGCTCCCACACACGGGAG
>NZ_SZWS01000061.1:216872-233477 GCF_005281245.1 Citrobacter sp. wls826
CGCCTGGCCGGGCTACACGTCAGCTGATATCTGCCAGCGCGGCGTCTTTATTCGGGAAGAACGTCAGGCGTCCGGCAATCGGCTGAATGCCCGCGCGCGCCATGGTACGTAACGGCTGGAATTCCAGATTACTGATCCGCAGTTCACACCCTTCCGGGAGGCGTTTTACAAAACGCTGGAAAGCGTCCAGACCACCGGCATCCAGTACCGGGACCGCGTCCCACTTCAAGACCACAATACGTTTACCTGCAATACGCGATTCGAGATCGGTAAATAATCCCTCCGCAGCGGCAAAGAAAAGTGGGCCAATAACGCGCAGCACCAGCACATCGTCAGGTACGTCTACGTTGACCGGCGCCAGACGCGTCATGCGCGCGATACGACGCATAAACAGCAGGGAGGCGAGAACGATACCGACGCTGATGGCGATCACCATGTCGAATAGCACCGTCAGCGACATACACATAAGCATGACAATGATGTCGTCTTTTGGCGCATGACGCAGCAGATCCACCACTTTATGCGCTTCACTCATGTTCCATGCCACCATCAGCAGCAGGGCGGCCATGGCGGAAAGCGGTAACCAGGAAAGCAGCGGCGCAAGCACCAGCAGGGCAAGGATCACCAGAATCGCGTGGATGACCGCTGAAATTGGTGAGGTCGCCCCGGCGCGGACGTTTGCCGCAGAACGGGCAATTGCCGCCGTGGCGGTGATACCACCGAAGAACGGTGCCACGATGTTACCCAGGCCCTGGCCAATCAGCTCACTGTTGGCTTTATGCTTGGTGCCGGTCATCCCATCGAGCACGACGGCGCACAGTAGAGATTCAATCGCCCCGAGCATCGCCATGGAGAAGGCGGCCGGTAACAGCGCCTGTAACGAACTCCAGCTCAGGGTAAAGTTTGACTCCGGCATGTCCCACGGTAATACCAGTTGCGGCAGCAACTGCGGGATACCGTTACCCTGCGAGCCATCAGCCAGAATGTAGTGGAACTGAGAACCGATGGTGGCGACATGGCCGCCGGTCAGGTTCACAATCCCCATTACCGCACAGCCTGCCAGCAGCGCAGGAAGGTGGCCCGGCAGTCGGATCCCCAGACGCGGCCAGAAAATCAGGATCCCCAGCGTCACCACGCCAATTGCGGCATCGCCAACGTTGAGGGTTGGCAGGGCCATAAACAGCGCGCCGACCTTTTGCAGGTAGTGCTCCGGGACATGGGCCATTTGCAGACCGAGAAAATCTTTAATCTGCATGGTACCGATGGTGATACCAATACCCGATGTAAAACCTAACGTAACGGATACCGGGATATATTCGATCAGGCGACCAAAACGGGCGAGGCCGAAAAGGATCAGAAATATCCCGGACATTAGCGTTGCGACCAGCAGGCCTGCCAGCCCAAACTGTTGCGACACCGGATACAGAATCACCACGAAGGCGGCAGTTGGTCCAGATACGCTAAAACGTGAACCCCCGGTAAGGGCGATAACAATCCCAGCCACGGCTGAGGTATACAAGCCGTACTGCGGCGCCACGCCACTGCCTATTGCCAGGGCCATCGCCAGCGGAATGGCAATGATCCCAACGGTTATCCCGGCGATCAGGTCGCGGGTAAAGCGAGAAGCGGTATATTTTTCTTTCCAACAAGCGTCGATGAGGGCGCGGAAAGGCATCACATGTGAGGAAAATAATCTGTTCACAATAATGTTTCATCCATGAGCGCATCATCTGTCAACTAAATGGCAGGTGAAGGAGGCATAAGTCATACAAATAGATGTTGCAGATAAAAAAACCCGCCGCAGCGGGTTTTTGAGCCGGGCTCGATTAATGCTCGAACATAGCAGAGATGGATTCTTCGTTGCTGATACGACGAATCGCTTCGGCCAGCATACCCGACAGGGTCAATGTACGCACGTTTGGCAGTGCTTTGATTTCGTCAGTCAGTGGAATCGTGTCACAGACAACGACTTCATCAATCACTGAATTGCGCAGGTTGTTTGCCGCATTACCTGAGAAGATCGGGTGGGTAGCGTAAGCAAATACGCGTTTTGCACCACGTTCTTTCAGTGCTTCTGCTGCTTTACACAGCGTACCGCCGGTATCGATCATATCATCAACCAGCACGCAGTCACGACCTGCAACGTCACCAATAATGTGCATCACCTGAGAAACGTTCGCGCGCGGGCGTCGTTTGTCGATGATAGCCATGTCGGTATCGTTCAGCAGTTTAGCGATAGCGCGGGCACGCACGACGCCACCGATGTCCGGAGAAACCACAATCGGATTGTCCAGATTCAGCTGCAGCATGTCTTCTAACAGGATCGGGCTACCGAATACGTTATCAACCGGTACGTCAAAGAAGCCCTGGATCTGTTCAGCATGCAGGTCAACGGTGAGGACGCGGTCAACGCCAACGCTGGACAGGAAATCAGCGACGACTTTAGCAGTAATCGGTACACGAGCGGAACGTACGCGACGATCCTGACGTGCATAGCCGAAGTAAGGAATAACGGCGGTGATACGGCCTGCGGAAGCACGGCGCAGCGCATCAACCATAACGACCAATTCCATCAGGTTGTCGTTAGTAGGGGCACAAGTGGACTGGATGATGAAAATATCACCACCGCGTACATTTTCATTAATTTGTACGCTGACTTCGCCGTCGCTAAAGCGACCTACAGCGGCGTCGCCGAGTGAAGTGTACAGGCGGTTGGCAATACGTTGTGCTAGTTCCGGGGTGGCGTTACCAGCAAAAAGCTTCATATCAGGCACGAGAAGAACCTCAGGCATGCGTCCATTGGTGGAAAGAATCTGCCGAAAACTGTGCGGGCCAGGCAGTATCCTCTCCATGCGGTGTATTAAAGAGCGCGATGCAACGTCTGGAACAGGGTGACGTTGTCACCGCAACTCAGCTTGCCCGGCTTACTCGTCATCTTTCACGTTTCATGTATGCTGGCATATTTTGCCATCTTCCTGAAACCCGAACGATTTAGAGTAGCGCTCTGTGCAATGGGGAGAGGTTGACACCTTTCGCCACAAAGCCTTTGAGCCATTCCGGGGCTTGCTCAAGCACCTGGCGAGCACGAGACTCAGTGTCAAATTCAGCAAAGACACAAGCCCCTGTACCAGTCAGGCGCGACGGCGCGTATTCTAACAGCCAGGAAAGCGCCGCATCAACCTCGCGAAAACGTTTTCTTGCGATAACCTCGCAATCATTGCTGAATTCACATTTTAGTAACGTTTTTATTGACCTTTTTGGCGTGTTGCGCGGGAGGTCGGGATCTTTAAAAATCACCGGCGTCGGAATACTGACTCCCGGGTGGGCGACCAGATACCATTTTTCCTCTGGCTCGACCGGGGTCAGAATTTCACCTACGCCTTCAGCAAAGGCCGCATGGCCGCGCACGAATACGGGAACGTCCGCCCCCAGCGTTAAGCCGAGTCCTGCCAGTTCATCAACCGAAAGTCCGCACTGCCAAAGGTGATTCAGCGCCACCAGGACGGTAGCCGCATTAGACGAACCTCCGCCAAGACCGCCGCCCATCGGCAGGCGTTTTTCGATACTGATGTCGGCGCCGCTCCCTTTGGGAAGGCGATCGCTTTCAGACGCCGCCTTCATCAGCAAGCGCGCCGCACGGACAATTAGATTGTCTTCATGTGCAACGCCTTCCACCGGCGTTAACAGGCGGATTTCGCCGTCGCCACGCAGCACAATACCTATCGTGTCGCCATAATCAAGAAACTGGAATAGCGTTTGCAAAGTGTGATAACCGTCCGCACGCTGCCCGGTGATGTATAAAAACAGATTCAGTTTTGCCGGAGAGGGCCAGTGGGTCATCATTTCACAATCCAGTTATCCATTTTCAGCTTAATACGCTGATCGCCGTCGGACAGTTCCATGTTTGCCGGCATCGCAGGCTTAATTTTGCTGTCGTAGGCGCTATAGACCACTTTCCAGTTTTTACCGTCTTTGCTGTAGTTCACTTCACTCAGACGATACTGGTCGTCGAGTTTGTAATCGCTGGCGTCTCCCGGCAGGCCAAGGATCCACTGGCGCAGGCTGTTCAATGGAATAGGCATGCCGGTCAACTTACCAATCATCTCTTCGGCGTCGTCAGCGGTGTAGTGCTTGCCTTTGTTATCGACAAGTTCGACGTTGCCCGGCTGGGCATTGAGTTCCAGTTCAGTGCTGCCCAGGGGATTGGTCAGCAGGAGACGGTAGCGATCCTGTCCGGTTTGTTGCCAGAAAAAGCGGGCATAGACTTTCTGTTGATCGGAAATATACGCAAACGCACCGCGCGTCTGATATTGGTTCAGGGCGCGTACTTCCTGCTGGTGCTGGCGCCACTGTGGAGAGTCAGGGCTTTTGCCGGGACCTTTCGGCGCGTTGAGCGTACAGGCGGTAAGAGCCAGGGCCGCCAACGGCAGCAGGCGAATCAGGCGAAAATCAGGCAGGGTCATAATGATGACAAATCCTTGAGATACGTTGCAGTTATAACTCTTAATGCTAGCGCCGCCATCATACATCGTCTACGTTCAAGTTATCTTAAATCGCTCAAATTTGTGCACTAAGCTATTACTCCAAAAGGGGGCAGTCTCTTTTATTGACCGCACGCATCCTGTATGATGCACCCAGTCTAACCTTATCAACGCTGGTACTATTCCCGCACACATGACCCTTTTAGCGCTTGGTATTAACCATAAAACGGCACCTGTATCGCTGCGAGAACGCGTAACGTTTTCGCCGGATACGCTCGATCAGGCGCTGGACAGCCTGCTTGCGCAGCCAATGGTGCAGGGCGGGGTGGTGCTGTCGACGTGTAACCGTACAGAACTGTATCTCAGCGTTGAAGAGCAGGATAACCTGCAAGAAGCGCTGGTTCGCTGGCTGTGCGATTACCATAATCTTAATGAAGAAGACTTGCGCAATAGCCTGTACTGGCACCAGGACAACGACGCCGTCAGTCATTTGATGCGTGTTGCCAGCGGTCTGGATTCGCTGGTGCTTGGTGAACCGCAGATTCTGGGGCAGGTGAAAAAAGCTTTTGCGGATTCGCAAAAAGGTCACCTGAACGCCAGTGCGCTGGAACGCATGTTCCAGAAATCATTCTCTGTCGCTAAACGTGTACGTACAGAAACAGACATCGGTGCCAGCGCCGTGTCCGTGGCTTTTGCCGCCTGTACGCTGGCGCGGCAAATATTTGAATCGCTCTCCACGGTGACCGTGCTGTTAGTGGGCGCAGGCGAAACCATTGAGCTGGTGGCGCGACACCTGCGTGAGCATCAAGTGAAGAAGATGATCATCGCCAACCGTACCCGCGAGCGGGCGCAGGTGCTGGCGGATGAAGTCGGTGCCGAAGTGATTTCGCTGAGTGATATCGACGCGCGTTTACAGGATGCCGATATTATTATCAGTTCTACCGCCAGCCCGCTGCCGATTATCGGCAAAGGAATGGTGGAGCGCGCGCTTAAAAATCGCCGTAATCAACCTATGCTGCTGGTGGATATCGCCGTACCGCGCGATGTCGAGCCGGAGGTGGGTAAGTTGTCCAACGCCTATCTGTACAGCGTTGACGACCTGCAAAGCATCATTTCGCATAACCTGGCCCAGCGCAAAGCGGCGGCCGTGGAAGCCGAAACCATTGTGGCGCAGGAAACCAGCGAATTTATGGCCTGGCTACGCGCTCAGGGCGCAAGTGAAACTATCCGCGAGTATCGCAGTCAGTCAGAACAGATCCGTGATGAACTGACTGCCAAAGCGTTGGCTGCTCTTCAACAGGGTGGTGATGCGCAAGCCATTATGCAGGATCTGGCCTGGAAACTGACCAACCGCTTGATCCATGCACCAACCAAATCACTTCAACAGGCCGCCCGTGACGGGGATAGTGAACGCCTGAATATTCTGCGCGACAGCCTCGGGCTGGAGTAGCAGCACACCAATCTTATTTTTTACAGGGTGCATTTACGCCTATGAAGCCTTCTATCGTTGCCAAACTGGAAGCCCTGCATGAACGCCATGAAGAAGTTCAGGCGCTGCTCGGGGATGCGGGTACTATCGCAGACCAGGAACGCTTTCGTGCACTGTCGCGCGAATATGCGCAATTAAGCGATGTATCTCGCTGTTTTACGGACTGGCAACAGGTTCAGGAAGATATCGAGACGGCTCAGATGATGCTCGACGATCCTGAAATGCGTGAAATGGCGCAGGATGAACTGCGTGAAGCAAAAGATAAATGCGAGCAGCTGGAGCAACATCTGCAGGTTCTGCTGTTGCCTAAAGATCCTGATGACGAACGTAACGCCTTCCTCGAAGTGCGTGCGGGAACCGGTGGTGATGAGGCCGCGCTGTTTGCCGGCGATCTATTCCGCATGTACAGCCGTTACGCTGAATCGCGTCGCTGGCGGGTAGAGATCATGAGCGCCAGCGAAGGCGAACATGGCGGGTTTAAAGAAGTCATTGCCAAAATTAGCGGCGAAGGCGTGTACGGTCGACTGAAATTTGAGTCCGGTGGGCATCGTGTGCAACGCGTACCTGCGACGGAGTCACAGGGCCGTATTCACACCTCGGCCTGTACGGTCGCGGTCATGCCGGAACTACCAGATGCCGAACTGCCGGACATCAACCCGGCCGATCTGCGTATTGATACCTTCCGCTCATCAGGCGCAGGGGGTCAGCACGTTAACACCACCGACTCCGCAATCCGTATTACCCACTTGCCGACCGGTATCGTAGTGGAATGCCAGGACGAACGTTCGCAGCATAAAAACAAAGCGAAAGCGATGTCGGTGCTGGGGGCGCGAATTCGTGCCGCCGAAGTGGCAAGACGTCAACAGGCCGAAGCCTCTGAGCGTCGCAATCTGTTGGGCAGTGGCGATCGCAGCGATCGCAACCGTACCTATAACTTCCCGCAGGGTCGCGTGACCGATCACCGCATTAACCTGACGCTCTACCGTCTGGATGAAGCGATGGAAGGCAAACTGGATATGCTCATTGAGCCAATTGTCCAGGAATACCAGGCCGACCAACTGGCGGCGTTGTCCGAGCAGGATTAATGGATTATCAGCACTGGCTGCGTGAAGCGATAAGCCAATTACAGGCAAGTGAAAGCCCGCGCCGTGACGCCGAGATTTTGCTCGAGTTTGTTACCGGTAAGGGACGCACCTTTATTTTGGCTTTCGGTGAAACGGTATTAACCGAGGCGCAGCGTCAACAGCTCGACACATTACTGGAGCGCCGTCAGCGGGGTGAGCCGGTGGCGCATTTAACCGGCGTGCGGGAGTTCTGGTCGCTGCCGCTGTTTGTGTCTCCGGCTACGCTTATCCCTCGTCCGGATACTGAGTGTCTGGTGGAACAGGCGCTGGCTCGCCTGCCGGCCTCAGCATGCCGCATTCTCGATTTGGGAACCGGCACGGGCGCCATTGCGCTGGCACTGGCAACCGAACGTCCGGATTGCGCAGTAACGGCGGTTGACCGCATGCCGGATGCCGTTGCGCTGGCCACTCGCAACAAACAGCATCTGGGCATCGACAATGTTTGCGTGCTGCAAAGCAACTGGTTCAGCGCTTTGCAGGGACAGCAGTTTGATATGATTGTCAGCAATCCGCCGTATATCGACGAACAGGATCCGCATCTGGCGCAAGGCGATGTACGCTTTGAACCTCTGTCGGCACTGGTGGCGGGCGATCGGGGACTGGCGGATATCGTGCATATCATTGACCAGTCTCAGCGCGTGTTAACGCCTGGCGGCTATCTGTTGCTGGAACATGGCTGGCAGCAGGGGCAGGCCGTCCGGGACGTCTTTACTCGTGCGGGTTACCAGGCGGTTGAAACCTGCCGTGATTATGGCGGCAACGAGCGAATTACGCTTGGACGCATCCCATCATGAGTACCTTCAGTGTGTTACTCAACATTCATCTCATCAGTATTGCGCTTTCCGTTGGCTTGCTGACGCTGCGTTTTTGGTGGCGTTACACCGACTCGCGTCTTGCCTGCGCACGCTGGACGCGCATTGTGCCACCGGTTGTGGATACCGTTTTATTACTCAGCGGCGTGGCGCTAATGGTTAAAGCGCACATCCTGCCATTCACTGAGCACGGGACATGGCTGACTGAAAAGCTGTTTGGGGTTATCATTTACATCGTTTTGGGTTTTATTGCGCTCGATTATCGTCGGGCGCGCAGTCAGCAGGCGCGATTAGTCGCATTTCCGCTGGCGCTGGTGGTGCTGTACATCATCATTAAACTCGCCACCACAAAAATACCGTTACTGGGGTAAGCATGAGGTCGTTAGCTGATTTCGAATTTAATAAAGCGCCATTGTGTGATGGGATGATCCTGGCGTCGGAGTCTATCCGTCTGGATTTTCCAACACAAACTGTCTATGACGAACTGGAACGTCTGGTCAGTCTGGCGCAAGAAGAAATTAGCCAGCTCCTGTCTCAGGATGAGCAACTGGAAAAACTGCTGGCACTTTTTTACGGCGAATGGGGATTTACGGATACCCACGGCGTCTATCGTCTTTCTGATGCACTCTGGCTTGACCAGGTACTGAAAAATCGGCAGGGTAGCGCCGTGTCTCTGGGGGCGATCTTATTGTGGATTGCCAACAGACTGGAGCTGCCGCTGGTACCGGTGATTTTCCCGACGCAACTGATCCTTCGTATTGAGTCGCTCGATGGTGAAATGTGGCTAATCAATCCATTCAATGGCGAAACGTTAAATGAGCACACGCTGGAAGTGTGGTTGAAGGGGAACATCAGCCCGGTCGCGGAGCTGTTTAACGAAGATCTGGATGAGGCGGATAACGCGGAAGTGATCCGCAAACTGCTCGACACGCTGAAATCATCACTGATGGAAGAGCGGCAAATGGAGCTGGCGCTGCGTGCCAGTGAAGCACTATTGCAGTTTAATCCTGAAGATCCGTATGAAATTCGCGATCGTGGTTTAATATACGCGCAGCTCGAGTGCGAACATGTTGCGCTGACAGATTTAAGTTATTTCGTTGAACAGTGTCCGGAAGACCCGATCAGCGAAATGATTCGTGCGCAAATTAATACTATTTCGCACAAACAAATTGTATTGCATTGATTAATCACACTTTACCTACCGTTTAAGGCGATCCTATGAAACAAAAAGTGGTTAGCATTGGCGACATCAACGTGGCAAATGACCTGCCGTTCGTGCTGTTTGGCGGAATGAACGTGCTGGAATCCCGCGATCTGGCGATGCGCATTTGTGAGCACTACGTAACCGTTACTCAAAAGCTGGGTATCCCTTACGTGTTTAAAGCCTCCTTTGATAAAGCCAACCGTTCTTCCATTCACTCCTACCGTGGACCGGGCCTTGAAGAAGGGATGAAAATCTTCCAGGAACTGAAACAGACTTTTGGCGTAAAAGTGATCACCGACGTTCACGAAGCCAGCCAGGCACAGCCTGTTGCTGATGTGGTGGATGTGATTCAGCTTCCGGCATTCCTTGCTCGTCAGACCGATCTGGTGGAAGCGATGGCGAAAACCGGTGCCGTAATCAACGTGAAGAAACCGCAGTTCATCAGCCCGGCTCAGATGGGCAACATCGTGGATAAATTCCATGAAGGCGGCAACGATAAGGTTATTCTGTGCGACCGTGGTGCGAACTTTGGTTATGACAACCTGGTTGTGGACATGCTGGGCTTCAGCGTGATGAAGAAAGTCTCCGGCAACTCACCGGTGATTTTTGACGTTACCCATGCGCTGCAGTGCCGCGATCCGTTTGGCGCAGCAAGCGGTGGTCGTCGTGCGCAGGTTACCGAACTGGCGCGTGCCGGTATGGCGGTTGGTCTGGCAGGTCTGTTTATTGAAGCGCATCCGGATCCAGCCAATGCGAAATGCGATGGCCCATCCGCGTTGCCGCTGGCGAAGCTGGAACAGTTCCTGACGCAGATTAAAGCGATTGATGACCTGGTGAAAAGCTTCGACGAGCTGGATACCGAGAACTAAGTGAGTGTGACAGGCCGGAGTTTCCCTCCGGCCTGCTATTTGAAAAGGGTATAAAGGTCGCCGTCAGGCACCAGACGCGCCATCGATTGTGTTATATCGGCAGAAAAGAAAACGGCCCTGAAGCGGACCGTGGGGTACGTCTAAAATAATACTCAGGCAAATATTGTCATCAGATAGGCGATAAACAGTGCCAGATGCGCTGCACCGTTAAGCACATTGGTGCGTCCGGTGGAGAAAGAGATCTGACACAGAACCAGTGATGAAACCATCACAATCATCTCTGGCGCCCCCAGCGCAAACATCAAATCATTCCCGGTTGCCCATGCAATCAGCGTCACCACCGGTACGGTCAGTGAAATTGTGGCTAATACCGAACCGAAGAATAAATTCATTGCCCGCTGTACCTGATTGCTCAGAACCGCTTTCAGTGCGCCCAGTCCTTCAGGCGAGAGGATCAGTAACGCGACCAGGAAACCCGTAAATGCGACTGGCGCATTCAGTTCAGTCAGCAAGGTCTCAAGCGGGCTGGCGTTCATCTTGGTCACGGCGATAACAGCGATCAGATGAATGATAAGCCAGGCGGCGTGCCACAGATTGCTGTGCGCAGACGGCTTACCGTGATGCGGGTCGTCGTCGTCACCCTCGTCTTCATGCTCGTAAATGAACAGACTTTGGTGCGTTTTAGTTTGAATCAGCAAAAATACGCCGTACATCGCCGCAGAAATTAACGCCACCAACAGCGCCTGCGCGGTAGTGAAATTTGCCCCCGGCAACGCCATCGGGAATACCAGTACAATAATGGCCAGTGGGAACAGGGCGATTAAATACTGCTTAATACCAAATAGGTTCATATACTGAGTGGCAAATTTACGGCCACCTAATAGTAATGAAAAACCGACCAGACCCCCGGTTACGATCATAATGATTGAATACAGCGTATCGCGCATGAGCGTAGGTGCGGCATCGCCGGTTGCCATTAATGCGGAGATTAAGCTGACTTCAAGAATAACAACGGACAAACTGAGGATCAGCGACCCGTAGGGTTCGCCAAGTCGATGCGCTAATACGTCCGCATGACGGACAACGCTGAATGCGCTGCTTAATATTCCAATAAGGGCCAGCGCATTAATACCGATGACCACTGGTAGTGACTGACTGCTCCCCCAGAAGAACAGGACTACCAGCGCCAAAATCGGGAAGACGAGAGAGGTCTCCTTGTGGCGGGTTTTTACCGCCTCATGTGCTTGTGTCATTGCATTAATTCTCCATCTCTGCAGGTATTTATAATTATAAAAAGTATTAAAGAATGTAAAAAATAACAGAAAACGTGGTTTTGTAGGTGACATTTTACGAAATTTTACTACATCATCTGTTTTCCCTCTCAAAGCGGCCAAAAACCAATTTCTTGTTTATAGACTGTTTAATTAACAGAAGGTTAGGTAAAGAAAATTTCTAAAAATGTCCATTATTGGCGTCTCGCCGCATTGTTAACCACACTTAAGGTTTAGCCTAAAAAGAGGAGTTCACAATGCCCTATAAATCTAAAAGCGATCTGCCTGACAGCGTGCAGCACGTTCTGCCAGCCCATGCTCAGGACATTTATAAAGAAGCTTTCAACAGCGCCTGGGAACAGTATAAAGACAAATCTGACCGCCGTGACGATGCCACCCGAGAAGAGACGGCACATAAGGTGGCGTGGGCCGCGGTTAAAAATGATTACCAAAAAGGTGATGATGGTAAATGGCATAAAAAGACGTAACAGTATCAATTATAATGCCTTTATAAACTCGCTTGCATCAGGCGTTAGCGAATCGTGCTACGCCGCGCGGTTACTGGCTTGCAAGCGAGCGGTGAATTGCCTATTGTCCAGCTATTGGTTTCAAAATGAGCAGTAAAAAAGCCCGGAAGGCGTCAAAAAAGTTGTCGCAGGGAAGCAGCAGTGGCGGAGGTGTAAGGTGTTAACGCGTGATTTTTTATTGAATGCCGACTGTAAGACGGCATTTGGTGCTATTGAAGAATCACTACTCTGGTCAGCGGAACAACGTGCAGCCTCACTGGCCGCCACGCTCGCTTGTCGACCAGATGATGGACCGGTGTGGATCTTCGGTTATGGATCGTTGATGTGGAACCCGGCCTTAGAGTTTGAAGAGTCCTGTACCGGCACATTAGTCGGCTGGCACCGTGCATTTTGTCTGCGCCTGACGGCGGGGCGAGGAACGGCGTGTCAGCCAGGCCGCATGCTGGCCCTGAAAGAGGGCGGACGTACCACCGGTGTGGCCTACCGCTTGCCGGACGCGTCGCTGGAACAAGAGCTTTCTCTGTTGTGGAAGCGAGAAATGATCACCGGATGCTATCTGCCGACCTGGTGCCAGTTGGCGCTTGATGACGGCCGTACGGTGAACGCGCTGGTGTTTATTATGGATCCGCGCCATCCGCTGTTTGAGTCAGACACGCGCGCGCAGGTGATCGCGCCGCTTATTGCCGCGGCCAGTGGACCTTTAGGCACTAATGCCCAGTATCTGTTCTCGCTGGAACAAGAGCTGGTCAAGCTGGGGATGCAGGATGATTGTCTTAATGATCTGGTGATTACGGTCAAACGATTGTTGGGAGAGAACCTGCCAGAAGGCGTTATGCGGCCTGGGTTTGCCTGAACCCGGCGTGGAATTGTATGCCCGAAAGCCAGGTGCTTTTCGGGCATGTCACGCTTAGGCTGCAATATAACTTATCGAATGCTCAAGCGACTGACTGTGGCTGTCGATCAGCACGTTCCAGACGCCGGTATAGGGCACGGTCAACCATGCGTTATCACGATCCTGCACGCTTAAGATGTCGGACTGCGTGTCTTTGACGTGATTTTTTTCGCTCATCAGATGGATGTGACAGCGCTCGGAACAGCGCACAACCACCGTATCGCCACCAAATAACTTTAAACTTGCCTTCACTAATGCCATTTTTCACCCCGTTCTTGAAAACAACGTACTTTCTGTCGAAAGTGCTGCGTGATGTTGTTCACATTTCACTCATTGCATAACACCAAAGGGGGAGCAACAGGATGCTGATTTTGATCAAAAAATGGCATAACGATTAAACAAAAGTGACAAAACACCTCAAAAGGGTTGAACGGGCGTGCTAACGTTCAACGAAACCGCGCCCATCAAATATTAAATCCGGAAATTATCGACACTTTCAGTGCGCTTGCCTGAAAACGGTATATCAGAAGGTCAACACTTTATCTGCAGCCAGCGTCCATTGAGCCAGTTCTACCAGCGTGCCGACGGCCACTCCGTCAATTAACGGCAGCGCCGTGATCCCACGACCATCGGTGCAGGTTTTGCATAGTTTTACCGGAACATTTTGCGCTGTCAGGATCTCCAGCATTTGCTGAATATTGTAGCCCTCCGCGGGTTTCTGACCACGTAATCCTGCGGTTACGGCGTCAGACATTAAAAACAGACGCAGGTCGAGAGCGGCTTCCTGTTCGCGCAGGGCGATAGCCAGACGCAGGCTGTTAAATAACGATTCGCTTCCATAAGCCGCTCCGTTCGCGACGATCACTATCTTTTGCATTTTTACTCCTGTTACTGCATGTGAGCGTAAATAACCGATACGTATGTTACACCTATTTCTCAATGCCAGGATAATGCCGAAAAAAGGGGGAGGGGCTGAAAATCAACGCTGAAAACGTTATGGTTTAAGATAAGTATGCCACTGTGGCTAATTGATGTAAGAAACCACTAACGATTTGAGCCGTATTATCTGTTCTTCTCTTGCTGTATTCGCACTCTTGCCGCTGGCAGGCGGTACTGCTAACGCGCAGTCGTCCTTTGTGCACCAGGCTGAAAACCCTTTCGATAACAATAGTGATGGCTTGCCCGATCTTGGTATGGCCCCGGAGTCGCGGGCAGGCGAAAAGCATTTTGCCGAAATGGTCAAAGCGTTTGGTGAAGCCAGCATGACTGATAACGGGCTTGATACCGGTGAACAGGCGAAGCAGTTCGCGTTTGGCCAGGTGCGTGATACGGTCAGCGAACAGGTGAATCAGCAACTGGAGTCCTGGCTCTCTCCCTGGGGAAATGCCAGTATCGGGTTGCAGGTTGATAACGAAGGCAGTTTTACCGGGAGTCGGGGAAGCTGGTTTGTGCCGTGGCAGGACAACCAACGTTATCTTACCTGGAGCCAGCTAGGAGTGACGCAACAGGACGACGGCTTAGTCAGTAATGCGGGGATTGGGCAACGTTGGGTACGCGACGGTTGGTTACTGGGTTACAACACCTTTTATGACAACTTACTGGATGAAAATCTGCCCCGCGGAGGCCTCGGCGCAGAGGCGTGGGGCGAATATTTGCGCTTATCCGCTAACTATTATCAACCGTTGTCTTCCTGGGAGGATCGTTTTGCAACCCAGCAACAACGGATGGCCCGCGGCTACGATCTGACCGCGCAAATGCGGATGCCGTTCTATCAACACCTCAATACCAGCGTCAGCGTGGAACAGTATTTTGGCGACCGGGTGGATCTATTTCATTCGGGAACCGGGTATCACAATCCGGTGGCGGTGAACCTCGGGCTGAGCTATACACCGGTGCCGCTAATCACGGTGACAGCGCAGCATAAGCAGGGTGAAAGCGGCATCAGCCAGAATAACCTCGGCTTAACCCTTAGTTACCGTTTTGGCGTGCCGTTAAAAAAACAGTTGATGGTCAGTGAGGTGGCGAACAGCCGTTCACTGCGCGGCAGTCGTTATGACGATCCGCAGCGTAACAATTTGCCGACGCTGGAGTATCGCCAGCGTAAAACGCTGTCGGTATTTTTGGCCACGCCACCCTGGGATCTCAAACCGGGAGAGACGGTGGCGCTGAAGCTGCAGGTGCGTAGTTTGCATGGGATCCGCCACCTGACGTGGCAGGGCGATACTCAGGCGTTGAGCTTAACGGCTGGCAGCAATAACCGAAGCGCGCAGGGCTGGACGATTATTATGCCGAAGTGGGACAGCAGAGAAGGTGCGACGAACCGCTGGCGGTTGTCTGTGGTGGTAGAAGATGAGCAGGGCCAGCGTGTCTCTTCCAATGAGATCACGCTATCACTGACCGAACCGTTTACTACCGTTTCGGAAAATGATCCTCGTTAACAATGACGCATACGCGCGTTATCAGAAAATACGTTCCTGGTGCACCCATACCGCGGCTTCAACACGTGATTTGAGCTTCATTTTCTTCAGCATATGCTTCACGTGAACTTTTACCGTGCTTTCGGTGATGTCAAGGCGGCGAGCGATCATCTTGTTAGGCAGGCCCTGGGCGATGAGCTTAAGAATATCGCGTTCGCGCGGCGTCAGTTGAGTAACATCACGGTCGGACGTTGCACGATTGGCGCGTAGGCTGGCGGCCAGAACCGGCGTTAAGGCTTCGCTCAGCACCATTTCACCGGCAGCCGCTTGCTGCAATGCTTTCAGCAAATCTTCCGGCTCCATATCTTTCAGTAGATAACCGTCGGCACCGCGCTTCAGTGCAGTAACCACGTCTTCTTCATGGTTGGATACGCTAAACACGACGATACGGCCTGACAGTGATTTCTCACGCAGCTTGTCGAGTGTTTCCAGACCGTTCATGCCGGGCATGTTGAGATCAAGAAGGATCAGATCGGGATCAAGGGATTCTGCCAGCTCGATACCCTGCTCACCATTGCTGGCTTCGCCGACAACGGTGATATCGGGCGCCATGCTGACAAGCTGTTTTACACCGGTTCGCAGCATCGGATGATCGTCGATCAACAGGATGGTTGCCGGTTCCAGATTACTCATGGGTATCTCCTTGGACTTCTGTGAAGTTTGTTTCGGGAATAAAAGTGACAGCAACTTCAGTACCGCCTGTCTCGCGACGGCGTACACGGCAATCGCCGCGCAAGCTCTGCGCACGGTCGCGCATGATTATCATGCCGTAGTGGTTACTGCGTTCGGCGTTTTCCGGTACGCCGCAGCCGTTATCTTGCACTGTTAGTTTGACCTGCTTACCATTTTGCACCACCGTCACAACTACTTCATCGGCCTGAGAGTGTTTGAGGGCGTTGCTCAGGGCTTCGCGCGCAATTTGTAGCAGGTGAATCGCCTGATGCGAAGGGACCAGACGCGGTGGCAGCTGATAATCCAGCTTAACCGTAAAGCCAAAACGCGCGCTGTATTCCTGACAGCTGGCTTCCAGCGCCGGTCTCAATCCAGGTTCCGTCAGCTGTAAACGGAAGGTCGTTAACAGCTCGCGCAGTTGCGCCCAGGAGGCGTTCAACTCGTTACGAATCTGACTGAGCAGCTCGCGGCAGTTATCTGAAAGCACATCGCCCTGCATCTGCAAACAGCTCACCTGCATCTTCATACAGGAGAGCGATTGTGCAATAGAATCATGAAGTTCGCGCGCAATGGTGGCACGCTCTTCCATCACGATCAACTGCTGCTGACGCTCCTGATGCCTGTCGAGTGCAAGCGTTGCGGTCAGTTGCTCAACCAGGGTATCAACCAGTTGCTGCTGATCGTGGCTGAGATGGCGTCCGTACGGCAAAGTCGCGAGCAGGATACCATACTGAGTATGGGCGTCGGTTAGCCGCCATTTCAGTGTGATACCGCCGTCAATGGCGGG
>NZ_SZWS01000061.1:233544-238419 GCF_005281245.1 Citrobacter sp. wls826
ACAAATGGCAGCCTTTCTCATCACAGCTGACATTGGACTGGCAGGTAAATTCCTGATGATTATCTTCATCTTCCAGATCATAGACCCGCAGTTCAATATCATGCAGCAGGGTCAAATTTTGCAGACCGTTCAGTACCGGAGAGAGGCGTTCGCACAACGGCACCTGAGAGTGCAGACGGCGGTTGGCTTGCCACAGGAAAGAGAGGATCTGATTTTTGTGCTCCAGACCCGCCGTTTTCTCCTGTACCCGCTGTTCCAGCACCGCGTAACTTTCGGCCAGTTCTTCCGACATATTATTCAGCGCCGAACCCAGCGCTGCCATCTCATTACGCCCACTGATATGTGCGCGTTGGGTAAAATCACGTTGACTGACGGCTCGCGCCATCGCCAGCAGTTGTTTCCACGGCTGTAACAGGCGCACGCGCAGCCAGATAATGGTGAAGACCAGCAGCAACGCCATAAATACGGCCATCAGGCGATGCAGCAAGACGACGCGTTCAATGCGTAACTCGGTGGTATGGTCAAAGGCGGTGACCAGCTTATCCAGTCCGCCCACAAAGCGCCTGACATCCTGCGCTACCGCATCAGGCGTTTGCGCATGCGCAAGCCCCGGTGCCAGTTTGGTGTGCCAGTAATCCTGTAAGGCTTTTAACTGCGCCTGTTGTCCGTCACGCTGCGCGGCACGCGTCAATTCCGGGCTAAACGCCGTTTGCTCCATTTCATCCAGCAATGGTTGATCGTTGGCGTCCAGCGGTATGGCCGCCAACAGACGATAGCTTTGCATGCGCAGCGATCCCGCTTTGTTGATTGCATGCGCGCTACCCTGAACGCCCTGAACCAGCCAGCCAGAGACTGCCATACCCGCCACGCCGATGGCAGTAGACAATAAAACAATCAGCGCCACCTGGTTGACCAGCGTAAGCGGGGAAAGACAACGTTTAAACATGGTGACTTGTTCCTTCGGGTTTTCGTAAAACCGAAAACCTTATTGAATGACGATTCTGCTGCAGGCAGTGGCGTTATTCTCGGCGATACACTGGAGTATACCCATACCTCAAACGGGCTACCCCTTAATTGCCGCCAGAGGGAGAGATCCTAAACGAGGGGGAGTAGGGGACGACAGAAGCGTGAAAAACCACATCTTTTTTACCGAAGTTATGTACTCATTTAGGATGATGATAAATTTCAGGCATCAATAATGACACCTTTTCCTTTGATTTATATCAACTTACCTCCAGCAGTAAACCCTAATGTGGCAGGCATCGAAACAAGTATCAGAGGTGTCTATGAGTCACTCATCTGCCCCGGAAAGGGCATCTGGAGCTGTAATTACCGAATGGCGGCCGGAAGATCCCGCCTTCTGGCAGCAGCGTGGTCATCGAATCGCCAGCCGAAACCTGTGGATTTCCGTCCCTTGCTTGCTGCTGGCGTTTTGCGTGTGGATGTTATTTAGCGCCGTGGCGGTGAACTTACCGAAAGTCGGATTTGATTTCACCACTGAACAACTGTTCATGCTGACGGCATTACCTTCGGTGTCCGGCGCGCTGCTGCGTGTACCGTACTCCTTTATGGTCCCCCTGTTTGGTGGACGTCGCTGGACGGCGTTCAGCACCGGTATCCTGATCATTCCTTGCGTATGGTTAGGTTTTGCGGTGCAGGATACCTCCACGCCATTTAGTACCTTTATCATTATCTCGCTGTTGTGCGGTTTTGCCGGCGCGAACTTTGCCTCCAGCATGGCAAACATCAGCTTCTTCTTTCCAAAACAGAAACAGGGCGGCGCGCTGGGTCTGAACGGTGGTCTGGGTAACATGGGCGTCAGCGTGATGCAGTTGGTCGCTCCACTGGTGGTTTCACTGTCAATCTTTGCCGCATTTGGCAGCCAGGGTGTTGAACAACCGGATGGTACGCAGCTGTATCTGGCAAACGCCGCATGGATTTGGGTACCGTTCCTGGCTGTATTAACGCTGGCCGCATGGTTTGGTATGAATGAACTGGCAACCTCAAAAGCTTCGCTGAAAGAGCAACTGCCGGTGCTGAAACGCGGGCACCTGTGGATTATGAGCCTGCTGTATCTGGCAACCTTCGGTTCATTTATCGGTTTCTCTGCCGGTTTCGCGATGCTGTCAAAAACGCAGTTTCCTGAGGTACAGATCCTGCATTACGCCTTCTTTGGACCGTTGATTGGCGCCCTGGCACGTTCAGCAGGCGGCGCAATCTCTGACCGACTGGGGGGGACCCGCGTAACGCTGGTGAACTTCGTGCTGATGGCTATTTTCAGTGCCTTACTGTTCCTGACGCTGCCATCAAACGGTGTCGGTGGCAACTTTATCGCCTTCTTTGCGGTGTTCCTGGCGCTGTTCCTGACGGCTGGTCTGGGGAGTGGTTCAACCTTCCAGATGATCTCCGTCATCTTTCGCAAGCTGACGATGGACAGAGTGAAAGCTGAAGGCGGTTCAGAAGAGAAAGCGATGCGCGAGGCGGCGACCGACACCGCGGCGGCGCTGGGCTTTATCTCAGCTATTGGTGCGATCGGCGGCTTCTTTATCCCGAAAGCATTCGGTACGTCCCTGGCATTAACTGGCTCTCCGGTCGATGCGATGAAAGTATTCCTGATCTTCTATGTCGCCTGTGTGGTTATCACCTGGGCGGTGTACGGACGTCATTCTAAAAAGTAAAAAAAGTAGTAACTGTTGATTATCCATTGCGCGGTGTTAGACCGCGCTTTTTTTTGCCCGCTATTAGTTACAACATACTTTTATATTGTGACGCGACAACAGCCTGTTAGAACGGTGCTCGTAATATGCTAAACAGGGGGGATACCCCTTAATACCCACTTATAAAGAATTTAACATTTGTATGATAAGTGAGTTTAAAAAACTCAATAAAATTCAATATGTTGATTGATTTATCGATATCCCACTAAGGGGGTATGTCAAAATCGGCCCTCAATTTTCATCCCTGCCTGCCTTGATCGTTATCAATTCTCACGCCCTTTCAGAGCGTTACCTTCGCTCTCAATCAAGCAATGTCGATTTATCAGAGAGCCGTCAGGCTCCTACAGGAGAAAACCGATGAGTAAATTCCTGGACCGGTTTCGCTACTTCAAGCAGAAGGGCGAAACCTTTGCCGATGGGCACGGCCAGCTTCTCAATACCAACAGGGACTGGGAGGATGGATACCGCCAGCGTTGGCAGCATGACAAAATCGTGCGTTCAACCCACGGTGTAAACTGCACTGGCTCATGCAGCTGGAAAATCTATGTGAAAAATGGTCTGGTGACCTGGGAAACCCAGCAAACTGACTACCCACGCACTCGTCCAGATATGCCCAACCACGAGCCTCGCGGCTGCCCGCGTGGTGCAAGCTATTCATGGTATCTCTACAGCGCTAACCGTCTGAAATACCCGCTGATGCGTAAACGTCTGATGAAGATGTGGCGTGAAGCAAAAAGACTGCACAGCGATCCGGTAGATGCATGGGCATCCATTATCGAAGACGCCGATAAAGCAAAAAGCTTCAAACAAGCGCGTGGTCGTGGTGGATTCGTTCGTTCTTCCTGGCAGGAAGTGAATGAGCTGATTGCCGCATCTAACGTTTACACCATCAAAACCTATGGTCCTGACCGCGTCGCAGGCTTCTCGCCGATCCCCGCGATGTCGATGGTTTCTTATGCGTCCGGCGCACGTTATATGTCGCTGATTGGCGGGACCTGCCTGAGCTTCTATGACTGGTACTGTGACCTGCCGCCAGCTTCCCCGCAGACCTGGGGCGAGCAGACCGACGTACCGGAATCTGCCGACTGGTATAACTCCAGCTACATTCTGGCATGGGGCTCTAACGTACCGCAGACCCGTACCCCGGATGCGCACTTCTTTACTGAAGTTCGTTACAAAGGCACCAAAACAGTAGCAATTACCCCGGACTACGCAGAAATCGCCAAACTGTGCGACCTGTGGCTGGCTCCGAAGCAGGGAACCGATGCGGCGATGGCAATGGCGATGGGTCATGTCATGCTGCGCGAGTTCCACCTCGATAACCCGAGCCAATATTTCACCGACTACGTTCGTCGTTATACCGACATGCCAATGCTGGTGATGCTCGAAGAGCGCGACGGCTACTATGCTGCTGGTCGTATGCTGCGTGCTGCGGATCTGGTTGACTCTCTGGGCCAGGAAAATAACCCGGAATGGAAAACTGTCGCTTTCAAAAGCAACGGCGAAATGGTTGCGCCGAACGGTTCAATTGGTTTCCGTTGGGGCGAAAAAGGCAAATGGAACCTTGAGCAGCGCGATGGCACATCCGGTGATGAAACCGAACTGCAGCTCAGCCTGCTGGGTAGCCAGGATGATATCGCTGAAGTGGGCTTCCCGTACTTTGGCGGCGAAGGCACCGAGCACTTCAGTAAAGTCGAACTGGAAAACATTCTGCTGCATAAATTGCCCGTTAAACGCCTGCAACTGGCCGATGGATCTACGGCGCTGGTGACCACCGTTTACGATCTGACTATGGCCAACTACGGCCTGGAACGTGGTCTGAACGATGAAAACTGCGCGACCAGCTACGATGATGTGAAAGCGTACACGCCAGCGTGGGCAGAAAAAATTACAGGCGTATCACGTTCTCAGATTGTACGCATCGCCCGTGAATTTGCGGATAACGCAGATAAAACGCACGGTCGTTCGATGATTATCGTCGGCGCCGGTTTGAACCACTGGTACCACCTCGATATGAACTATCGTGGCCTGATCAATATGCTGGTGTTCTGTGGCTGTATCGGCCAGAGCGGCGGCGGCTGGGCCCACTACGTAGGGCAGGAAAAACTGCGTCCGCAAACCGGCTGGCAGCCGCTGGCGTTTGCTCTTGACTGGCAGC
>NZ_SZWS01000061.1:238456-243817 GCF_005281245.1 Citrobacter sp. wls826
AACAGCACCTCCTACTTCTATAACCACTCCAGCCAATGGCGCTATGAGACGGTGACTGCGCAGGAACTGCTGTCCCCGATGGCAGACAAATCCCGCTATAGCGGTCATTTGATTGACTTTAACGTTCGCGCTGAACGTATGGGCTGGTTACCGTCTGCGCCGCAGTTAGGGACTAACCCGCTGTATATCGCGAAAGAAGCGCAGAAAGCAGGTATGACGCCGGTGGACTACACCGTTAAATCCCTGAAAGAAGGTTCTATTCGCTTTGCGGCAGAGCAGCCGGAAAACGGTAAAAACCATCCGCGTAACCTGTTTATCTGGCGTTCAAACCTGCTCGGTTCTTCCGGTAAAGGCCACGAGTACATGCTCAAGTATCTGCTGGGTACTGAACATGGTATTCAGGGCAAAGATCTCGGCCAGCAGAGCGGCGTGAAGCCAGAAGAAGTGGAATGGCAGGATAACGGACTGGACGGCAAACTGGATCTGGTCGTTACGCTGGACTTCCGCCTGTCGAGTACCTGTCTGTATTCCGATATCGTGCTGCCGACCGCTACCTGGTATGAAAAAGACGACATGAATACCTCGGATATGCATCCGTTTATTCATCCTCTGTCTGCGGCCGTTGACCCGGCCTGGGAATCGAAGAGCGACTGGGAAATCTATAAAGCCATCGCCAAGAAATTCTCTGAAGTTTGTGTGGGCCACCTCGGTAAAGAAACCGACGTCGTTACGCTGCCGATACAGCACGACTCCGCCGCTGAACTGGCGCAGCCGCTGGACGTGAAGGACTGGAAAAAAGGGGAATGCGACCTGATTCCAGGTGTTACGGCGCCGCACATCATGACCGTTGAGCGTGATTATCCGGCAACGTACGAGCGTTTCACCTCCATCGGTCCATTGATGGAAAAAATCGGTAACGGCGGTAAAGGGATTGCCTGGAACACCCAGAGCGAAATGGATCTGCTGCGTAAGCTCAACTACACCAAGGCTGACGGTCCGGCGAAAGGCCAACCGATGCTGGATACCGCCATTGATGCTGCTGAGATGATCCTGACGCTGGCTCCGGAAACTAACGGTCAGGTTGCCGTTAAAGCCTGGGCGGCGCTGAGTGAATTTACTGGTCGTGACCATACGCATCTGGCGCTGAATAAAGAAGACGAAAAAATTCGTTTCCGCGACATCCAGGCGCAGCCGCGCAAAATTATCTCCAGTCCGACCTGGTCAGGTCTGGAAGATGAACATGTGTCTTATAACGCCGGTTATACCAACGTTCATGAGCTGATCCCATGGCGTACGCTGTCTGGTCGCCAGCAGTTGTATCAGGATCACCAGTGGATGCGTGACTTCGGTGAGAGCCTGCTGGTGTATCGTCCGCCAATCGACACCCGTTCGGTGAAAGCGGTGATCGGCGAGAAATCTAACGGTAACCCGGAAAAAGCGCTCAACTTCCTGACGCCGCACCAGAAATGGGGTATCCACTCCACCTACAGCGACAACCTGCTGATGCTGACGCTGTCTCGCGGTGGTCCGATTGTGTGGATGAGTGAAGTTGATGCGAAGGATCTGGGTATCGAAGATAACGACTGGATCGAAGTCTTCAACAGCAACGGGGCGCTGACGGCGCGTGCAGTTGTCAGCCAGCGTGTGCCGGCCGGGATGACCATGATGTACCACGCGCAGGAACGTATTGTTAACCTGCCGGGTTCTGAAATCACCCAGCAGCGCGGCGGGATCCACAACTCGGTAACCCGTATTACGCCGAAACCAACTCACATGATCGGTGGTTATGCGCAACTGGCATACGGCTTTAACTACTACGGTACCGTCGGTTCAAACCGCGATGAGTTCGTAGTTGTACGTAAGATGAAGAACATTAACTGGTTGGATGGCGAAGGCAATGACCAGGTACAGGAGAGCGTAAAATGAAAATTCGTTCACAAGTCGGCATGGTGCTGAATCTCGATAAGTGCATCGGCTGCCACACCTGTTCAGTGACCTGCAAAAACGTCTGGACCAGCCGTGAAGGTATGGAGTACGCCTGGTTCAACAACGTCGAAAGTAAGCCTGGCGTTGGCTTCCCGAACGACTGGGAAAACCAGGAAAAATGGAAGGGCGGTTGGATCCGTAAAATCAATGGCAAGCTGCAGCCGCGCATGGGTAACAAAGCACTGCTGCTGGGTAAAATCTTTGCTAACCCGCATCTGCCGGGCATGGATGATTACTATGAGCCGTTTGATTTTGACTACCAAACGTTGCACAACGCCCCAGCAGACAGTAAGGCGCAGCCGATTGCCCGTCCGCGTTCGCTGATCACCGGTCAGCGGATGGATAAAATCACCAGCGGTCCGAACTGGGAAGAAATTCTGGGGGGCGAGTTCGAAAAACGCGCCAAAGACCAGAACTTCGAAAACATGCAGAAGGCGATGTACGGTCAGTTCGAAAATACCTTCATGATGTATCTGCCGCGTTTGTGTGAGCATTGCCTTAACCCGGCGTGCGTGGCGACCTGCCCAAGCGGCGCTATCTACAAGCGTGAAGAAGATGGCATCGTGCTGATCGACCAGGATAAATGTCGCGGCTGGCGTATGTGTATCACTGGCTGCCCGTATAAGAAGATCTACTTCAACTGGAAGAGCGGGAAATCTGAGAAGTGCATTTTCTGCTACCCGCGTATCGAAGCCGGTCAGCCGACCGTTTGTTCCGAAACCTGCGTAGGCCGTATTCGTTACCTCGGCGTACTGCTGTATGACGCAGATGCGATCGAAAGTGCGGCAAGCACGGAGCACGAGAAAGATCTGTACCAGCGTCAACTGGACGTGTTCCTCGATCCAAACGATCCGGCTGTTATTGAACAAGCGCTGAAAGATGGTATTCCGCTGAGCGTCATTGATGCTGCACAGCAGTCGCCGGTTTACAAAATGGCGATGGACTGGAAGCTGGCGCTGCCGCTGCATCCGGAATACCGCACGCTACCGATGGTCTGGTACGTGCCGCCTTTGTCACCGATCCAGTCTGCCGCCGATGCGGGCGAGCTGGGCAGCAACGGTATTCTGCCGGACGTTGACAGTCTGCGTATCCCGGTTCAGTACCTGGCGAACCTGCTGACCGCAGGCGACACTCAGCCGGTACTGTTGGCGCTGAAACGTATGCTGGCGATGCGTCACTACAAACGTGCGGAAACCGTTGACGGTAAAGTTGATACCCGTGCGCTGGAAGAGGTGGGCTTAAGCGAAGCGCAGGCACAGGAAATGTATCGTTATCTGGCGATTGCTAACTACGAAGATCGTTTCGTGGTACCGAGCAGCCATCGTGAACTGGCGCGTGACGCGTTCCCGGAGAAAAGCGGTTGTGGCTTTACCTTCGGTGACGGTTGCCACGGTTCTGATACTAAATTCAATCTGTTCAACAGCCGCCGCATCGACGCTGTCGATGTGACCAGCAAAACGGAGCCGCACCAATGATTGAACTTGTCATTGTTTCGCGTCTGCTCGAGTACCCGGATGCTGCCTTGTGGCAGCATCAGCAGGAACTTTTCGATGCACTCGCGTCATCTGAGAACCTGGATAAAGAGGATGCCCAGACTCTGGGCATTTTCCTGCGCGATCTCACCGCGCAGGACATGCTGGATGTGCAGGCAAGCTATAGCGAACTGTTTGACCGTGGCCGCGCCACCTCGTTGTTGCTGTTTGAACATGTACACGGCGAGTCCCGCGATCGTGGTCAGGCTATGGTTGACTTGATGGCGCAGTATGAACAGCACGGTCTGCAGCTCGACAGCCGCGAACTTCCCGATCATCTGCCGCTGTATCTGGAATACCTTGCGCAGTTGCCGAAAAGCGAAGCATTAGGGGGGTTACAGGATATCGCGCCGATTCTGGCGCTGCTCAGCGCTCGCTTGCAACAGCGTGAAAGCCGTTATGCGGTGCTGTTCGATCTGCTGTTAAAACTGGCGAATACTGTTATCGACAGCGATAAAGTGGCTGAAAAAATTGCAGATGAAGCGCGTGACGATACCCCACAAGCGCTGGATGCGGTCTGGGAAGAAGAGCAGGTGAAATTCTTCGCCGATCAGGGGTGCGGTGAGTCGGAAATTTCCGCTCACCAGCGTCGTTTTGCCGGGGCCGTTGCGCCGCAGTATCTGAATATCACCACCGGAGGACAGCAATAATGCACTTCCTGAATACGTTCTTCTTTGACATCTATCCGTACATCGCGGGTTCTGTCTTTCTGATTGGCAGTTGGCTGCGTTATGACTATGGGCAGTATACCTGGCGCGCGGCTTCCAGTCAGATGCTGGATCGCAAAGGGATGAACCTGGCGTCAAACCTGTTCCACATCGGGATCCTGGGGATTTTTGCCGGGCACTTCCTTGGCATGCTGACACCACACTGGATGTATGAAGCGTGGCTGCCGCTTGAAGTGAAACAAAAGATGGCGATGTTCGCGGGTGGTGCCAGTGGTGTGATGTGTTTGATTGGCGGCGTTCTGCTGCTGAAACGCCGCCTGTTCAGCCCACGTGTGCGGGCGACCACTACCGGAGCGGACATTCTGATCCTCTCCCTGCTGGTGATCCAGTGTGCGCTGGGCCTGCTGACCATTCCGTTCTCCGCCCAGCATATGGACGGCAGCGAGATGATGAAGCTGGTGAACTGGGCGCAAACAGTGGTGACCTTCCAGGGGGGGGCGTCTCAATATCTGGATGGCGTCGCGTTCATTTTCCGTATGCACCTGGTGCTGGGTATGACGCTGTTCCTGTTGTTCCCGTTCTCGCGTCTGGTGCACATCTGGAGCGTTCCGGTCGAATATCTGACGCGCAAATACCAGATTGTTCGTGCGCGTCATTAATCGGTTATCTGTGTAAGACAAGACCCCGCTCCGGCGGGGTTTTTTTACGACTAATTGCCGGATAAGCATTATGCATCAGGCAAATTGCCGACCCGAATTGAGGCTTGATCGAGGGCAAGGTATGGGGCATTACAGATGGATGGGATGCTGGTGCTTTATGAGGTGATGGTGGTGGGGGAAGGATTACTCAGCGCGGTGCGCTTCGCCCTTCGGGTCGTTACCTGCGGCAACGCTTTCTCGCTAAAGCTCGAATCGAACCTTAGTCGAAGCTTCTCATCCTTCCCGCTTGGGCAGAATATGAGACATTACAGATGGATTGGATGCTGGTGCTTTATGAGGTGATGGTGGTGGGGGAAGGATTCGAACCTTCGAAGTCGATGACGGCAGATTTACAGTCTGCTCCCTTTGGCCGCTCGGGAACCCCACCAGGGGTATACTAATTTTATGAATCTATCGGAATGAATGGTGGTGGGGGAAGGATTCGAACCTTCGAAGTCGATGACGGCAGATTTACAG
>NZ_SZWS01000061.1:243902-248695 GCF_005281245.1 Citrobacter sp. wls826
TAAAGTATTCCGTTGATAAAAAAGAACTGGTTGCCTGATTTTTACGCGTAAAGATGTAAAGGTAACCAATTCAATTATCAATCGATTACAGAATAATCGTTCGGTTACCGTAAACAAAGACGCGTTGAGCCAGAACCTGATACAGCGCGCGGCTTAATACATTTTTCTCAACGTCGCGGCCCGCACGCATCATGTCTTCCGCGGTGTAGGTGTGATCCACATGAATTACGTCCTGCATAATGATTGGGCCTTCATCAAGGTTATCATTCACGTAGTGGGCTGTCGCACCGATGATCTTCACGCCGCGCTCATAAGCCTGATGGTAAGGGCGAGCGCCAATAAACGCTGGCAGGAATGAATGGTGAATATTGATAATCTTATTCGGGAAGCGTGAAACAAATGTTGGCGTCAGAACGCGCATGTATTTTGCCAGCACGACATAGTCAGGTTGGTGCGCGTCGATAGCGTCGGCCATTTTCAGATCATGTTCGTCACGCGTTAAACCTTCGTGGCTGACCAGCTCAAACGGGATATCAAACCGCTCAACCAAAGGTCGCAGCGTCTCGTGGTTGCCGATCACAGCGGCGATTTCAACATCCAGCCCGCCATAATTGGCCTTCATTAACAGATCACCCAGACAATGTGCTTCCTTGGTGACCAAAATGACGATACGGCGGCGTCCTGCTGGCGTTAATTCACGAATGGAGCCATCTGGAAGGGCACTATCCAGATCGGCAAGCAGCGTGACGTCGTTAAAAATACCCTCCAGTTCGGTACGCATAAAAAAGCGCCCGGTACGGTGGTCCACGAACTCATTGTTCTGCACGATGTTCAGTTCATGCTTGTAACAGATATTCGTAATGCGCGCGATCAGACCTTTTTGGTCCGGGCAAATAGTACGCAGCACTTTTCGTTGTAATGAATGCATTTGCAGCGGTGATCCTGTTGAGAATGTTTGCAAAATTGATACTGTCGGGCGTTGATTAGCCGCAGCACTTTTTAAATTTTTTACCGGAGCCACAAGGGCAGGTATCGTTTCGTCCAATTTGAGGGCGTGTACCGTCTATATAGTACCACTGACCGTTTTCTTTTAAAAAACGAGAGCGCTCGATAATTGCACCTGTTTTACCTTGTTCAGAAAATCGCGCAACAAAGCTGACATAGCCGATATTTTCTGTGTCTGCCGTTTGTTGTTCAAAAACGGTCAGCCCGAGCCATTCAGTGTGGCTAAATCCTGCGATAATGTCGTCGCGAAACGCGGCTGCATGACAGTCCGGATGCCAGGTCTTGATAAGGTAATCTGCGTCTTTCATCACAAAAGCACAGTAACGAGAACGCATGAGATGTGACGGCGTAGGTGCTACTTGCGCGCCGGACACATAACGGTAGCAACATAGGCTATACTCGACAGCGCTACCACAGGGACAAAGCTGAGACACAAAGTACTCCCTGGAATAAAAAAACGGCGTAAAAACGCCAGGGTAGCACTATGTTAACTGAGCGGTAGCGATGTTGCTACGTCTGCAAGCCAGGGGAAGTTTGTACGTACAATGAGAAAAATAAAAATTGGGCTGGCGCTAGGTTCCGGCGCGGCGCGAGGTTGGTCGCATATTGGCGTTATTAAAGCCCTAAAGCATATGGGCATTGATGTTGATATTGTGGCAGGGTGCTCCATTGGTTCGCTGGTTGGTGCAGCCTACGCATGCAATAAGTTACCTGCTCTCGAACAATGGGTTTGTTCTTTCAGCTATTGGGATGTCTTACGTCTGATGGATCTCTCGTGGCGCAGGGGCGGTTTACTGCGTGGTGAACGGGTATTCAATCAGTACCGTAATGTCATGCCGGTAGAAGCAATTGAGCAATGCACTCGCCGTTTCGCAACTGTGGCTACTAATCTGAGTACGGGTCGGGAGCTCTGGTTCACGGAAGGTGATTTGCACCTGGCTGTTCGGGCCTCCTGCAGTATTCCTGGTCTGATGTCCCCTGTAGCGCATAATGGTTACTGGCTGGTCGATGGCGCGGTGGTGAATCCCGTTCCTGTATCCTTAACTCGCGCGCTGGGCGCTGACATCGTTATTGCCGTCGATCTGCAACACGATGCGCATCTTATGCAGCAAGATTTACTCTCCTTCAACGTCAGCAGTGATGCCGAAACGGGTGATGATGTCGACGCGCTTTCATGGCGTGCCCGACTGAAAGAGCGCTTGAGCAACATAACGGCCAGGCGTGCGGTAACCGCGCCGACGGCGATGGAGATCATGACGACTTCTATTCAGGTTCTGGAAAACCGTCTGAAACGTAACCGCATGGCCGGTGACCCGCCAGATATCCTGATCCAGCCGTTTTGTCCGCAAATATCCACGCTGGATTTTCACCGCGCCAGCGCAGCCATTGCTGCTGGACAACTGGCGGTCGAGAAGAAAATGGATGAACTTCTACCCCTGGTGAAAACCAACATCTAACGCATTTTTTATCAACACTTAAGCAAATTCTGACAGGCGTGAGTAGCAATAGCATGCCACTATTTACTAAAGCCAGTCAGGGGGGAGAATATGACGCAGCCATTGGTCGGAAAACAGATTCTTATCGTTGAGGATGAGCCGGTATTTCGCTCACTCATGGACTCATGGTTTTCCTCTTTGGGAGCGACAACGGCGGTAGCTGGCGATGGACTTGAAGCACTTGAATTACTCGGGCACTTTAACCCCGACCTGATTATCTGCGACCTGGCTATGCCACGTATGAACGGACTTAAGCTAGTAGAGTATCTGCGTAATCGTGGCGATCAGACCCCAATCCTGGTGATATCAGCGACGGAAAACATGTCTGATATAGCCAAAGCACTGCGATTAGGTGTGGATGATGTGCTGCTAAAGCCGGTAAAGGACCTGAACCGCCTGCGCGAAACCGTCTTTGCGTGTCTGTATCCGAATATGTTTAATTCACGCGTGGAAGAAGAAGAGCGGCTGTTTCGCGACTGGGATGCGATGGTCGGGGATCCCGCCGCTGCAGCGAAGCTGTTACAAGAATTACAGCCTCCTGTGTCGCAAGTTATTTCACGATGTCGGATCAACTATCGTCAATTGGTGGCTGCCGATCAGCCGGGGCTGGTACTGGATATTGCACCGCTATCGGACCATGACCTTGCGTTTTATTGTCTGGATGTGACGCGGGCAGGGGATAATGGCGTTCTGGCAGCATTGTTACTGCGGGCGCTATTTAACGGTTTGCTGCAGGAACAGCTCGCGCATCAAAATCAACGATTGCCGGAGCTCGGTGCGTTATTGAAACAGGTTAACCATTTATTGCGCCAGGCTAATTTGCCCGGACAATTCCCTTTGCTGGTGGGTTATTACCACAGCGGATTAAAAAACCTGATTCTGGTATCAGCAGGGCTGAATGCGACATTAAATACAGGTTCCCACAATGTACAAATCAGCAATGGCGTTCCGTTGGGAACCTTAGGGAATGCGTATCTTAATCAACTGAGCCAACGTTGCGAATCCTGGCAATGCCAAATTTGGGGGGCCGGTGGTCGGCTGCGCCTGATGTTGTCTGCAGAATGAACAACCGAGTGGAGTGAGAATGAAATTGGCTCACCCCCCTCATGCTGTGAGTGCTACTATCAGCGCCAGATTTATTCGTATTTATCTTAATTATACCGACGCGCGTCCTTTTCAGACCAGAAGCTTGTCGCGGTACTGATATACTTGGATGCGATACAGATTGATGAACACGTTCAATACATGAACAGTCCAGGAGAGTTTTAAATGGCTGCCCTTAATTCAAAAGTCAAAAAGGCCGTTATCCCGGTTGCGGGATTAGGAACCAGGATGTTACCGGCTACGAAAGCAATCCCGAAAGAGATGCTACCGTTGGTTGATAAGCCATTAATTCAGTACGTCGTAAACGAATGTATTGCTGCGGGCATCACTGAAATTGTACTTGTAACTCACTCGTCTAAAAATTCGATTGAAAACCACTTCGATACCAGCTTTGAACTTGAAGCTATGCTGGAAAAACGTGTAAAACGCCAGCTTCTGGAAGAAGTGCAATCTATTTGTCCGCCACATGTCACTATTATGCAGGTGCGTCAGGGACTGGCCAAAGGTCTGGGACACGCGGTATTGTGCGCGCACCCGGTGGTTGGCGATGAGCCCGTTGCGGTTATCTTGCCGGACGTCATTCTTGACGAATACGAATCTGATTTATCACGCGACAACCTTGCCGAAATGATTCATCGTTTCGATGAAACAGGCAGCAGCCAGATTATGGTTGAGCCGGTAGAAGATGTTACCGCTTATGGTGTTGTTGATTGTAAAGGCGTTGAATTAGCGCCGGGCGAAAGCGTACCGATGGTTGGCGTTGTTGAAAAGCCGAAAGCGAATGTGGCGCCATCTAATCTGGCCGTCGTGGGGCGTTACGTCCTTAGCGCTGATATCTGGCCTCTGCTGGCAAAAACGCCTCCGGGAGCCGGTGACGAAATTCAGCTGACTGATGCTATCGATATGCTGATTGAAAAAGAAACGGTTGAAGCTTATCACATGAAGGGCAAAAGCCATGACTGTGGTAATAAGCTGGGCTATATGCAGGCGTTCGTTGAATATGGTATTCGCCATAATACTCTCGGCGCTGAATTTAAAGCCTGGCTGGAAGATGAGATGGGTATTAAGAAGTAACCTCCTGGTATTATCAGGTCTGAACGGTGCTGTTAATCCAGCACCGTTTTTTTATACCTGAACTGGGTAGGGACTGTGCGAAGTACAGGTAAAAAAAATCCCGCCACTGGCGGG
>NZ_SZWS01000061.1:248766-265245 GCF_005281245.1 Citrobacter sp. wls826
AAATCGTCCAGTTGTTTACCTTGTTCTTCCATCGCTTTTTTGATCACTGCCGGTGTACGACCCTGACCAGTCCAGGTTTTAGTTTCACCGTTTTCGTCAACATAGCTATATTTAGCCGGACGTGCAGCGCGTTTAGCTTTGGTGCCAGATTTAACAGCAGCCATGCTATTCAGCAGTTCGTTCGGGTCAATGCCGTCAGCGATCAGCATTTCACGATATTGTTGCAGTTTACGAGTACGTTCTTCAACTTCAGCAGCTGCAGCGCTTTCTTCTTCACGGCGCTCGCTAACAACAACTTCTAATTTTTCCAGCATTTCTTCAAGCGTTTCCAGAGTACATTCTCTTGCCTGCGCACGAAGAGTACGGATGTTGTTCAGAATTTTAAGTGCTTCGCTCATTGTAGTAATCTCAAACTTATATTGGGGGTGGTTTGTTGAGCTAATAATAGAGCGATAAATTCAGTTGTGCAATAGCCAGGAATGTAAGGAATTCAAAATTGCGCTTTATTTAGTATCAGAATTAATTCATCTGTCTTAAATTCTCCGCGACGTTGGGCATAAAAAAGGCTTATTGGTGAGGGGGCTTCTCAGCGGCTGAGAGTAAAAATTCAAGATTCAGGTCACATTTTATGGTGTACAAATAGTATCTCTTTGCAGTGATTTCAACCTTTTGTATTAGTTTTGCTTACATGAATTCGCTAATACATGGCGACAGTGGGTAGATTCAATAACAATAAGGGAAGGGTTTCTTTATTGCCGTAAGAAGATAAGAGGTATGGATAAATTTCATGAGCACTATTTGTGAAAGAGTGTGTATATACCCATCGAGTTTCAGGCTACCTGGGCCATGGCTGGAGTGTACTCACGCTCCCGTGTCACTTAAAGGATCGGTTATTTAGGCGACACTGAGCGAGTCTGAACGCCTATTTATACGCCTATGCAGGCAACGCTACACCGACACGTTCGTGAAATATGGTACAATCCTGCCCATATTTATTTCCCCGGGTGAGGGCCTACGGTCAATGGCACAGCTATATTTTTACTATTCTGCAATGAATGCCGGTAAGTCGACTGCATTGCTGCAATCTTCGTACAATTATCAGGAACGTGGGATGCGTGCCGTGGTATATACAGCGGAAATTGATGACCGCTTTGGTGCTGGAAAAGTAAGTTCGCGTATAGGTCTGTCGTCACCTGCAAAATTGTTTAACCAAAATTCATCATTGTTCGAAGAGATTCGGGCTGAGAATGAGCAGCAAAGAATTCACTGTGTACTGGTTGATGAGTCGCAGTTTCTGACTCGACAGCAGGTTTATGAATTATCTGAAGTTGTCGATCAGCTGGATATTCCCGTGTTGTGCTACGGCTTGCGTACCGATTTTCGTGGTGAGTTATTTGGCGGCAGCGAATACCTGTTGGCATGGTCAGATAAACTGGTTGAATTAAAAACCATTTGTTTCTGTGGGCGTAAGGCCAGCATGGTGTTGCGTCTTGATCAGGCAGGACGACCTTATAACGAGGGCGAACAGGTGGTGATTGGCGGGAACGAACGCTATGTATCGGTATGCCGTAAACATTATAAGCAAGCACAGTCTGAGGGCTCTCTGACGGCGATACAAGAACGACACAACCACGATTAACTCTACGCGCTTCTGGGCGCTTATTAGCACAGGGTAGGCTGCGACATTCGCTAATGTTCGCTACCCTGTCAGACACTCTCCTGACGCTATTCTCGCATCCTCCTAAGCATCCTTTTACAGGTCCATCCTTTAAACGTCGCTGAATTGGTCATGTATCGATTCTGATAACGTAAGATGTAAAAAAACGGCCCCAATTCGGGACCGTTTATGGTGAAACTAAAACTTATCTGGATGAATTAAGCGGATTTCTTCGCTTTCTTCTCAGCTTTCGGCGCTGCTACTGCTTCAGTCTTAACGGCGGTTTGATCTTCGCTGTATTCACGACCGTAGTAGGTATCCATCAGGATCTGTTTCAGTTCAGAAATCAGCGGGTAACGCGGGTTAGCACCAGTACACTGGTCATCAAACGCATCTTCAGACAGTTTGTCCACGTGTGCCAGGAAGTCAGCTTCCTGAACGCCAGCTTCACGGATAGACTTAGGAATACCCAGTTCAGCTTTGATTTCGTCCAGCCAGCCCAGCAGTTTCTGGATTTTTGCAGCAGTACGGTCGCCCGGTGCGCTCAGACCCAGATGGTCTGCGATTTCAGCGTAGCGACGACGAGCCTGCGGACGGTCGTACTGGCTGAATGCAGTCTGTTTAGTCGGGTTGTCGTTCGCGTTATAACGAATAACGTTGCTGATCAGCAGGGCGTTCGCCAGACCGTGAGGAATGTGGAACTGAGAACCCAGCTTGTGCGCCATTGAGTGACATACACCCAGGAAGGCGTTAGCAAACGCAATACCGGCGATGGTTGCTGCACTGTGTACACGCTCACGCGCTACCGGGTTCTTAGAACCTTCGTGGTAGGACGCTGGCAGGTTTTCTTTCAGCAGTTTCAGCGCTTGCAGAGCCTGACCGTCGGAGAACTCAGAAGCCAGCACGGATACGTAAGCTTCCAGGGCGTGAGTGACGGCATCCAGACCACCGAACGCACACAGGGACTTAGGCATATCCATCACCAGGTTGGCGTCAACAATCGCCATATCCGGAGTCAGCGCATAGTCTGCCAGCGGGTATTTCTGACCAGTTGCATCGTCAGTAACAACCGCAAACGGAGTAACTTCAGAACCAGTACCGGAAGTGGTGGTGACGGCAACCATCTTCGCTTTTACGCCCATTTTCGGGAACTTGTAGATACGTTTACGGATGTCCATAAAGCGCAGTGCCAGTTCTTCGAAGTGGGTTTCTGGGTGTTCGTACATAACCCACATGATTTTCGCGGCGTCCATCGGGGAACCGCCACCCAGCGCGATGATCACGTCTGGTTTAAAGGAGTTAGCCAGCTCAGCACCTTTGCGTACAACGGTCAGAGTTGGGTCAGCTTCAACTTCAAAGAACACTTCGGTTTCAACGCCAGCAGCTTTCAGCACGGAGGTGATCTGGTCAGCATAGCCATTGTTAAACAGGAAGCGGTCGGTCACGATCAGCGCACGTTTGTGACCATCGGTAATCACTTCATCCAGTGCGATTGGCAGAGAGCCACGACGGAAGTAGATAGATTTCGGAAGTTTGTGCCACAACATGTTTTCAGCTCGCTTAGCAACGGTTTTCTTGTTGATCAGGTGCTTAGGACCAACGTTTTCAGAGATGGAATTACCACCCCAGGAACCACAACCCAGAGTCAGGGAAGGCGCGAGTTTAAAGTTGTACAGGTCACCGATACCACCCTGAGAAGCTGGGGTGTTAATCAGGATACGTGCGGTTTTCATCATCTGACCGAAGTAAGCAACACGTTCTGGCTGGTTGTCCTGGTCGGTGTACAGGCAAGAGGTATGACCGATACCGCCCATCGCAACCAGTTTTTCAGCTTTAATAACGGCGTCTTCGAAGTCTTTCGCACGGTACATTGCCAGCGTCGGAGACAATTTTTCGTGAGCGAACGGTTCGCTTTCGTCAACAACTGTCACTTCACCGATCAGAATCTTAGTGGTTTCTGGTACGGAGAAGCCTGCCAGTTCAGCAATTTTGTATGCCGGCTGACCAACGATAGCCGCGTTCAGCGCGCCATTTTTCAGGATAACGTCCTGAACGGCTTTCAGCTCTTTGCCTTGCAGCATGTAGCCGCCGTGAGTCGCGAAACGCTCACGTACTGCGTCGTATACAGAGTCAACGACAACAACGGACTGTTCAGAAGCACAAATTACGCCGTTATCGAAGGTTTTAGACATCAGAACAGATGCAACAGCACGCTTGATATCAGCGGTTTCATCGATAACCACAGGGGTGTTACCTGCGCCTACACCGATTGCCGGTTTACCGGAACTGTATGCTGCTTTAACCATGCCTGGACCACCGGTCGCAAGGATCAGGTTGATGTCCGGGTGGTGCATCAGCGCGTTTGACAGTTCTACGGAAGGTTGATCGATCCAGCCGATCAGATCTTTCGGTGCGCCAGCAGCAATTGCTGCCTGCAGAACGATATCAGCCGCTTTGTTAGTGGCATCTTTTGCACGCGGATGCGGAGAGAAGATGATGGCGTTACGCGTCTTCAGGCTGATCAGTGATTTGAAGATTGCAGTAGAAGTCGGGTTAGTGGTTGGAACGATACCGCAGATGATACCAATCGGTTCAGCGATGGTAATGGTACCGAAAGTGTGGTCTTCAGCCAGCACACCACAGGTTTTTTCGTCTTTATATGCGTTATAAATGTATTCGGAAGCAAAGTGGTTTTTAATCACTTTATCTTCGACGATGCCCATGCCAGATTCGGCAACGGCCATTTTCGCGAGAGGGATTCGAGCGTCTGCGGCAGCCAGAGCGGCGGCACGGAAGATTTTGTCAACCTGTTCTTGAGTGAAACTGGCATATTCACGCTGGGCTTTTTTTACGCGCTCTACAAGTGCGTTAAGTTCAGCGACATTAGTAACAGCCATAATGCTCTCCTGATAATGTTAAACTTTTTTAGTAAATCATCTGCTCGATACGAGAGTATAGACAGATCGACGAAAATTTGTGTAACGTTTTGAAAATCAAACGGTTAATTAACGTCCACTTTACCTTGATTTACTAAAAGAGCTTATACGCTAGCGCCACTTAATTCTAACGCGCTACCTCCAGGTGGCGTAAGCAAGATTACTCACTTCTGAGTAGTAATTGCGTGATCTGGATCAAAATTTCGCAAAGCTGACACCTTTCAGCAGGCCCTTTTAGCGTTTATCGGTAAGTGTTAATGAATTGGTGGGATGAATGCTATTAACATTAGCATATTTAATACATATTAATAACACTAAGTATTGGAAGTGTATTTACGTAGATATACACAGATAGAAGGTGAAGTATGCTGACAAAAGGCGTATCTTCAGCGCGGATTTTATCAATTTTTATGACTCATTTTATCCGGCTAACGCTTCGGAGCTAACCGTGATCCAAACGCTATTTGATTTTCCTGTCTATTTTAAATTTTTCATTGGGTTATTCGCATTGGTTAACCCGGTCGGGATCATCCCTGTCTTTATCAGTATGACCAGCTATCAAACGGCTGCTGCGCGAAATAAAACCAACCTTACGGCAAACCTGTCGGTTGCCATCATCCTGTGGACTTCGCTGTTCCTTGGTGACGGTATTCTTCAGCTCTTCGGTATCTCGATAGATTCGTTCAGGATTGCCGGCGGCATTCTGGTGGTGACTATCGCAATGTCGATGATTAGCGGAAAACTGGGCGAAGATAAGCAAAACAAACAGGAAAAATCAGAAACAGCAATCCGCGAAAGTATCGGCGTAGTGCCGCTGGCATTGCCGCTTATGGCGGGGCCAGGGGCGATAAGCTCAACTATTGTTTGGGGTACGCGTTATCACAGTGCGATTAACCTGTTTGGTTTTTTTGTGGCGATTGCGTTGTTTGCCCTGTGCTGTTGGGGACTGTTTCGCATGGCACCGTGGCTGGTACGGCTGCTGGGCCAAACCGGTATCAACGTCATTACGCGTATTATGGGGTTGTTGTTAATGGCCTTAGGGATCGAATTCATTGTGACTGGAATCAAGTCCATTTTCCCCGGTTTACTTGCCTGATATTCCTCTTCGGCATCAACGGAGCCTCTTTCGGCTCCGTTTCCATTCGTTATTAGTAAAACTTCTCACTAAAGTTGAAAATCAGCATAGAAATATAAAAATATCTGATGGTTATTCATTAATTTATTCATTGATTTTATGGATATAACACTCAATGGTCCACCAGAGGGATCCCGATGTCACTGTTATTTTATTAACATCATACTCTGGGGCTTGCTGAAGGATTATCGAAATGTTATTAGTTATTTCAGCGTTTTTTTTAGATGAATGTGCTAATTAATAACCAATTGTTAAATTTATGTGCATTTTGGCGTGGTGTTGACACAGGACTGGGGAGTTAACACTGCGCGTTATGCAATGTATTGATTTTCATCGTTTTATTGTCGTGATCTTTCATTCGTAAGACTTTTTTAGTGAGATTTATTTCCAATAAAAGAGAATTGGTTAACAAATTTGTAAAATGTATTGGCGGTTAAGAAACGCATTTGATACTTTCCGGCCAGGTATTATGCAGAAGAATTCACGTTGATGAGAATCATTTTCAATTAGTTTCTCTCAACAGGGTAATAACGTGTTTCCGGCAGGGGAGGCACGTAGATAATCGACGCAAGGCGGTCATACGAATCGCCAGAAATAAATAAAGTCGGTGATAGCAAGCAGTAAAACAAGAAACTACCTGACGGCAGAAAATCTCCGGTGCCGTACAGGGATCCTGACAGGATTAACAGTCTGGTTAAAAAACCAGCCATAATAATGAGGGAGTACAAACACAATGACTAACATCACTAAAAAAAGTTTAGTAGCTGCGGGGATCCTAACTGCGCTAATCGCTGGGAATGTTGCTACGGCGGCAGTTGTGCCAGCAGGTGTGCAGCTTGCTGAAAAGCAGACTCTGGTGCGTAATAACGGTTCGGAAGTTCAGTCACTCGATCCACATAAAATCGAAGGTGTACCTGAATCCAATATCAACCGTGACCTGTTTGAAGGTTTATTAATCAGCGATGTCGATGGCAAACCATCGCCTGGCGTGGCTGAAAAGTGGGAAAATAAAGACTTTAAGGTGTGGACATTCCATCTGCGTAAAGACGCTAAATGGTCTGACGGCACGCCTGTTACCGCGCAAGATTTCGTGTATAGCTGGCAACGCCTGGCTAATCCAAATACCGCGTCACCGTACGCCAGTTATTTACAGTACGGTCACATTGTCAATATTGACGATATTATCGCCGGCAAAAAGCCGATCACCGATCTCGGTGTCAAAGCTCTCGACGATCATACATTTGAAGTCACCCTGAGCGAGCCGGTTCCTTATTTCTACAAATTGCTTGTGCACTCATCCGTTTCTCCGGTTCCTAAAGCAGCGGTTGAAAAATACGGTGAGAAATGGACCCAGCCCGCTAACATCGTCACCAACGGCGCCTATAAGCTGAAAGACTGGGTGGTCAACGAGCGCATTGTACTTGAGCGTAACACCAACTACTGGGACAACGCCAAAACGGTTATTAACCAGGTTACCTACCTGCCAATTTCTTCTGAAGTGACTGACGTTAACCGCTATCGCAGCGGCGAAATCGACATGACCTATAACAACATGCCGATCGAGTTATTCCAGAAACTGAAAAAAGAGATCCCGAACGAAGTTCACGTTGACCCGTATCTGTGCACCTATTATTACGAAATCAACAACCAGAAAGCACCGTTCAACGATGTTCGTGTTCGTACCGCCCTGAAACTGGCGTTGGATCGTGACATTATCGTCAACAAAGTTAAAAACCAGGGGGACCTGCCGGCGTATAGCTTTACCCCTCCTTACACCGATGGCGCGAAACTGGTTGAACCTGAGTGGTTCAAATGGTCTCAGGAAAAACGCAATGAAGAAGCGAAAAAACTGCTGGCTGAAGCCGGGTATACCGCTGAAAAACCGTTGACCTTTGACCTGCTATATAACACCTCAGATCTGCATAAAAAGCTGGCCATCGCTGCGGCATCTATCTGGAAGAAAAATCTGGGCGCCAATGTGAAGCTGGAAAACCAGGAATGGAAAACATTCCTCGATACGCGCCATCAGGGTAACTATGATGTTTCGCGTGCGGGCTGGTGTGCGGATTACAACGAACCAACATCCTTCCTGAATATGGTGCTGTCTGACAGCTCCAACAACACCGTCCACTATAAGAGCCCGGCGTTTGATAAGCTGATTGCGGATACGCTGAAAGTGACTGATGAAGCGCAGCGCAGCGAACTGTACTCGAAAGCGGAACAGCAGCTGGATAAAGATTCTGCGATTGTACCGGTTTATTACTATGTTAACGCCCGCCTGGTAAAACCATGGGTTGGCGGATACTCCGGTAAAGACCCGATGGATAATATCCACGTTAAAGACTTGTATATTATCAAGCATTAATGGCAAGACGTGGGGCAATCATTTTGCCCCACAGTGTCTTTTTTCTTCGAACTATTAACACCGCTTTACCTGAACGTCGGGGTAGAAGAGGTGTAAAGGCACACGCCAGAAGGTACGGGCAATGTTAAAATTTATATTACGTCGCTGTCTGGAAGCGATTCCGACGCTGTTTATACTTATTACGATTTCATTCTTTATGATGCGCCTTGCGCCGGGAAGCCCATTCACCGGGGAACGCGCGTTACCGCCAGAGGTACTGGCTAATATCGAAGCGAAATATCATCTTAACGATCCTATCTCGACGCAGTACTTCAGCTACCTCAAGCAGCTGGCGCATGGCGATTTTGGGCCATCTTTTAAATATAAAGACTATACGGTAAACGACCTTGTGGCATCGAGCTTTCCGGTTTCTGCGAAGCTGGGAGCTGCGGCCTTTATTCTGGCGGTCCTTGTTGGCGTTAGCGCTGGGGTGATAGCCGCGCTGAAACAGAATACGCGCTGGGACTACACGGTGATGGGGGTGGCAATGACCGGGGTGGTTATCCCCAGTTTCGTGGTCGCTCCCTTATTGGTCATGATATTTGCCATAACCTTGAAATGGCTGCCCGGAGGCGGCTGGAATGGCGGGGCGTTGAAATTTATGATCCTGCCGATGGTGGCCTTGTCACTGGCTTATATCGCCAGTATCGCCCGTATTACCCGCGGTTCGATGATTGAAGTGCTGCACTCTAACTTTATTCGTACCGCGCGCGCTAAAGGGTTGCCGATGCGGCGGATTATTTTCCGCCATGCGTTAAAACCTGCGCTGTTGCCTGTGCTGTCCTATATGGGACCAGCATTTGTCGGCATTATTACCGGTTCGATGGTTATTGAAACCATCTATGGTTTGCCGGGCATTGGCCAGCTGTTCGTCAATGGCGCGTTAAACCGCGACTATTCGCTGGTCCTGAGCCTCACCATACTGGTAGGGACGCTGACCATCGTGTTTAACGCGATTGTTGACGTGCTGTATGCCGTTATCGACCCGAAAATTCGTTACTGATACTGGAGCTCGCTATGATGTTAAGTAAGAAAAACAGCGAAGCGCTGGAAAATTTCAGTGAAAAGCTGGAGGTCGAGGGCCGCAGTCTGTGGCAGGACGCGCGTCGACGCTTTATGCATAACCGCGCGGCGGTAGCAAGCCTGGTCGTGCTGGTGATTATTGCGCTGTTTGTGACGCTGGCGCCGATGCTGTCGCAGTTTACCTACTTCGATACCGACTGGGGTATGATGTCCAGCGCGCCGGATACAGAATCTGGACACTATTTCGGCACCGACTCGTCAGGTCGAGACCTGCTGGTTCGTGTGGCGATTGGCGGTCGCATCTCGCTGATGGTCGGCATTGCCGCGGCGTTGGTCGCGGTAGTTGTCGGCACGCTATACGGTTCTCTGTCGGGCTACCTCGGCGGTAAAATCGACTCCGTGATGATGCGTCTGCTGGAAATCCTCAACTCCTTCCCGTTCATGTTCTTCGTGATTCTGCTGGTCACTTTCTTTGGGCAAAATATCCTGCTGATTTTTGTCGCTATTGGGATGGTATCCTGGCTGGATATGGCGCGTATCGTGCGTGGACAAACGCTGAGTCTCAAGCGCAAAGAGTTTATTGAAGCAGCGCAAGTGGGTGGGGTATCTACCGTGCGCATCGTTATCCGTCATATTGTGCCGAACGTGCTGGGCGTGGTGGTGGTGTACGCTTCGTTGCTGGTGCCCAGCATGATCCTGTTTGAATCCTTCCTGAGCTTTTTGGGATTAGGGACGCAGGAGCCGTTAAGTAGCTGGGGGGCGTTGCTGAGTGATGGTGCCAACTCGATGGAAGTCTCACCATGGCTGCTGCTGTTCCCGGCAGGATTCCTGGTGGTCACTTTGTTCTGTTTTAACTTTATTGGCGATGGCCTGCGTGATGCCCTCGACCCGAAAGACCGTTAAGGAGTGCAGCCATGAGCGTAATTGAAACCTCAACCGCGCCGCTCGCGCAACAACAGGCTAACGCACTGCTGAACGTTAAAGATCTGCGCGTGACGTTTGCCACCCCCGACGGCGATGTGACTGCGGTAAACGATTTAAACTTTTCTCTGCGAGCTGGAGAAACGCTGGGTATTGTTGGGGAATCCGGTTCAGGGAAATCGCAAACGGCCTTTGCCCTGATGGGCCTGCTGGCGGCAAATGGCCGTATCGGAGGTTCCGCAACCTTCAACGGACGTGAAATTCTGAATTTACCTGAACGTGAGTTGAACAAACTGCGCGCCGAGCAAATCTCGATGATTTTCCAGGACCCGATGACCTCTCTCAATCCGTACATGCGAGTCGGCGAGCAGTTGATGGAAGTTCTCATGCTGCATAAAGGCATGAGCAAAGCGGAAGCCTTTGAAGAATCGGTAAGAATGCTGGATGCGGTGAAAATGCCGGAAGCGCGTAAGCGTATGAAAATGTATCCGCATGAATTCTCCGGCGGGATGCGTCAGCGCGTAATGATCGCCATGGCGCTGTTGTGCAGGCCTAAATTACTGATAGCCGATGAGCCGACTACCGCGCTCGATGTTACGGTACAGGCGCAAATCATGACCCTGCTGAATGAACTGAAAAGCGAATTCAACACTGCGATTATCATGATCACCCACGATCTGGGAGTAGTTGCCGGTATTTGCGATAAAGTTTTGGTGATGTACGCCGGACGTACCATGGAATATGGCAGTGCACGGGATGTCTTTTATAAGCCCGTTCATCCGTATTCGATTGGTTTGCTAAATGCCGTACCTCGTCTGGATGCCGAAGGGGAAGAGATGCTGACTATCCCGGGCAACCCGCCGAACCTGTTGCGTTTACCAAAAGGTTGCCCATTCCAACCGCGTTGCCCGCATGCGATGGAAATCTGTAGCAGTGCTCCGCCACTGGAAGAGTTTAGTCCGGGCCGCCTGCGCGCCTGCTTTAAACCGGTGGAGGAACTGGTATGAATGCGGTCACCGAACAACGAAAAGTGCTCCTTGAAATTGCCGATCTTAAAGTCCATTTCGACATTAAAGACGGCAAGCAGTGGTTCTGGCAGCCGTCTAAAACCCTGAAAGCGGTTGATGGCGTGACTCTGCGACTGTATGAAGGTGAAACCCTGGGCGTGGTCGGCGAATCAGGCTGTGGAAAATCGACTTTTGCCCGTGCGATTATTGGCCTGGTGAAAGCCACCGATGGAAAAGTCGCCTGGCTGGGTAAAGATTTACTGGGCATGAAACCCGATGAGTGGAGGGAAGTGCGTAGCGATATTCAGATGATTTTCCAGGATCCGCTGGCATCACTGAACCCGCGCATGACCATCGGTGAAATCATCGCCGAACCGCTGCGGACTTATCATCCGAACCTGTCTGGCCAGGAAGTCCGCGACCGTGTGAAGGCGATGATGATGAAGGTGGGGTTGCTGCCTAATCTGATTAACCGCTACCCGCATGAGTTTTCCGGCGGCCAGTGTCAGCGTATTGGTATTGCCCGGGCGCTGATCCTCGAGCCGAAGCTGATTATTTGCGATGAACCGGTTTCGGCGCTGGACGTATCCATTCAGGCCCAGGTGGTCAACCTGTTACAACAGCTCCAGCGTGAAATGGGATTATCGTTAATCTTCATTGCTCACGACCTGGCGGTGGTGAAACATATCTCCGATCGCGTGCTGGTCATGTATCTCGGACACGCGGTGGAATTAGGGACTTATGATGAGGTGTACCATAATCCGCTGCACCCTTATACCAAAGCGTTGATGTCTGCAGTGCCAATTCCCGACCCGGATCAGGAAAGGAACAAGGTTATCCAGTTGCTGGAAGGCGAATTGCCGTCGCCGATTAATCCTCCTTCCGGCTGCGTGTTCCGTACGCGCTGCCCGATTGCCGGACCGGAATGCGCAAAAACCCGCCCGGTTCTCGAAGGAAGTTTCCGTCACGCAGTTTCCTGCCTGAAAGTAGACCCGCTATAATCCAGAGGGCTGACAAAGGTCAGCCCTTCTTTTTTGGTGAGGTATATGTGTCAGGTTTAGTCTCTTCTGTCCGCCGCGCGCTCTATCGCAAATTATTCGATTTAAACACCCGTTCAGGGCGTCGCTTTGAAGGTATGTGCGCGCTGTTCGCCTTGCTCAGCGTTATTGTTATCTTCATTGAGTCCGGGGTCGGGACGCAATACCATTTAACCTTTGAGGAATGGCGCATTTTTGTCTGGCTGGAGATCTTTATTACTCTGGTCTTTACCCTCGAATATTTTCTTCGCTTATGCAGCTGGGCCAATCCCGCAAAATATGTGTTTAGCTTCTGGGGGATTATCGATCTGGCCACCATTTTACCGCTGTACGTGATGTGGCTATGGCCTGAAATCAGTCTGAGCTATGTCTTCGCCTGGCGAGCGATGCGTGTCCTGCGCGTCTTGCGTATTCTCAAGCTGCTGCGTTTTATGCCTTCTCTGCGAGTGTTCTGGAATGCGTTAAAAAGCGCCCGTCATCAACTGATGTTGTTCTATTCCTTTATTGCCATTCTGATGGTTGTTTTCGGCGCGATGATGTATCTGATAGAAGGGCCCAAATATGGCTTTACTACGCTGAATGCGTCTGTGTATTGGGCAATTGTTACGGTCACCACCGTCGGCTACGGTGACATTACACCGCACACGCCGTTGGGACGCATGGTGGCGTCAGTGCTTATCCTGATTGGATACTCTGTGATTGCGATACCGACCGGATTGATAACCACACACATGAGCAGTGCGTTCCAACAGCGCGGATATCAGCGTAGATGCCCACAGTGTCAGCAGGCGCAGCATGAACATAGTGCGCAGTTTTGTAACCGCTGCGGAAGTAAACTGCCGGGCTAAAAATGAAAAAAGCTGCGAGAGCAGCTTTTTTGTTTGTTATTCGCGCCAGAGAATATGGCAGAGTTTGTGATCTTTTTCGCGACATAATAAAACGCGCGCAAAAATATCGTTAATCTCGCCGTCTTCTGTATCTGCCAGACCAATCACCACTTCAGCAAAGAAGTCAGGGTTCAGGTCAAAATCAACATGCTCCTGCCAGTCTTCTGCCGGGTCGAATAACTCGGCACCACCGCGCTCTTCAAACTGTAAATTGAACAGAATGATGTCGGCTGGATCCAGGTTGTCCGCAGCCAGTTCGAGAAAAATATCGTAAGCCTGCTCAAGCGTTTCGTCTTCAGTCAGGCGATTGTTCAAATCCATATCCATAATGACTACCTGTTTACTGTCTGATGGGCACGTTTTACAGCAACGGACTAAAGAAGTAAAACAGTCGCTCAGCGATCCGCTGCCAGAGTGGTCGTTTTACCCACAAACGGGCATCAAGCAGACGGGAACGCGAAATATAATCATCCTGTACTGCCGCGAGATCGCCACCGAATCCGGCATCATCAATGACCAGCGTGATTTCAAAATTGAGCCACAGACTGCGCATATCCAGGTTAACGGTACCGACCAGGCTCAGCTCGCCATCGACCAGTACGCTCTTGGTGTGCAGTAAGCCACCTTCGAACTGATAGATTTTAACGCCAGCGGCCAGCAGCTCAGTGAAAAAGGCCCGGCTTGCCCAGCCAACCAGCAGGGAATCATTCTTGCGTGGAAGAATAATACTGACGTCAACCCCACGCTGCGCCGCTGTACAGATCGCGTGCAGCAGATCGTCACTGGGAACGAAGTAGGGCGTGGTCATAATTAAATATTCACGCGCCGAATAAGCTGCGGTTAACAGCGCCTGATGAATCAAATCTTCAGGGAAACCAGGTCCCGAAGCGATTGTGTGAATGGTGTGGCCGCTGGCCTGTTCAAACGGCATGATATTGACGTCTGGCGGCGGGGGCAGAATGCGCTTGCCGGTCTCAATTTCCCAGTCGCAGGAATAGACGATGCCCATAGCGGTGGCTACCGGGCCTTCCATTCTCGCCATCAAATCCACCCATTGCCCGACGCCTGCATCTTGTTTGAAGAAACGGGGATCGACCATGTTCATGCTGCCGGTATAAGCAATATAGTTATCGATCATGATCATTTTGCGGTGCTGACGCAGGTCCATACGGCGTAAAAATACACGCATCAGGTTTACTTTCAGCGCTTCAACAACCTCGATACCCGCGTTACGCATCATCGCCGCCCATGGGCTGCGAAAGAACGCCACGCTACCCGCGGAATCCAGCATTAAGCGACAGTGAATTCCACGCCTTGCGGCAGCCATTAATGACTCGGCGACCTGATCGGCCATACCGCCTGGTTGCCAGATGTAGAACACCATCTCGATGTTGTGACGCGCCAGTTGAATATCACGGATCAATGCCTGCATCACGTCCTCTGAACTGGTGAGCAACTGCAGTTGATTTCCTTTAACGCCAGCGATTCCCTGACGACGCTCGCACAGCTTAAATAAGGATGACGCGACACTGCTGTTTTCCTGCGCAAAAATATGCTTACAGGCTTTTAGATCGTTCAGCCACTTGGCCGTTGACGGCCACATTGCCCGGGCGCGTTCGGCGCGACGTTTACCCAGGTGGAGCTCACCGAAGGACAGATAAGCAATGATCCCTACCAATGGCAGAATATAGATGATCAAAAGCCAGGCCATTGCGGAGGGCACTGCGCGTCGTTTCATTAGAATGCGTAATGTTACGCCAGCAATGAGTACCCAGTAACCCAGAATGACCAGCCAACTCACCACGGTGTAGAAGGTTGTCATAAATTTAAAAATCCTTTTGAAAGCGTATTGTTAAGAGTTTACGCATCAGGATTAATCTGGCAAATAAAAACACGGGAAAACCACTGGTCTGCATTCGGTGTGGCGTTATAATGGCCGCACAGTGACTGAAAGAGTAGTAAACATGAAGCGTAGTAGAACGGAAGTGGGACGCTGGCGGATGCTGCGTCAGGCTAGCCGCCGTAAAGCACGTTGGCTTGAAGGACAATCGCGCCGTAATATGCGTATCCATACCATCAGAAAGTGTATTCTCAACCATCAACGTAACTCGTTGCTGTTTGCGATCCACAACATCTGATCTCAAAAGGGCACCGCTGTCGGTGCCCAATGTCTGCTTTTCGTTTTGTTTTTAAAATACTTTTTTGTAAGGTTTTACTGAAACCTGCGCATAAACACCTGCCGCCACGTAGGGATCGGCTTCCGCCCACGCCTGCGCGGCTTCTAAAGATTCAAATTCTGCGATCACCGTTGAGCCGGTAAAGCCTGCGGCGCCCGGATCGTTACTGTCAACCGCTGGCATAGGACCCGCCGTGAGCAAACGGCCTTCGTCATGAAGGAGTTGCAGACGAGCCAGATGAGCAGGGCGTACGGAAAGACGTTTTTCGAGAGAGTCTGCGATATCTTGAGCGTAAATAACGTACAGCACGGGTAGAGCTCCTTGAACGGTAAAAGGTCATATTTACGTTATTGGAAAGGCCTGGTAACTGCAACGGAAAGATAACTAATATGTTAAGGCCATACTTTGAAAATGGTTTTTTATCATAAAATCGCGTTTTAAATGCCAGTTAGCTTCACGGTCTTATTGAATATGATTGCTATTTGCATTTAAAATCAGGGCCTGGTTTTTTTACTGAAACGATTATGACTTCAATGACCCTTGATTTACCTCGTCGCTTTCCCTGGCCTACGTTACTTTCTGTCGGCATTCATGGTGCTGTAGTGGCAGGTTTGCTGTATACCTCGGTACATCAGGTTATTGAACTGCCTGCGCCAGCGCAGCCGATCTCCGTTACGATGGTTGCGCCTGTCGATCTTGAACCTCCTCAGGCCGTTCAGCCGCCGCCGGAACCCGTCGTCGAGCCTGAACCGGAGCCAGAACCGATCCCCGAACCGCCAAAAGAAGCGCCGGTAGTGATTGAGAAACCGAAGCCCAAGCCTAAACCGAAGCCAAAACCGGTGAAAAAGGTGGAAGAGCAGCCGAAGCGTGATGTTAAACCAGCAGAGCCGCGTCCGGTATCCCCGTTTGAAAATACGGCGCCTGCGCGTCCAACAACCAGTACCGCTCCGGCAACCACTAAACCGGCGGTGAGTGCTCCATCGGGTCCGCGAGCCTTAAGTCGTAATCAGCCTCAATATCCGGCACGTGCACAGGCATTGCGCATTGAAGGCCGTGTGAAAGTCAAATTTGACGTGACCTCGGATGGCCGGGTTGAAAATGTGGAAGTTCTGTCCGCACAGCCTGCAAATATGTTTGAGCGTGAAGTGAAAAATGCGATGCGCAGATGGCGTTATGAAGCCGGTAAGCCAGGTTCCGGGCTGGTGGTGAATATTGTTTTCCGCCTGAACGGCACAACACAGATCGAGTAAGCATCAGGCCGGATTTGGCGTTACGTCGCCAAATCCGGCAGAATG
>NZ_SZWS01000061.1:265299-265859 GCF_005281245.1 Citrobacter sp. wls826
CTATCAGGCCAGGGAGGGAATCGGCCGCGGTTTACCGTCTTTATCAACGGCAACGTAGATAAACAGGGCTTCGGTAGCTTTATAGCGCTGGCCGATAGGTTCTGAAGCGACTTTCTTCACCCAGACTTCAATATTAATGCTGATCGAGGTCGTCCCGCGTTTCACGCAGCGTGCATAGCAACAAACCACATCGCCCACGGCAACCGGGCGCAAAAAGCTCATTCCTTCAACCCGCACCGTTACCACGCGACCATGTGCGATCTCTTTGGCCTGAATAGCGCCACCTATATCCATTTGTGACATCAGCCAGCCGCCAAAAATATCACCGTTTGCGTTGGTATCGGCAGGCATAGCCAGAGTGCGTAAAACCAGTTCGCCCTGGGGAGTGTTATTCGTTGTTGTCATTGTAGAACCGACTATAGAGAAAGATTACAGGCGCGATGCTACTAGAATTTACGCGCTGAGAACAGAGGGGATGCGGCCTGCGGGGCGGAAGTAAGCCAGGTTGATGGCAACAAGGAACGCGAAGGGATAAAAATTCGCCAGATCCGGAGATCTGG
>NZ_SZWS01000061.1:265936-270352 GCF_005281245.1 Citrobacter sp. wls826
AAATATAGACTCCGCTCAGTAACGTAAATAGTAAAGTCAGGGCGGTCAGGCCGAACACTTTAAAGTTGACCCAAATATTCTGCGGTAGCCAAAACGCGATATAGATATTCGCCAGACCGCACAGGATAAAGAAGACGGCCCAGGCGAAGTTAAGTTTTGTCCAAACCGGCTGTGGCAAGCTCAGCTCTTTACCTAACATGCGCTGAATCAGCGGCTTTTTCATTACCCATTGGCTAACCAGCAGCGCACCGGCAAACAGCCCGTAAATCACCGTTACTTTCCACTTAATGAATTCATCATTGTGGAAGAAAATGGTCAGGCCACCGAACACGGCTACCAGAACAAAAGTGATTAATGCCATCTTCTCGACCTTGCGATAGCGGACCCAGCTGTAAATCAAAACCACAGCCGTCGCAACAATCAGCGCCGAGGTCGCCGCGTAGATGTCATAGAGCTTATAAAAAGCAAAAAAGACAACCAGCGGTAAAAAATCAAGAAACTGCTTCATTCTTCGATTCCGTCATCAAAAGCACCGGGTACAAGCCCGGAATGCGTTCAGGGTTTATTGGCGAATTAGCATGTACAGGCGGAACAAATAGATCAGCAACACGGCGGAGATCATATTGCTCAGCGTATTCGCCAATACCGCGCCTACATTTGGCGTAAGTACCGCAAAACTTGGCGCAAAAAGCAACAACAACGTTTTTGCCAACAGCCAACCGATCACTGCTGGTGCAACCAGGCGCATATTCGACCACGCCAGACGCATACTGTTGCGCATCGCGGCAAAGACACCCATTTTGTCCTGTACTAACATCACCGGTGCAAGTGCCAGCAGGATAGCCAGCAGAATACCGGGTACCACAACCAGCATAATACCGATTTGCACCAGCAGAGTAGTCAGAAAAATCAGAATAAACAGCTTCGGCAAAACCGGCGCGCTGGCACCGATGGCGCGTAACGCGCTGACCCGATGACCGGCTGAAATCAGCTGAATCATCAGGATAATGCCTCCGGCGAGGATGGCATTACCAATCAGACCGGAAAACGTCGACGCCGCGGAAGCGCGTAGCAAAATTTGCTGTTGCTCCGGGGTCATGTTTTGCACCAGATCGAACAATCCCACGCTGCTGGTTAACTGATCGCCTTCACTAAGTTGCGCAATTTGTGCGTCGGTGGGAGAAAAGGCATGCCCTAACACCACTGTGATAAACGCGCACAACAACGATACCAGCAAGATGGTAATGAATTGATTACGGAAAAAGTTTCCCGTGTCACGGTAAACGGATTTCGCCGTGATAGACATGCACTCTCCTTGAGTTTTGCAGGTGTTCATTTGTGGGCAATTGTACCCTGGATAACTCTACAGTGGCAGCATCGCGCGGTGTATGGAAAAGCATATCTTTGTAAAGCCCCGGTAATTTTTGACTATGACTTCAGCGTCATGCAAGAACGTTGGTTGTTCTCTGCGCATCACGAACAAATAACCATCGCTATTCTGCAACGGAGGTCAGGTACTTGCGTGGCGAAAATATATCAAAATTGATCTGAATTAGGTTAACCAGGATTTTGAATGCAAGTTCTAACTTAATCTGGATCAATAAATGTTAAATTATCAAAGTCAATGTGATCCAGGTTAGATCACTTATTACTCCAATGTGGGTATATTCGTTCCGCTTTTATAACCATAACGATGGAGCGGACATGAAAAAATTAACAGTTGCAGCAGTGGCTTTAACAACTCTTCTCTCTGGTAACGTATTTGCGCATGAGGCCGGAGAATTCTTTATTCGTGCAGGTTCTGCCACCGTCAGACCGACGGAAGGCGCGGGTGGTACGCTGGGAAGCCTGGGTGGCTTTGATGTCAGCAATAACACGCAGTTGGGTCTGACATTTACCTACATGGCAACCGACAATATCGGTGTTGAATTACTGGCAGCTACGCCGTTCCGCCATAAAATTGGCACTGCCACAACAGGTGATATTGCGACCGTTCACCATTTACCGCCGACCTTAATGGCACAGTGGTATTTCGGCGATTCCAGCAGCAAACTGCGTCCGTACGTTGGTGTCGGTGTGAACTACACCACCTTCTTTGACGAAGGCTTTAACAATAACGGCAAAGAAACCGGTTTATCTGACCTGAGCCTGAAAGACTCCTGGGGCGCAGCAGGGCAAGTGGGTATGGACTATCTGATTAACCGCGACTGGCTGATTAACATGTCGGTCTGGTACATGGATATCGACACCACCGCGAGCTATAAACTGGCTGGCGCGCAGCAGCATGACAGCGTCCGCCTCGATCCGTGGGTGTTTATGTTCTCCGCGGGTTATCGCTTCTAAGTCCGTGATTAAAATACTGAAAAGCTGATCGTTCCACGGTCAGCTTTTTTATTACCAGTTTATTTCTTCCTGCCTTTCTCCCCGTCGATGTAATGCTACTCTTTAAGCAAACTGGCTTTGAGGGCATTGACGATGATGTTGACTCGACTCCTGCTACAACAAAAAATCACACTTTTGGAACCATTCACCGGAGATGAAACGGCAGAGTTCGCCGTGAGTGCCGCGCGTGACTTATTGAATTTTATGGATAAAATTGAAGTGCTGGAGAAACGCATTGCGACTCCGGTTAAACTACCTTATTGCAGCGCCAGTCCTGTTTGTGAGATCGAAGCGGGCTATGCCGCAGGCGTGAGCGATTGTCGTGAGGCCATTCGTCGGGCAGGGTATCCGATTGAGGGTGATGATTAGTTTGCATTTATGTTAACAAAAATGTGCTTTTATTGTATAAGTCTGTAACTTTAGCGCACACAACGGCGGGCTTCTAAGGCATCAGCTTAGGGACGGTTAACATTCTTAATCAACATACAGCGCAGTTATGCAACGACAGAAACGGGTAACCGGTTTGGCAATATGTTAACTATCAGGGTGAACTCGTGAAGATTGTGCAGGACAAGCTCAGAAACAGGCAGGCACTGCTGGTATCAGGGCTCATTACGTTGATATTTACGTCGTTGTTTCTGTTTATAATTTATGAGCAGCGGATGGCTGCAGTCAGTGACGGTGTTAACCGCATGCAAGCGCGCATGATGGACATTTTTAACGATAATGAGCTGATCGCCGATGCGATTGGTGAGCGCTATCACCATATTAAATCGGGTGAGCAATGTGGCGATATTTCACAATTTGCTCCCCGCAATGAAATGGAATGGGGAATTAACGCCGACCCAAAGCGTCTGCATTCGGTAACGGGGACAATTATTGCCCAGCAAGCCAGCCACAACGCGCTGTGTATGTATACGGCGGCGGAGTTTATTCGCGGTATGGTTAATGAGCTAAATCCGGGCAGCTTCGATGCACATCGTTATATTATCGCCAAAAATTCAGATTATTTTTACTGGTTTATGGCTTCCGATTCGCGCAACTTCAGTTTCTCAAATTCTGAAATGGCGCGGGATCTCACCAACTTTTTCTATCCTCCGGTCGATTTCTATACCCGACTGTTGCAAAAAAACGTCAAAAACAAAGCCCTTAGTTCAACGAACTTCTATACCGATAAAATTACCGGTGAAAAAGCTTACAGCGTGGTGAGCTATATCTACGATCTGTCTGGCAAAGAGATATCAGACCAAATCGTGGCCTATCTGGTTTATGACCATTCAAAGCCCGAATTGCAGGAAGCGTTGGCTCAAGCATTTGACTACCAGCTCCCACCAGAGCTGAATGTGGAATTGGTAAATTTGACCAACAATGAAAGTCTCTGTTTATCCGGTAAATGTACAGGTCAATCCCGTTTTTTAGTGCGCAATTTTTCGGAGAAATATGCGCTGCACTATTCGCTTTCATTAGGCCGTTTTATGACGCGCGATACCCATGCCGGGATCGTGATCCTGCTGGCGCCGTTCTTTTTCATCATGATTAGTTTCTCGCTAAAATCATGGCTAAACGAAAGCGACCTGAAGGTTTATATAGACACCCTGACCGGTTGCTTTAATCGCCGAATACTCGACATCATCAAGCGCCGTGATTTATCCCACTGTTCGGTGGTGCTACTGGACTGCAATAAGTTCAAGGCCGTCAATGATACCTGGGGTCACGCGGCAGGCGATCGTGCGTTGCAAATTATCGCCAACAGGATGTTATCAAACACCCGCACCAGCCACGATATTGTGATTCGTACCGGCGGGGATGAATTTATGATCCTGCTGTTTCGCTCGCAGGCAACTGATGCCATCGCAATCGCTCAACGTATCAGCGGGCAGGTGACCAGCCATGTGTTTGTAGTGGACGGTCATACCGTGCCATTGTCAGTATCGTGGGGGATTGCAGAGGTGAACGGTGAACTGGATGTGGCTATTCAGAATGCAGATAGCGCCATGTATAAAATGAAGCACACGAAAGAAGCGTAAAACCGCC
>NZ_SZWS01000061.1:270441-286898 GCF_005281245.1 Citrobacter sp. wls826
GACAAAAGATTTCAGCTCAGCCAACATCTGTTCCGGTGCCGCAACATTTTTCTCAATGATTTTCACAATTGCCGAGCCGGAAATAGCGCCAGCAGCGCCAGCGTCAATCGCGCCGGTTACCTGTTCAGGTGCAGAGATACCAAACCCCTGTAAAGAAGGCGGAGCATCATATGCTTTCAACTTTTCGACCAGGTGATGCAGCGGTAACGCCGCACGATTTTCAGCACCGGTCACGCCCGCACGCGAAAGCAAATAGGTATAGCCGCGGCCATGAGAGGCTATCTGGCGCAGCAGTTCTTCATCAGCGTTCGGTGGGCAGATAAAAATTGGCGCAATGTTGTGGCGGAGCGCCGCAGCTCTGAATGGCGCGGACTCTTCAACGGGAACATCGGCTACTAACACGGAATCCACGCCAACTTTTTCACACTGGGCGTAAAACTCGTCAATGCCCTTGCTAAACACCAGGTTGGCATACATCAGCAAGCCAATGGGAATCGTAGGGTGCTTCTGGCGAATCAGCGCCAGCATTTCAAAGCATTGCGACGGCGTGACGCCGGCGGCAAACGCACGCAAGGTGGCTTCCTGAATGGTTGGACCGTCAGCCAGCGGATCGGAGAACGGAATACCGAGCTCAAGGGCATCAGCACCGGCGTCAATCAGCGTATCAATGATTTTCAGTGACTGCTCAACAGACGGATCGCCCAGGGTTACGAAGGGGACAAAAGCACCTTCTTTGCGGTCCTTCAGCTGTGCAAACAGGTTTTCGTAACGTTCCATCAGATTTCCCCTCGCGCTTTCAGAATATCGTGTACGGTGAAAATGTCTTTGTCGCCGCGACCGGAGAGATTAACCACCAGTAACTGCTCTTTTTCCGGGTTTTCACGCATCATTTTCAATGCGTGTGCCAGGGCATGGGAGGACTCCAGCGCCGGAATAATCCCCTCGTGCAGACACAGCGTTTTGAAGGCCTCGAGCGCTTCGTCGTCGGTGATCGAAACATAATCGGCGCGACCAATGCTGTTCAGATACGCATGCTGCGGCCCGACAGACGGGAAATCCAGCCCCGCGGAAATAGAGTAAGACTCTTCAATCTGTCCTTCTTCGGTCTGCATCATCGGGGACTTCATGCCGAAATAAATCCCGACACGACCATGCTTCAACGGTGCGCCATGTTCCCCTGATTCAATCCCATGGCCGCCAGGCTCGACGCCAATCAAACCGACGCTGGTTTCATTAATAAAGTCCGCGAACATACCGATGGCGTTAGAACCGCCGCCCACGCAGGCGATAACCGCGTCCGGCAGGCGACCTTCTTTTTCAAGGATCTGCGCTTTAGTTTCCTCGCCGATCATGCGCTGAAATTCACGAACAATGGTCGGGAAGGGATGTGGACCCGCCGCCGTACCGAGCATATAGTGCGCGGTATCGTAGCTGCCAGACCAGTCGCGCAGCGCTTCGTTACAGGCATCTTTCAGGGTTGCAGAACCGCTGTGAACCGGGATAACTTCAGCCCCCATCAGACGCATACGGAAAACGTTTGGCGACTGGCGTTCAACGTCTTTTGCACCCATATAAATACGGCATTTCAGCCCCAGCAGTGCGCTGGCGAGAGCTGATGCAACACCGTGCTGGCCCGCGCCGGTTTCGGCGATGATCTCCGTTTTCCCCATACGTTTCGCCAGCAATGCCTGGCCCAGCACCTGGTTGGTTTTGTGCGCGCCGCCGTGCAGCAAATCTTCACGTTTGAGATACAGCGTAGTGTTGGTGCCTTGAGTAATATTCTGGCATTTGGTCAGTGCAGTTGGACGACCAGCATAGTTTTTCAGCAGGTCTGTAAACTGCGCCTGAAATTCAGGATCCTTTTGCGCGCTGACAAAAGCTTCCTCCAACTGGCGCAGGGCAGGCATCAGAATCTGTGGCACATACATACCGCCAAATTCACCAAAATACGGATTGAGTAATGTTGTCATGTCCTTTTCCTTAATATGCGCGCAGCGTCTGAAAGACCGAAGCCAAAAGACGTGCATCCTTGATGCCCGGCTGTGACTCTACGCCAGAATTGAAATCGAGACCGGCACAGCCGGTTTTTGCCGCGTCAACGCAGTTATCAGCGCCGAGTCCGCCAGCCAGTAAAACGTTATCCAGCGATTGTCCGCCTAAAAGTGACCAGTCGAAGCGTTGACCGCTGCCGCCCTGACCATTGTCGAATACGTATTTATCGACGTGCTGATAATCACGAGCTGGCAACGTTTCGCTGACGCTTAACGCCTTCCAGATTTGCACCTGTTCGGGGAGCGCGTCGCGCAGGGCGTCAACATAGGCCTGGTCTTCGCTACCATGCAATTGCACGGCTGTTAGCCCCAGAGCCACCGCTGTTTCACGCACGTCGGTGATCTCTGCGTTGCGAAACACCCCGACATATTGCAGCGGTGCGCCGGTCATGACCTCGCGCGCGCGTTCAACGCTGACCGCGCGTGGCGATGTGGACACAAAAATCAACCCGCCGTATATGGCACCCGCTTCGTATGCCGCGTTTGCATCCTGAGGCCGGGTTAAACCGCAGACTTTATTTTCGCCGAGCAGAACGCGACGCACGGCAGCATGCAGATCATCATGCGACATCAACGCGGAGCCAATCAGAAAACCGTTGGCGAAGTGGCTGAGTTCTCGCACTTGACCATAGGTATTGATACCGGACTCGCTGATGACGGTTACGCCATGACCCAGTCGCGGCGCCAGTTGGCGGGTGCGATTCAGATCGATCGACAGGTCGCGTAAATCACGGTTGTTGATACCGACGACTTTGGCACCCAGTGCGATAGCACGCTCCAGCTCTTCATCGTTACTGACCTCGGTCAGTACGCCCATTTTCAAACTGTGGGCGACGGCGGCGAGTTGACGATATTGCTCATCATCAAGTACCGACAGCATCAGCAGACAGGCGTCCGCCTGATAGAAGCGCGCCAGGTAAATCTGGTAAGGATCGATAATAAAGTCCTTACACAGAATCGGTTGCGGTGCGATGCGGCTGACGATGGGCAGGAAATCAAAGCTCCCCTGGAAATATTTCTCATCGGTCAGTACGGAAATCGCAGAAGCATATTGTTTATATACGCCCGCAATCTGTGCCGGGTCGAAGTCATCACGGATCACGCCTTTTGACGGAGACGCTTTTTTGCACTCCAGAATAAAGGCGGTGCGTGCACCTTGCAGCGCATCGTAGAAATCACGAGAGCTGGGTTGAACATCATTCTGAAAGCTGGCCAGCGGTTGTTGCTGTTTGCGGGCTTCTACCCAAATCGCCTTGTCTGCGACAATTTTCGCTAAAACGGTTTGCATCATTTACCCTCTTGCTGCCAGTGCAGTGACACGGTCATAGGCCGCGCCGCTGCGCAGTACATTAATCACGGTTTGCGCATTGGCTTTTAAATCTTCTTCACCGTGCAGGCGCATTAACATGGCGACATTCGCGGCAACAGCAGCTTCATGAGCGGCTTCACCTTTACCTTGTAACAAGCGACTAAGAATGTCACGGTTTTCTTCCGGCGTGCCGCCAGCCAGCTGTTCTTGGTGGTAAGGCGTCAGGCCAAAGTCTTCCGCCGTCAGTTGATAGCTCTTGATTTCGCCATCATGCAACTCTGCCACAATGGTCGGTGCATGCAGGGAAACTTCATCCATGCCGCCGCTGTGCACCACGGCTGCCCGCTGATACCCCAACACGCGCAGCGTTTCGGCAATCGGCAGCACCAGTTCCGGACTGTAAACGCCGATCAGCGCCAGCGGCGGATGTGCCGGGTTAATCAACGGGCCGAGGACGTTAAACAGCGTACGGGTTTTCAACTGTTGGCGTACCGGCATAGCATGGCGAAAACCGGTGTGGTATTTCGGCGCAAACAAGAAACACACACCGAGGTCGTCAAGTGCCTGACGGGATTTATCGGCGTTCATATCCAGATTGATGCCAAAAGCCGCTAACAGATCCGAAGAGCCCGACTTGCTGGAGACGCTGCGGTTGCCGTGTTTGGCGACTTTCAGTCCGCAAGCGGCCGCCACAAAGGCGCTGGCGGTGGAAATATTGATACTGTTGCTGCCATCACCGCCGGTACCGACAATATCGGCAAACAGATAATCAGGTCGCGGGAACGGGGCGGCGTTTTCCAGCAACGCGGTTGCCGCACCGGCAATTTCATTCGGGTGCTCGCCACGAATTTTCATGCTCACCAGCGCCGCAGCCAGTTGTTCCGGCTTCAGTTCACCGCGTACCACGGCGGAGAACAGCTGGTGGCTTTCCTGCTGAGACAGCGTCTGGGCCTGATACAGTTTCTCCAGAATAGGTTGCAGGGTATTGGTCTGTTCGAGTTTCTGTTGCGCCCAGGCCAGCGTTTGCTCCAGCAGACGTGCGCCCTGGGTGGTCAGAATGGATTCTGGATGGAACTGGAAGCCACATACGCGATCGGTATCGTGACGTACCGCCATCACCATGCCGTTAAAGTGGGCGTTGATGGTCAATCCGGCCGGAACGTTGCTGCCAACCAGCGAGTGATAGCGCGCCACTGGCAGCGGATTTGCCAGACCGGCGAACATTGCCTGACCATCGTGTTCAATGCTGGACGCTTTGCCGTGCAGGATTTCCCCAGCCTGTCCCACGTATCCACCATAGGCCTCGACAATGGCCTGATGCCCCAGACAAATGCCGATGATTGGCAGCTTGCCGCGCAGGCGGGTTAACAGCTCCGGCATGCAGCCCGCTTCGCTTGGCGCACCTGGACCTGGAGAGAGCATCAGCACCGGATTTTTCATGGTCGCTAAGCGGTCTATTAATGTCTGGGCCGGAATATGGTTGCGGTAAATCACCACGTTATGACCGTTAGTACGCAGCTGATCTGCCAGGTTATAGGTAAAAGAGTCGATATTATCGAGCAGCAGAATGTCAGCCATTAGAAGGTCTCCTGTGCGTGGTGTGCGGTGGCGATAGCACGCAGAACCGCACGCGCTTTATTACGGGTTTCATCGGCTTCTGACTGCCCAACGGAATCCAGAACAATTCCGGCGCCAGCCTGTACGGTGGCAATACCGTCTTCCACGAGGGCGGAACGAATCACAATACAGGTATCCAGATCGCCATGGGCCGTGAAGTAACCTACTGCACCGCCATAGCTGCCGCGACGACGGCCTTCGGCCTCGGCGATAAGCTGCATGGCGCGAACTTTCGGTGCTCCGCTTAGCGTACCCATGTTCATACAGGCGCGGTAAGCATGCAGCACATCCAGATCGCTACGCAGCTCGCCGACTACGCGGGAAACCAGGTGCATAACGAAGGAATAACGATCCACTTTGGTGAGGTCAGCAACGTAGCGGCTGCCGGGCGTACAGATGCGCGCCAGGTCGTTACGCGCCAGGTCTACCAGCATCAGGTGCTCGGAAAGCTCTTTATGATCGGTACGCATCTCCAGCTCAATACGGCTGTCGAGATCGCGGTCCAGCGAACCGTCCGCACGACGACCGCGTGGGCGGGTCCCGGCAATCGGATAGATTTCAATCTGCCGGCTGGTGGCATCGTATTTCAGCGAGCTTTCCGGAGAGGCGCCGAACAGTGTGAAATCGTTGTCCTGCATAAAAAACATGTACGGGCTGGGGTTACTTTTCTTCAGCACATAGTAGGCCGCCAGCGGTGACGGGCAGGGCAGCGAGAAACGACGGGATGGAACCACCTGGAAAATTTCGCCAGCGCGAATGGCTTTTTGCATACCACGAACCACGGCGGCAAACTCTTCATCGCTCTGATTGCATTCGCAGCGCATGTGCGGGACTTCAGTGACGGGCAGCGGCGGCGCAGGTTCGGTAAGCTGCTGGCTCAGTTGCGCCAGACGGGCATTAAGACGCTGTTTTTCTGCATCGCTGGGGGTAAAAATGCTGGCCTGAATGCGGGTGCTTTTCTTCTGATGGTCGATGACCATGAGCGTTTCTGCCAGATAGAAGCAGTAGTCAGGGCAACGGTTGCCCGCTTCAAGCTGAGGTAAATCTTCAAAACCGGCAACCAGGTCGTAGGAAAACAGACCGCCGAAGAACATCGCTTCACGTTCTTGCGCAGGAACATTAACCAGCTCCTGCAATAAACGGAAGGCATCAAATACGGACAGGGAACATAAGCGGGCGTCTTCATCCAGCAGCGGGCTAACGGCAGGGAATCGCAGATGGCGACCATTCGGCTGTTGTTTGTTCTCAACACCCGCGGGCAGGGCAGCATCCAGCAGCGGCAGCAGCGATGCGCCGTTAGCGGATAATGCCTGGATGGTGACAGTGTCACCGATGGCGGTAATTCGTAATGCGCTGTCGACCAGCAGCAAGCTCTTCAGATCGTCTTTGCTGTCGATATCGGCAGATTCCAGCAGCAGCGTTGCCGGACGTGCGCCACACACCTGATGAAACAGCGCCGTCGGATTTTCACGGTAGGCGGCATCGCAGGCAAGCAGCTCGAGTGTCGGTTTTTGTGTTTGCATCGTTATTCTCATTAATTTTGTTCAAAAAAAAGCCCGCTCATTTGGCGGGCCGGGTATCTGGTTGCATATTGCAGACGTAAGACACTGCCCGAAATCAGGAAGTGCGCCACCAACCGTGCAGAACATATGTTGCTTTCATCTCAGATACCTTCTTCATGTGAACTTGCGTACTAGTTAACTAGTTCAATGGAATAAAGTCAACACCTGATTTCAGTATATTTGTCTAAACCGCTATGATGGGCGGGTTAAGACATTTAGTGAAACGGGAGCCGCATTGAGCGACACGAATTACGCAGTGATTTATGACCTGCACAGTCATACTACAGCCTCCGATGGGCGATTAACGCCAGAAGCCTTAGTACACCGTGCGGTAGAGATGCGAGTCGGTACACTGGCGATCACCGATCATGACACCACAGCGGGTATTGCGGCGGCAAGAGAAGAAATTTCACGTGCGGGTTTAGCGTTAAATTTGATCCCTGGCGTCGAGATATCAACAGTCTGGGAAAACCATGAGATCCATATCGTGGGTCTGAACATTGATATCGTCCATCCAATGATGTGCGAATTTCTGGCGCAGCAAACGGAACGTCGTCAGCAGCGCGCGCGCCTGATTGCTGAACGACTCGACAAAGCGCATATTCCCGGCGCGTGGGAAGGGGCATTACGCCTGGCTGATGGCGGGGCGATCACTCGGGGGCATTTCGCGCGTTTCCTGGTGGAATGCGGAAAAGCTACAACCATGGCGGATGTCTTTAAAAAATATCTTGCTCGTGGGAAAACCGGTTACGTTCCGCCACAGTGGTGTACAATAGAACAAGCTATTGATGTCATTCATCATTCTGGCGGTAAGGCAGTTCTGGCTCATCCTGGGCGGTACGATCTTAGCGCTAAGTGGCTGAAAAGACTGGTTGCGCATTTTGCTGAACATCACGGCGACGCGATGGAAGTGGCACAGTGCCAGCAGTCTCCCAATGAACGCACCCATCTGGCGACGCTTGCGCGTCAGCATCAACTGTGGGCATCGCAAGGGTCTGATTTTCATCTACCCTGCCCATGGATTGAGCTGGGTCGTAAACTCTGGTTGCCCGCAGGCGTAGAAGGCGTCTGGCAACTTTGGGAACAGCCCGAGACCACAGAGAGGAAAGTATGAGCCAGTTTTTTTATATTCATCCCGAAAACCCACAGCAGCGACTGATCAATCAGGCCGTTGAAATCGTGCGTAAAGGAGGGGTGATCGTCTATCCAACTGATTCCGGCTATGCGTTGGGTTGCAAAATTGAAGATAAAGGCGCAATGGAGCGCATTTGTCGCATCCGTCACCTGCCGGACGGGCACAACTTTACGCTGATGTGTCGTGACCTGTCCGAACTGTCGACCTATTCGTTTGTCGACAACGTGGCCTTCCGTTTAATTAAAAACAACACGCCGGGTAACTACACGTTCATCCTGAAGGGGACGAAAGAAGTACCACGTCGACTGTTGCAGGAAAAACGTAAGACCATCGGCTTGCGTGTACCCTCGAATCCGATTGCGCTGGCGCTGCTGGAAGCGCTGGGCGAGCCTATGCTCTCTACATCACTGATGCTGCCGGGCAGCGAATTTACCGAGTCAGATCCGGAAGAAATCAAAGATCGTCTGGAGAAAGTGGTGGATTTGATTATCCACGGTGGATATCTCGGCCAGCAGCCAACCACGGTTATCGATTTAACCGATGATTCCCCGGTGGTATTGCGCGAAGGCGTCGGCGACGTTAAACCTTTCTTATAAGGGCGCGAACCGCTATACTACGCGGCCTTAAAATGGCGCTGACTGGCGCCGTTGATTCTCCTGTTCGACGCCTGTGAAGGCGACATCTAAAGGAAGCTCTATGAGCGAAAAGTTACAAAAAGTGCTGGCGCGCGCTGGCCACGGTTCTCGCCGTGAAATTGAATCCATAATTGCCGCGGGTCGCGTGAGCGTTGATGGCAAAATTGCCACGCTCGGCGATCGCGTTGAAGTTACGCCGGGTCTGAAAATCCGTATCGACGGTCATCTGATTTCGGTTAAAGAATCTGCGGAGCAAATCTGCCGTGTTCTGGCTTATTACAAGCCAGAAGGTGAACTGTGTACCCGTAACGACCCGGAAGGTCGTCCGACCGTGTTTGATCGTCTGCCAAAACTGCGCGATGCGCGCTGGATTGCCGTGGGACGTCTGGACGTGAATACCTGTGGTTTACTGCTGTTTACCACCGATGGCGAACTGGCGAACCGTCTGATGCACCCAAGCCGCGAAGTTGAACGTGAATATGCGGTGCGTGTGTTTGGTCAGGTTGATGACGCAAAACTGCGCGATCTGAGTCGTGGCGTGCAGCTGGAAGATGGTCCGGCCGCATTTAAAACGATCAAGTTCAGCGGCGGTGAAGGGATCAACCAGTGGTATAATGTCACGTTGACCGAAGGGCGTAACCGTGAAGTCCGTCGCCTGTGGGAAGCCGTGGGCGTGCAGGTAAGTCGTCTTATCCGTGTACGTTACGGTGATATCCCACTGCCGAAGGGCCTGCCGCGTGGCGGCTGGACGGAACTTGACCTCGCGCAGACCAACTATTTGCGTGAACTGGTGGAACTGAAGCCGGAAACCACCTCTAAAGTTGCCGTCGAGAAAGATCGTCGCCGTATGAAGGCAAACCAGATCCGCCGTGCGGTGAAGCGCCACTCTCAGGTTGGCGGCAGCCGTCGTCCGGGCGGTCGCAGCAACAACGGTTAATCATGAGTAGGCCTGATGAGCAACGCGCCATCAGGCGTTAGCGTGGAGCCGGATGCGGCGTAAGCGCCTTATCCGGCCTACTGTCAGTAATCGATCCCCATCTGGGCTTTCACACCCGCTTCAAAGGCGTGCTTAACTGGCCGCAGTTCGCTGACCGTATCCGCTAACTCCAGAATATCGCGATGACATCCACGACCGGTGATAATAACCGTTTGATGGGCAGGGCGCGCGTTTAGGGCATTGATGACCTCGTCGAGCGGCAGATAGTCGTATGCAACCATGTAGGTCAGCTCGTCCAGTATCACCATATCCAGCTCAGCGTCGGCCAGCATCCGCTTGCCGTGTTCCCATACGGCCATGCAGGCTGCGGTGTCGGACTCGCGGTTCTGCGTTTCCCAGGTAAATCCTGTCGCCATGACCTGAAACTCAACGCCGTGGGGTTCGAGTAAGTTTCGTTCACCGTTTGGCCACGTCCCCTTAATAAATTGCACTACACCAACTTTTTTACCGTGGCCTACTGCGCGCGTGGCGGTACCGAACGCGGCGGTGGTTTTACCCTTACCATTTCCGGTGAACACAATAATAATCCCGCGCTCGTCTCTGGCGGCGGCAACACGGGCGTCAACCCGGTCTTTTACGCGCTGCTGGCGCTGCTGATAGCGTTCTTCACTCATTGGGCGATTCCTGGTTTACGGCCCGGCTGGGCATCGAAAGTCATACCGGTTTTACGGCGGCTGTCATCGCCCATCAGCCACAGGTACAGCGGCATAATATCGGCGGGGGTTTTCAATTTTTGCGGATCTTCCGTCGGGAACGCGCTGGCTCGCATGCCGGTACGCGTTCCACCTGGATTGATACAGTTTACGCGCAGGTGGCGGTTCTGATATTCATCAGCCAGAACCTGCATCATTCCTTCGGTAGCAAATTTGGAGGTGGCGTATGCCCCCCAGTTGGCGCGCCCCTGGCGACCGACGCTGGAGGAGGTAAAGACCAGCGATCCGGCATCGGATTTGAGCAACAACGGTAACAATGCCTGAGTCAGCATAAAGGTGGCGTTCACGTTTACCTGCATCACGTCCTGCCATACCTGCGGGTTTTGCTCGCTCATCGGGCAAATGTCACCGAGCAATCCGGCATTATGCAATACGCCATCCAGACGCGGGAAATGCGCGGCAATGCGCTGTGCGAGCTGGTGGCATTCGTCAGACGTACAGGTGAGCAGATCCAGCGTGAACCAGTGTGGTTGCGTACCTTTTTCTTCGGCGATGGAGCGGGCAACCTGACGCAGTTTTTCTTCGTTACGCCCTAACAGAATAACGGTCGCGCCGTAACGCGCGTAGGTCTGTGCGGCTTCACGCCCGATACCATCGCTGGCACCGGTGACCAGAATAATGCGGTCCTGTAGAAGATCTTGTTTCGGTTGATAATGCACGGCTACTCCTCGGCGACGTCCTGGCCATCTCGTTCGCGATAACTTTTGGGCTTTATGCCTTAAACCCTGTTCTTTTTCAATCAGCCAAAGGCAATAACACCGCAAAATGAACGCGTTGTCATGCTTTTTACTGAATGGATGAAGCAAGACGGGTTAACAAGGCTGTTGTACACTGAGCGAAAGTAGCGTTGTTTAACCAAGGTGGGTCACGTGGAATTGTTGTCTGAATATGGGTTGTTTTTGGCAAAAATTGTCACTGTCGTGGTGGCTATTGCGGTGGTAGTTATGCTGATCGTAAACGCGACACAACGCAAACGTCAGCGTGGGGAATTGCGGGTTATTAATCTCAGCGATCAATATAAAGAGATGAAAGAAGACCTGTCGCTGGCCTTATTGGATGGGCATCAGCAAAAATTCTGGCATAAGGCGCAGAAAAAGAAACACAAGCTTGAGGCGAAGGCCGCTAAGGCAAAAGCGAAACTGGGAGACAGTACGTCATCTGATAAACCACGGGTATGGGTACTTGATTTTAAAGGCAGTATGGATGCCCATGAGGTCAGCGCATTACGCGAAGAGGTGACGGCAGTCCTGGCGGTCGTTAAACCCCAGGATCAGGTCGTAGTTCGTCTGGAAAGTCCGGGCGGCGTAGTACACGGCTATGGCCTGGCCGCGTCCCAGTTACAACGTCTGCGCGATAAGCAGATCCCGCTGACCGTTACGGTAGATAAAGTCGCTGCGAGCGGCGGATATATGATGGCTTGCGTGGCGGATAAAATTGTCTCGGCGCCGTTTGCTATTGTCGGCTCTATTGGCGTTGTGGCACAGATCCCGAACTTTCACCGCTTCCTGAAAGGGAAAGATATTGATATCGAACTGCACACCGCCGGACAGTACAAGCGTACGCTGACCTTACTTGGTGAAAACACGGAAGAAGGGCGGCAGAAATTCCGCGAAGACCTGAACGAAACCCATCATCTGTTTAAAGATTTTGTACAGCGCATGCGTCCGGCTCTGGACATTGAGCAGGTTGCCACGGGTGAACACTGGTTTGGTCAACAGGCGCTGGTCAACGGGCTGGTGGATGAGATCAATACCAGTGATGAGGTGATCCTCGGACTGATGGACGGTCGTGACGTATTAAACGTACGTTATCTGCAGCGTAAAAAACTGATGGACCGTTTTACCGGCAGTGCCGCCGAGAGCGCCGATCGTTTACTGATGCGTTGGTGGCAGCGAGGACAAAAACCGCTGATGTAAAATTGTAATTGCCGGATGAGGCGCAGCCGTCATCCGGCAAATCATTTCTCGTGTTAATCGATCAAGTGATACTTTTCAGAAAGTACGTGCGCCAGATGTTTAAACATATTAAACACCGCCGTACTTTTGGGCGTCGGTAGCCCTTGCTCGTCTAAAAAGTAATCTCCGCTGAAAACCAGCACGCCATTTCGCTGCGTTACGCCGGTGGCGACAATCCCCGCCAGCGTGTCCTCATGCTCACGAATGATTTTGTTGGCTTCAATCAGCAGTGTTTCGCGATCGATGGGTTGAGTGTCTTTATGCATTATTTACTCCTTAAACAAGGACATTAGTCTACGCCGAGCCCGGCTTATGGGCAAATATACCCTGACTTAAATGAAGGTCTTACGACAGTGTTGCAAGTGGCGAGATTTGTTTTTGCATGCTAATAAAGTTGCGTAACGCATTTTATCAGGTACAGTGTGACGCTTTCGTCAATCTGGCAACAGATTTGCTTGACATTCGACCAATACTCCGTCGTGCTATAGCGTTTGTGAGCGAAAAAGCCTGTTAACTCAGTTACATGAGAGTTACATTACAAGCGCGAATCAGTTTAAGGGTTGATATCCGCCGACGCAGAGACCATATCGATGTCTCGTCGCCAGTGGAAGGTGAATCAACGTGCGACGCATTCTGGAAGAATCAAATTAGGTAAAGGTGAATATGGGTAAAGCTCTTGTCATCGTTGAGTCCCCGGCAAAAGCCAAAACGATCAACAAGTATCTGGGTAATGACTACGTGGTGAAATCCAGCGTCGGTCATATCCGTGATTTGCCGACCAGTGGCTCAGCAACTAAAAAGAGCGCCGACTCAACCTCCACCAAAACGGCTAAAAAGCCCAAAAAGGATGAACGTGGCGCTCTCGTCAATCGTATGGGTGTTGACCCGTGGCACAACTGGGATGCGCGCTATGAAGTGCTGCCCGGTAAAGAAAAAGTTGTTTCTGAACTGAAGCAACTGGCTGAAAAAGCCGACCACATCTATCTCGCAACCGACCTTGACCGCGAAGGGGAAGCCATTGCGTGGCACCTGCGGGAAGTGATCGGCGGCGACGACACCCGCTACAGTCGCGTGGTGTTTAACGAAATTACCAAAAACGCTATTCGTCAGGCGTTTGAAAAACCGGGCGAACTGAACATCGACCGCGTCAATGCGCAACAGGCGCGCCGCTTTATGGACCGTGTTGTGGGCTATATGGTGTCGCCGCTGCTGTGGAAAAAAATTGCGCGAGGCCTGTCAGCAGGCCGCGTACAGTCGGTTGCCGTGCGTCTGGTGGTTGAGCGTGAACGCGAAATCAAAGCATTCGTTCCTGAAGAGTTCTGGGAAATTGATGCTAACACGACCACGCCAGGCGGTGATGCGTTACCGCTTGAGGTGACGCATCAGAATGATAAACCGTTCCGTCCTGTCAACCGGGAACAAACGCTTGCCGCCGTTAGCCTGTTGGAAAAAGCGCGCTACAGCGTTCTGGAACGTGAAGATAAGCCGACCAGCAGCAAGCCGGGTGCGCCGTTCATCACCTCCACGCTACAGCAGGCCGCCAGCACGCGTCTGGGATTCGGCGTGAAGAAAACCATGATGATGGCGCAGCGCTTGTATGAAGCGGGCTACATCACTTATATGCGTACTGACTCAACCAACCTGAGTCAGGATGCGGTGAACATGGTTCGCGATTACATCAGCGATAATTTCGGCAAAAAGTATCTGCCGGAGAGCGCGAACCAGTACGCCAGCAAAGAGAACTCGCAGGAAGCGCACGAAGCTATCCGTCCTTCCGATGTCGCCGTTCAGGCGGAATCGCTGAAAGATATGGAAGCCGATGCGCAAAAACTGTATCAGCTGATCTGGCGCCAGTTTGTTGCCTGTCAGATGACGCCTGCTAAATATGATTCCACCACGCTGACGGTGGGCGCGGGTGATTTCCGTCTGAAGGCGCGTGGTCGTATTCTGCGCTTCGATGGCTGGACGAAAGTGATGCCTGCGCTGCGTAAGGGCGATGAAGACCGCATTTTACCTGCGGTGGATAAAGGCGATACGTTGACGCTCATCGAACTGACACCTGCGCAACACTTTACCAAACCGCCTGCGCGCTTCAGTGAAGCTTCGCTGGTTAAAGAGCTTGAAAAACGTGGGATTGGTCGCCCATCCACGTATGCGTCGATCATTTCTACGATTCAGGATCGCGGTTATGTTCGCGTTGAGAACCGTCGCTTCTACGCTGAAAAAATGGGTGAAATCGTCACCGATCGTCTGGAAGAAAACTTCCGCGAACTGATGAACTACGACTTTACCGCGCAGATGGAAGACAGTCTCGACCAGGTGGCAAATCACGAAGCCGAATGGAAGGGCGTACTCGACAACTTCTTCACTGATTTTACTCAGCAACTGGATAAAGCCGAGAAAGATCCTGAAGAGGGCGGTATGCGTCCGAACCAGATGGTGCTGACCAGCATTGATTGCCCAACCTGCGGACGCAAGATGGGTATTCGTACCGCCAGCACTGGCGTTTTCCTGGGTTGTTCTGGCTATGCGCTTTCCCCGAAAGAGCGTTGCAAAACCACCATTAACCTGGTGCCGGAAAACGAAGTGCTGAACGTGCTGGAAGGCGACGATGCGGAAACCAACGCTTTGCGCGCCAAACGTCGCTGCCAGAAGTGCGGCACGGCGATGGACAGCTACCTTATCGATCCTAAGCGCAAGCTGCATGTATGCGGTAATAACCCTACCTGTGATGGCTATGAGATCGAAGAAGGCGAATTCCGCATCAAGGGTTATGACGGTCCTATCGTTGAGTGCGAGAAATGTGGCTCTGAAATGCACCTGAAAATGGGACGTTTCGGCAAGTACATGGCGTGTACCAACGACGAGTGCAAAAATACCCGTAAGATCCTGCGTAACGGTGAAGTTGCTCCACCTAAAGAGGATCCGGTTCCGTTGCCAGAACTGCCGTGTGAAAAATCTGATGCGTATTTCGTGTTACGTGATGGTGCTGCAGGTATCTTCCTGGCGGCAAATACGTTCCCGAAATCACGTGAGACACGTGCGCCGCTGGTTGAAGAGTTGTACCGCTTCCGCGATCGTCTGCCGGAAAAACTGCGCTATCTGGCAGATGCGCCGCAGACTGACCCGGACGGCAACAAGTCGATGGTTCGTTTCAGCCGTAAAACCAAGCAGCAATACGTTGCTGCGGAGAAAGACGGTAAGGCGACCGGCTGGTCCGCGTTCTTCGTTGACGGTAAATGGGTAGAAGGGAAGAAATAACAGCATTCCGGCTGAGTTTCTCCTCAAAGGGTCGCGTAAGCGGCCCTTTTGTTTCTGGCGTATTATTTTTTGCCATCCCTATACAGCTCACATAGAAATGATATAGTGGTTATAGTTAACACACTTTTTATTATTAAATCGTATTAGCAGCGCCAACGAGCCTGCTCTGAAACGATGATTTGATGGCGCAAATCGGGATGGCTTAACATGAAATTACAGCAGCTTCGCTACATTGTTGAGGTGGTGAACCACAACCTTAATGTCTCCTCAACGGCGGAAGGGCTTTATACCTCGCAGCCAGGTATCAGTAAGCAAGTTCGTATGCTGGAAGATGAACTTGGCATCCAGATTTTTGCCCGTAGCGGTAAGCACCTGACCCAGGTTACGCCAGCGGGGCAGGAAGTCATTCGAATCGCGCGAGAAGTTTTGTCGAAGGTGGACGCCATTAAGTCCGTTGCTGGCGAACATACCTGGCCGGACAAAGGCTCACTGTATATCGCCACCACGCACACTCAGGCGCGTTACGCTTTGCCGAACGTTATTAAAGGCTTTATTGAGCGTTATCCACGCGTCTCATTGCATATGCACCAGGGGTCGCCGACGCAAATCGCCGAAGCCGTCTCGAAAGGGAATGCAGATTTTGCTATCGCGACGGAAGCCCTGCACCTGTATGACGATCTGGTGATGCTGCCTTGCTACCACTGGAACCGTTCGATTGTCGTTACGCCGGACCATCCGTTGGCGGGCAAATCCGCCGTATCCATTGAAGAACTGGCGCAGTACCCGCTGGTGACCTACACGTTTGGATTTACCGGACGTTCGGAACTGGACACCGCGTTCAACCGTGCGGGTCTGGAGCCGCGTATAGTTTTTACCGCGACCGATGCCGATGTCATTAAGACCTATGTACGCCTGGGACTCGGCGTGGGGGTAATTGCCAGTATGGCGGTTGATCCTGTCTCCGACCCTGACCTGGTGCGCGTTGATGCCCATGATATCTTCAGCCATAGCACCACCAAGATTGGTTTTCGTCGCAGCACTTTTTTACGCAGTTACATGTATGATTTTATTCAACGTTTCGCGCCGCATCTGACGCGTGATGTGGTGGATACTGCGGTGGCGCTACGTTCCAACGACGATATTGAAGCCATGTTTAAAGATATTAAATTGCCTGAGAAATAATAACGGCTGTTACCTCGTCGGTATCCTCAAACATAAAGCG
>NZ_SZWS01000061.1:286965-306746 GCF_005281245.1 Citrobacter sp. wls826
ATTCAATATTTTTCCTCTATATATTAACCATATATTGTTTATGGTAAACACTTGCTAAAGTAGTTTCAAATTAGTAAGGTCGCCAAAAATCCCTCTCAAATATTTATAACCGATCAAATAATTAATTTATTTATCAGGTCGAGTATGAAAATTAACTGGCTTTTTTTGACCTTTTTTATTAGGATTCCTCCTATCTGATGATTAATTGTACCGATTGTTTGGTGCTTAAATGATAAGTGATTTCGATAGTATGAGGTTAGCGATGCCTTCAGGAAACCAGCCAGCACGCCGGGATCCCGTCATGAAACGTAAAGCCTGGTTCGCTGTGTTTCTTGGCTCTGCCGTGTTCTGGGTTATTGTCGCGCTCGTGGCCTGGAATGTGTGGGGGTAGGTCATGTCCACACTGGAACAACGCTCCACCGTGATGCCATCTCCGGATGACCATGAACAAGAGGGTCAACGCAGCGCAGAGAATAAGCCGAATATTCCAGCGACCTGGAAACTCTCTCCTGAACAACGGGCGTTTATCGATCTGTTTGCGGATGATGATGAACAGAAACAATAATTGATACGAATTTTATAATTATTATTAGTCCGTTGTCTTGTACTGCAAATATTTTATTCCGGGCAATCGTGATGAGCCATGCTTATCACCGTATTAACCTTGACCGCTTAAACCTTTCTCCTCGCCAGATACTTCAGTTGCCCCTTTTGTAGCCCTCCACTTTTATCAATTTGAGTTGTTATCAAAGCGTTACATTTTGTTTGTGTTATCTTTAATACTAACCCTGAGGAAAATCAGGGGATCCAACCCTGTCATTAAGGAGGAGCTATGTCGTCGACCCTACGAGAAGCCAGTAAGGACACATTGCAGGTTAAAGATAAAACCTACCGTTACTACAGTCTGCCGCTGGCCGCTAAATCACTGGGTGATATCACCCGTTTACCGAAATCGCTAAAAGTTTTGCTGGAAAACCTGCTTCGCTGGCAGGACGGTAATTCCGTTACCGAAGATGATATTCATGCGCTTGCGCATTGGCTGAAGACCGCTCATGCCGATCGAGAAATTGCCTATCGACCTGCTCGTGTTCTGATGCAGGATTTTACCGGCGTGCCGGCGGTGGTCGATCTCGCCGCCATGCGCGAAGCGGTGAAACGTCTGGGTGGGGATACGGCAAAAGTGAATCCGCTTTCGCCAGTGGATCTTGTCATTGATCACTCTGTAACGGTGGATCGTTTCGGTGATGATGATGCTTTCGAAGAAAACGTGCGCCTGGAAATGGAACGTAACCATGAACGTTATGTGTTCCTGAAATGGGGACAGCAGGCATTTAGTCGCTTCAGCGTTGTACCGCCGGGTACGGGGATTTGCCACCAGGTTAACCTTGAATATCTTGGCAAAGCTGTCTGGAGCGAGTTACAGGACGGTGAGTGGGTGGCTTATCCCGATACACTGGTCGGTACCGATTCCCATACCACGATGATTAATGGTCTCGGTGTGCTGGGCTGGGGCGTTGGAGGCATTGAAGCTGAAGCAGCAATGCTGGGTCAACCGGTCTCAATGCTGATCCCGGATGTTGTGGGCTTTAAACTGGTGGGTAAACTGCGGGAAGGCATCACTGCCACCGACCTGGTTCTGACCGTCACCCAGATGCTGCGTAAGCACGGTGTAGTCGGTAAATTCGTTGAATTCTACGGTGATGGGCTGGACACCTTACCTCTGGCCGATCGAGCAACCATTGCGAACATGGCACCGGAATACGGCGCAACCTGCGGTTTCTTCCCGATCGATGACATTACCCTTGAGTATATGCGTCTGAGCGGGCGCAGTGAGGAACAGGTTGAGTTGGTCAATGCCTATGCCAAAGCGCAGGGAATGTGGCGTAACCCAGGGGATGAACCTGTGTTTACCAGTTCGTTGGAGCTGGATATGGGCAGCGTAGAGGCAAGCCTTGCTGGACCGAAGCGTCCGCAGGATCGGGTGGCGCTGGCTGATGTGCCGAAAGCCTTTTCGGCGAGTAATGAACTCGAGGTGAATAGCTCGCTGAAAGACCGTCAGCCAGTGGACTATACCATGAGCGGTCAGCAGTATAAGCTGCCGGACGGCGCGGTGGTGATAGCCGCTATCACCTCTTGTACCAACACCTCAAACCCAAGCGTATTGATGGCGGCGGGGCTGCTGGCGAAAAAAGCCGTCACGCTTGGTTTGAAACGTCAGCCATGGGTGAAAGCCTCGTTGGCGCCAGGATCGAAGGTGGTTTCCGATTATCTGGCAAAGGCTGGGTTCACTCCGTACCTTGATGAGCTGGGATTTAATCTTGTGGGTTATGGCTGTACCACCTGTATTGGCAACTCTGGACCCTTACCCGATCCTATCGAAACAGCCATCAAAAAAGGCGATCTTACAGTTGGGGCAGTGCTTTCTGGAAACCGTAACTTTGAAGGTCGTATCCATCCGCTCGTGAAGACCAACTGGCTGGCGTCTCCGCCGCTGGTGGTGGCCTATGCGCTGGCGGGGAATATGAATATCAACCTGACGAAAGATCCGTTAGGCCATGACAGAAAAGGCGATCCCGTTTATCTGAAAGATATTTGGCCGACAGCCAAGGAAATTGCCCGCGCCGTTGAGCAGGTCTCTACCGCCATGTTCCATAAAGAGTATGCTGAAGTCTTTGAAGGCACGCCAGAATGGAAAGCAATCCAGGTTGATCGCGCTGATACCTATGGCTGGCAGTCTGACTCGACCTATATCCGTTTGTCACCGTTCTTCGATGGTATGCAGGCTACGCCGGATCCGGTTCAGGACATTCACGGTGCGCGTATTCTGGCGATGCTCGGAGATTCTGTTACCACCGACCATATTTCTCCTGCCGGCAGTATTAAACCAGACAGTCCGGCGGGGCGTTATCTGCAAAGCCATGGCGTTGAGCGTAAAGATTTTAACTCCTACGGTTCGCGACGCGGGAATCATGAAGTGATGATGCGTGGTACCTTTGCCAATATTCGTATTCGCAATGAGATGGTACCTGGCGTGGAAGGTGGCATGACGCGTCATTTGCCGGGAACCGAAGTGGTGGCTATTTATGATGCGGCCATGCAATACCAGCAGGAGAACGTGCCTCTGGCGGTGATTGCCGGGAAAGAGTATGGTTCCGGCTCCAGCCGTGACTGGGCGGCGAAAGGCCCACGTTTGCTGGGCGTTCGCGTGGTTATCGCAGAGTCTTTTGAGCGAATTCACCGTTCTAACCTGATTGGCATGGGCATTTTACCGCTGGAATTCCCGCAGGGCGTCACGCGTAAAACGCTGGGATTAACCGGTGAGGAGGCGATCGATATTACGGACCTACAAAACATTAAACCGGGGGCGACAGTTCCGGTGAGTATGGTACGCGCAGATGGGCGTAAAGAGGTGATTCTATGTCGCTGTCGCATTGATACCGCGACGGAGCTAACGTATTACCAAAACGACGGCATTCTGCACTACGTGATTCGTAATATGTTGAATTAAAATGCAAAAAAGCCTGCGAGAGCAGGCTTTTTGATAGGCGGTGACAACGATTATTTGCCCAGCAAATGTCCCATCTTGGCGGCTTTGGTGTCCAGATAATGTTCATTTTTTGGATTACGGCCCACGATCAGCGGCACGCGTTCAACAATATTGATTCCCGCTTCGGTCAGGATTTCTACTTTCTTCGGGTTATTGGTCAGCAAACGTACCGCATCCACGCCCAGCAGCTTGAACATATCGGCACACAGCGTGAAATCGCGCTCGTCTGCCGCAAATCCCAACTGATGATTCGCTTCAACGGTATCATAACCCTGGTCCTGCAACGCGTAAGCGCGGATTTTGTTGAGCAGGCCAATGTTGCGTCCTTCCTGACGGTGATAAAGCAGAATACCACGCCCTTCTTCTGCAATGTGGGTGAGGGCCGCTTCGAGCTGGAAACCGCAATCGCAACGCAGGCTAAACAGCGCATCGCCAGTCAGACATTCGGAGTGGACGCGCGCCAGGACAGGTGTTTGGCCTGTGATATCACCAAAAACCAGTGCGACATGATCGTGTCCGGTTGCCAGTTCTTCAAATCCCACCATCAGGAAATCACCCCAGGGGGTTGGCAGTTTGGCTTCTGCCACACGTTTAAGCTGCATGTAATTCTCCAGATTATGCTGGCACTCGTCGTGCCTTCGCCTCTCGGCTTCTGTTCTGTATTACACTATTTTGCCATAAGGCAACGACGTTCACCTAATCGCTACCACGGATTCGCTTTTGGAATGGCACAAAATTGTCAATTTTCCCGACGTGTGAATTTTTCAGTTATGATTGTGATACTTATCGACGAAAGGAGAGGCAATGCTGTCTATTGCAAAGCGCACCGCAGTGGGGACCGGACTGCTACTTATCATGCCGGTTGCCGTATGGGTATCAGGCTGGAGCTGGCAGCCGGGGCACAATGTCTGGTGGTTAAAGTCCTTGTACTGGGTAACGGAAACAGTGACGCAGCCGTGGGGAATTATCACTCACGTTGCGCTTTGTGCATGGTTTCTGTGGTGCCTGCGTTTTCGTCTTAAAGCCGCGGTAATGTTGTTTGCTATTCTGGCCGCAGCGATTTTAGTGGGACAGGGCGTGAAGTCCTGGGTAAAAGACAGGGTGCAAGAACCGCGACCTTTTGTCGTGTGGCTGGAAAAAACGCACCATATTCCGGTTGATGAGTTCTACACTTTAAAACGTAAAGATCGTGGGCATTTAGTCAAAGAACAATTGGCTGAACAGCAGGATATTCCAACGTTTTTACGCAAGCACTGGCAAAAAGAAACGGGGTTTGCCTTTCCGTCCGGACATACGATGTTTGCCGCCAGTTGGGCTTTATTGGGCGTAGGGCTGTTATGGCCGCGCAGACGTACGCTGACGATTGTGTTTTTGCTGACCTGGGCGACCGGCGTGATGGGCAGCCGCTTGCTGTTAGGCATGCACTGGCCCCGTGATTTGGTGGTGGCAACGCTGATTTCGTGGCTGCTGGTGACGCTGGCAACCTGGCTTGCACAGCGGGTATGCGGACCATTAACCCCACCAGTGCAGGAGAAAAAAGAAATCGCGCAGCGAGAACAAGAAAGCTAGCGATGATTGATTTTTCAAATTTTGCCCTCAAATCAGAAAGTGGAAAGCGCTTTTCCGTTTCGCACTCGTTGTGAAAATGGTAATTTAAAGGGCTCAACGCGGTAAGTTGGACACGATTTATTCGCTCAAACCACATAACGGGAAGTAATGTGAAATATTTACTCATTTTCTTACTGGTGTTGGCGATTTTTGTTATTTCGGTGACATTGGGTGCGCAAAACGATCAACAGGTTACGTTTAATTACCTGCTGGCTCAGGGTGAGTATCGTATCTCTACGCTGCTTGCTGTATTGTTTGCCGCAGGGTTTGCGATTGGTTGGCTAATTTGCGGCCTTTTCTGGCTGAAGGTTCGTGTGTCTCTTGCGCGCGCCGAACGTAAAATCAAACGACTGGAAAACCAGCTTGCGCCTGCGACCGACGTTGCGGTATCTGCCGATTCGTCGGTTGTGAAGGAATAATTATTTATGTTGGAGTTGTTGTTTCTGCTTTTACCTGTAGCCGCTGCCTATGGGTGGTATATGGGTCGCAGAAGTGCGCAACAAACCAAGCAGGATGAAGCTAACCGTCTTTCTCGTGACTATGTCGCCGGGGTTAACTTCCTCCTGAGCAACCAACAAGATAAAGCGGTGGATCTGTTCCTTGATATGCTAAAAGAGGACACAGGCACCGTTGAGGCTCATCTCACCCTCGGAAACCTGTTCCGCTCTCGCGGTGAAGTCGATCGCGCAATCCGCATCCATCAAACGTTAATGGAAAGTGCCTCGCTGACCTACGAGCAGCGTTTGCTGGCCGTGCAACAGCTGGGGCGCGACTACATGGCCGCGGGACTGTACGACCGCGCGGAAGACATGTTCAATCAGCTTACCGATGAAACTGATTTTCGGGTTGGCGCATTACAGCAACTGTTGCAAATTTATCAGGCCACCAGCGAATGGCAAAAAGCCATTGATGTAGCAGAGCGTCTGGTAAAACTCGGCAAAGACAAGCAGCGTAATGAGATAGCCCACTTCTACTGCGAACTGGCCTTACAGCAAATGGGCAGCGACGATATGGATCGCGCCATGACGCTGTTGAAAAAAGGCGCCGCGGCAGACAAAAACAGTGCACGTGTATCCATCATGATGGGTCGCGTGTACATGGAAAAAGGTGATTACGCGAAGGCGGTTGAAAGCCTGCAACGGGTCATTTCCCAGGACAAAGAGCTGGTCAGCGAAACGCTGGAAATGCTGCAAAGCTGCTACCAGCATCTGGGGAAAAACGATGAGTGGGCGGAGTTTTTACGTCGGGCCGTCGAGGAGAATACTGGTGCCGCCGCCGAACTGATGCTGGCTGATATTCTTGAGGCGCGTGAGGGGGCTGATACCGCTCAGGTCTATATCACTCGTCAGCTGCAACGTCATCCTACGATGCGCGTGTTCCACAAGCTGATGGATTATCATCTCCACGAAGCCGAAGAAGGGCGTGCCAAAGAGAGCCTGATGGTTCTGCGCGATATGGTCGGAGAGCAGGTACGCAGTAAACCGCGCTACCGCTGCCAGAAGTGCGGTTTTACGGCGTATACGCTGTACTGGCACTGTCCATCCTGCCGTTCATGGTCAACCATTAAGCCCATTCGCGGACTTGATGGGCTGTAATTTTTAAAAAAAACTCATTTTAGTTACAACATACTGTTGATGTGTAATAGATCCATCCTCAACCTCCGTTGCCGGTTCGCCTGGCAGAAATGTAATCGCGCCTGTTAATTTTCTATTACCGCAGGTAGAATGCACGCCGTTTACCCATTTCGCGCCGCCGTGGGCGCCCATCCTCAAGAAGGTCTGGTCATGACGTTTACTGCTTCATCTTCTTCTCGTGCTGTTACCGATTCTCCTGTCGTTGTCGCTCTCGATTATTCTAATCGTGATAAAGCATTAGCTTTTGTCGACAGAATTGATCCTCGTGATTGCCGTTTGAAAGTGGGCAAAGAGATGTTCACGCTTTTTGGACCTCAGTTGGTTCGCGATCTACAACAGCGTGGTTTTGACATCTTTCTTGATTTGAAATTTCATGATATTCCCAATACCACCGCACATGCAGTTGCCGCTGCTGCTGAACTTGGTGTCTGGATGGTTAACGTTCACGCTTCTGGCGGGGCGCGTATGATGACTGCAGCCCGTGAAGCCTTAGTGCCTTTTGGCCAGGACGCGCCGCTGCTGATTGCCGTGACGGTTCTGACCAGTATGGAAGCCAGCGACCTCGCCGATCTCGGCGTGACGTTGTCACCTGCGGATTATGCTGAAAGACTGGCGCGCTTAACCCAGAATTGTGGTCTGGATGGTGTCGTATGCTCAGCTCAGGAAGCGGTGCGATTCAAGCAGGCGTTGGGCCAGGCATTTAAGCTGGTGACGCCGGGGATTCGTCCAGAAGGCAGCGAGGCGGGCGATCAGCGTCGTATTATGACACCGGAACAGGCGCAGTTAGCAGGTGTGGATTACATGGTGATTGGTCGTCCGGTCACCCAGTCGGCTGATCCCGCGCAGACGCTGAATATGATCAATGCTTCCCTGAAACGAGGTGCGTAAATGAACGACTCAAACTCTCGTCTGGTCTACTCTACCGACTCCGGGCGTATTGATGAACCGAAAACAGCGCCTGAGCGTCCAAAAGGCGATGGCATTGTTCGTATCCAGCGCCAGACCAGTGGTCGCAAAGGGAAGGGCGTGTGCCTGATTACCGGTATTGATCAAGACGATGCCGAACTGACCAAATTAGCCGCAGAACTGAAGAAAAAGTGTGGTTGCGGTGGAGCAGTGAAAGATGGCGTGATTGAAATTCAGGGGGATAAACGCGACCTGATTAAATCGCTGCTGGAAGCTAAAGGAATGAAAGTTAAACTGGCTGGCGGTTAATAAAAAAGCCACGGAAAATTTCCGTGGCTTTTTTATAATACAGACCTGAAAAAGTAAACGTATTATTATATCGAGCCGTTTAACCGTAGATTATTTACCCACCTGGTGGCCAATAATACCACCTACTGCAGCACCACCCAGCGTACCCAGCGTGCTACCGTCAGTCAGGACTGCACCACCTATTGCACCTGCACCAGCACCGATTGCGGTGTTACGATCTCGTTTGGACCAGTTAGAGCAGGCACTCAGCGACATTGCCAGAGTAATCGCCAGAATGGCAGCGGTCATTTTTTTGCTCGTTACTAACATAATACTTTCTCCTGAATTATTGATTCACGGAATCCAGTGTTCTTTAAGGATAGCGTCAAATTAAGACTATCGAAGATATTTCCGTGAAACCGTTTAGCGAAGTCATTACAAACACTATCCTGAAGTTGGAGGTTCGTTCCTGTTATATCGCTAACATTAATTTTACGACTTTATCCTGTTAACGACAGGTAAAAAGTCTTAATTGGATTGTCAGATAACTCTCAGAGAGCAGATGATTTGTCTGCTGACAAACCATCTACTGAAGATTTTATGCGTGGGCATCAATGATATTGACGATTAATCCTGAATGTTCGAGCTGCATTTGTACGCTGGCGCTGAGTCTGGAGTCCGTTACTACGCGGCTGAATCGCTCTAATGGACCCAGCGTGTAAGGGTGAATGGCGTCGAATTTTGAGCTGTCGGTCAACACAATAACTTCTGCGCCTTTTTCCAGCACCGCGTTAACCACGTCAGAACGCATCATATCGCGTCCGGTAAAACCGGTATCAGCTTGCCAGCCGTCAATGCCGATAAAGGCCTTACTGAAGTGTACCTGCTGGATAAACTGGCGAGTTAAGGGGCCGACCATGCTCTCACTTTTTTTCTGGTAAATTCCACCGAGAAGTATCACTTCACAGGGCGTTTCTTTGAGCAGATGAGCAATGTAGCTGCTCACGGTGATGATGGTGACATCTTTTTGCTCTGCCAGCGTTCTGGCCAGAAGTGCATTGCTGCTGCCATTCTCAATGAATACGGATTCGCCTGGACTGACCAGAGATGCAGCGAATTCAGCCAGTTCACGTTTCAGAGTGAAATTAGTCATCATGCGCGTTTCAACATCATCGCTGTTCAATGAAACAGCAAAACCGTGGGCTCGGCGTAAGTAACTCTGTTTTTCCAGCGTGTTCAGATCCTGTCGAATCGTCACTTCGGAGACACCGGTGACTTTTGCCAGATCGGCGACGCTCATCTGACCTTTATCGGTCACCATCTGCAAAATAGATTGTTGTCGGGAATTCATAGTATTAATTTTATTGCGATATCGTATCGGAAATTAAACGGAAACTGCATTATCTGCAGTTGCTGATAGCAGCGACATCAAAAGATCACTGTCATCAGATCTCCCATGGCGCCTTCTGCTTTTTCGCCAAAGATTCGGCATCTTCTTTGACCGTGTTTAACAGTTCAGCTTTCAAAATTTCAAGATTGTGGATGGCTGAGTGGTAATCACCTGCAACGAGGATATCCAGCACGGTATCAATACGTTCGGCCAGACGCTGAGCGTCGATATCAGACATGGTCGTCATCCTAATGGCAATAGAGTTTGAATTTCATGATGCAGAATTTCATGGCAAAAGAGAAGGGAAAAATAGTATTAACCTGAACGATTGAAGAATATTATATATTCTGTGATTACATGCGGATAGCGTCGTCATGTAATGTCCATTTATGGCTATTTATCGCCTTCATTCTCTCTGCATTAGCGCAGTTTTTTACTCAGGTGGCGGCGATACCAACGTTCAAATGCGGCTGCTGGCATTGGTTTGGCGAATAAAAACCCCTGACGCTCATTGACGCCATTTTTGGTCAGAAACGCATCCTCTTTCGCGCTTTCCACGCCTTCGGCGATGACCTGCAGGTTGAGCGCCTGTGCTACCGCAACTATGGCCCGTACCAGCGATTGTGAAATGGATTGTTTGTGGATCTCTCTGACAAAGGTCTGATCCAGTTTAATGGCATCTAGCGGGAAGCGGGCCAGTTGAGACAGCGACGAATAACCGGTACCAAAATCATCCAAATGGATTTGCGCACCTAACTGGCTAAACTGCTGAATGACTGACAACGCCAGTTGCTCATTTTCTATCAAACTGCTTTCTGTTAATTCAACATCGATGGGGCAATACTCAAAGTTGAGCTCGTGAAGCACCTGCTTAAGTGCGGTAAAAAGCGTCTGGTCGGCGAGCTGGCGGGCAGAAACGTTTACCGCCACGCGCAGGTTTATTCCCTTGTCACGCCATTTCGCGACCTGGCGCACAACGTCGAGAATAACCCAACGCCCCAGCGGGACGATGAGCCCCGATTCTTCGGCGTAGGATATAAACTCCAGCGGTGGAATGAGGCCGCGTTCCGGAGATTGCCAGCGAACCAGCGCCTCCAGGCTGCGCACTTCACCGCGCCAGGTTATCTTTGGCTGATAATGGATAACCAGTTGATCGTTATCCAGTGCCTTACGCAGATTAGTATCCAGCCACAGATATTCAAATACCCGCTGATTCATTTCCGGAGAAAAAACACAAAACTGCCCACGGCCGCCTTCTTTCGCGGTGTACATGGCTGTATCCGCGTTACGAATGACGCTCTCGCAGTCCTGACCATGCTGAGGTGCGAGGGATATACCAATAGAGCATCCGGTATAGACTTCAATCAGACCGATGCGGAAGGGCTGGCGCAGACGCGTCAGAATGCGTGATGCGGTGGCTTCCAGTGTGCCCTGGGATGTTTCGGTGGCAAGAACAATGAATTCATCGCCGCCAAACCGCGCCAGGATCTGGTTGTCTTCGAGGCAACTGAGGATTGCCAGCGACACGCTTTGTAGTAGCTGATCGCCAAACATATGCCCGTAGGCATCGTTTACCTTTTTGAAGTTATCCAGATCGAGGTACGCAATACCGATCTGCGTATCGCCCGCGTTCTCAATCGCATTACTGATCAGTTCATGAATTGCGTTGCGGTTTGGTAATCCAGTGATGGAGTCGGTATTCGCTAACACCCGCAGTCGTTCCTGCGCGCGGCGTTCTTCAGTGATATCGGTCCCGGAACAGATCAGAAAAATTTCGTTCTTTCCGCTACCGTTATGCACAAATTTATTGCGAAACAGAAACAGACGCTGGCCTTTGCAGGTCTTGACCCAGCGTTCAACCTCATACGAGTTACCTTCGCGAAAAAAGACCTCAATATTGCGCCGTGAAGCCGCTGCTTCACGACGGCTCATAAATAATGTGAATACACTTTGACCAATGACTTCACGTTCTTTGAGGCCGGTGTACTCTTCGCACAGGCGATTAAACCGCTGAATGTTGCCCATGCGGTCAAGAATGACAATAACGGAATTGGCTTCGGAAACGACTTGTTCGGCAAAAGAGAGGCCGTGGGCCAGATCGCGGGCGACGGAAGGGGTGTCATCCCAGGCGGATGCGCTACCAGCCCATTCGCGCTTATTGATTTTTCGACCGACCAGATGCACGGGAATGTCGTCATCTTCAATGGGCAACGTCATTAACAGACTTGACGTGATCACCGTCATCTCGCGAATGCGATCGGCTTGTTCAGGTAATAATTCGATGGTCTGATCAGCTTCTGACGCTTCGTCGATAGAGAAATGCAGGATGTTGCAATCCTCTGACAAACGCCAGTAGGGGTTATGAGTGCCCACATAGCTATACAACGTAACCAGCTCCCGGACGTCTTTCATCATGTGTACTATCCCGTTTAAAGCGCATAGAGCCTCAAAAGTATGGGTAGCCATGATTCATTCGGGGTGATTATGGCTGAACGTATTGTTTTTTTTATATATTTATGTTTAATCCAGAATCCGTAAAAAGCAAAGCCAGCGGAACTGAAAAAAGTAAAAAAATAAAATTGACCGAATGAAAGAAGTGTAGTGCGGTGGTGGGAATTTGGGCGGAAAAAAGAAACGACCTTTCACAAAATGAGAAAGGTCGCTGGATTGATACGAGTTACGCGGCTGGACGCGCGATAACGCTGCGGGTTTCCATGCGAACTTCGGCGATGGTTACGTCAATCACATCCGTGACTTTGTAAACCACTTCACCTTTAATTTGCACCGTGCCGCTTTCCTGGCTGCATACCAGCTCGTCCCGAACGGCGTGCAGGAATGGGGCAGGAATAAATGCGACTGCGCCATTATCAACTAAACGTACGCGCATACCGCCGCGGCTAACGTCAATTATCTCGGCCGCAAAGCGGGTATCGGTCCCGGCTTTGTCACTCAGGAAACGGGCATATAACCAGTCGCCCACATCGCGCTCAGCCATCCGGTTCAGGCGACGACGTTCCGCCATTTGCACCGTGGTATCATCCCCAGGGCGGGCGATGGTTTCACCTTTGATGACGGCCTTAAGCAGGCGGTGGTTAATCATATCGCCATATTTACGAATAGGAGAGGTCCAGGTGGCATAAGCCTCCAGACCCAGCCCAAAGTGCGGTCCTGGCTCGATACTGATTTCAGCGTAAGACTGGAAGCGGCGAATTCGGCTGTCGAGGAAACCAGAAGGCTGCGCATCCAGCTCGCGGCGCAGTTTGCAGAAACCTTCCAGCGTCAGGACTTCCTCGGCATCAACGTGCATACCATGGGTTTTTAGCAGCGCGGCCAGAGCGTCGGCGTTGGCCGGGTCGAATCCCATATGGACGTTATAAATACCGAAGCCGAGCTTGTCGCGAAGCACGCGGGCGGCGCAAATGTTTGCCGCAATCATGGATTCTTCTACGATTCGGTTTGCGATGCGGCGTGGCTCAGCGACGATGTCCAGGACTTCACCTTTTTCACCAAGAACAAAACGGTAATCCGGGCGATCTTTAAATACCAGAGCATGGTTATGACGCCATTCACCGCGGCTCAGGCAAATACGGTGTAGCAGACGGATTTGTTCAGCAATCGCGTCATTTGCAGGCTGCCAGTCGCCGGCGCCTTCCAGCCAGTCGGAGACGTTGTCGTAGACCAGCTTCGCTTTCGACTCAATCGTCGCTGCGAAGAAGGTGATGTTGTCTTCAATCGCGCCATCCGCGGCGATGGTCATACGACAAGCCAGAACCGGACGCACTTCGTTCGCGCGTAAAGAGCACAGATCGTCAGACAGTTCGCGTGGTAGCATCGGGATGTTGAACCCCGGCAGATAGTTAGTAAACGCGCGAATTTTTGCTGTTTTATCCAGCTTGCTGCCTTCTGCAATCCAGGCCGTAGGGTCGGCAATGGCGACAGTTAATTGCAGTTTGCCGTCGGCCAGCTCTTCAGCATAAAGCGCATCGTCCATATCTTCGGTGCTGGCGCTGTCGATGGTGACAAAGTTGAGGGCGGTTAAGTCCTGACGAACCAGACCTTCATCCAGCATCTCAGTTGCCACACCGTCCGGCGCTTCTTTTTCGAGATTATGGCGTGCCAGCGTGACCCACCACGGGACAAAGTGGTCATCAGCAAAAGTGATAAATTGGGTTAACTCGGCATAGAAGGTGCGATCGCCTTTCAGCGGGTGGCGACGCATTTCAGCGACGGCCCAGTCACCTTCTTTAAAATCGTGCTCAACGCCGCGGGCGGCACGGCAAGGGATCGCTTCTTTCAGTAACGGATGGTCCGGCACAATGGACAGACGATCATTTTTGCCCTGAACTTTACCCACGAAGCGCGTCAGGAAGGGTTCGATCAGTTCTTCCGGCTCGGCAGATTCACGATCTTTTTCTGTATGGATAACCGCAACAATGCGGTCGCCATGCATCACTTTTTTCATCTGCGGCGGTGGAATGAAATAGCTTTTTTGTGCATCGACTTCCAGGAAGCCAAAGCCTTTTTCCGTGGCTTTTACCACCCCTTCAGCACGTGGCGTCTGGGAATGCAGTTGCTGTTTAAGCTGCGCTAGCAGCGGGTTGTCCTGAAGCATAATTGTCTATTTTCGTGGCTAAAAGAGCGGCTGACAGTTTTACGCGATTCTCTCAGTTGCGGCAAGCGCTCTTTCAGTAAGTGGATCGGTTAATAAGTCTCGCCCAGCGCGATTTTCAAGCGATTCAACCATCCGCACAATCCGCTCCAGGCCAGCAGGTTAATCGCTTGTTCAGAAGAGATGCCCTGATCGAACAAAGGGGTTAACAGCGCGGCGCTAAAACGGTCGGGCGCTCGGGTTAGCCATTGTACCGCCTGCAGGGTGACGCGCTCAACCGGATGTCGCTGTTCCCAGCGCTGTAATTCACGTTCCTCCTGGCGAAGCAGGGCGATAACATTGGCTAATTCATTGGCTGTATGTGCCTGTTCATTAAAGCAGGCCACGCTGCCGTTAATCCGTGAGGTCATTAGCGCCGCCAGTGAAAATGCCTGCACCGGTACTGCGCTGCGCCGGGTACTGGAAATCAGTGTCGTGAATAAATCTAAAATGACCGGTGAATGAATCAGTAATGGCACCAACGCTTGCAGTTCAGCGGGAAAATGTCTGGCCTTCGTCTCGTCCTGAGCAGGATATTTTTCGATTGGGAATGGCGCAGCGTGCCAGGTAGCGTTTGTTGCACTAAATGGCGAAGCGTGAGCGAATTGCTGTATATCCAGCCCCGGTATTCGGCGCACCGGATGTCCAAACCAGGCCTGAAACAGAGCCACGGTCCGGGCCTGAAAACCGACGAAGCCGATGATTTGATTCATCAAAATACTATCGCTGGTAGTCAGCCCGACCGCATCCAGATGCTGGCGATCGCGTGCGCCTATCACGTCAGGAGAGCTGGCAAGTTGGCGAGCATATTGGGTGATTTGCGCCAGCCGATGGTTACTTTCCCGTGACGAGTCAGGACCAGGAAGCGGTGTTAACCGCGCGGCATAGTGATTGCACAATCGCTGGACGCCATACACCTGAGCGACGGTAAGCGCCGTACTCATCCGTTCATAGGCGCTGAATGTGTGCATCTGATTCAGGTTTACGTGAACCGGGAAGAGAACCTGGGCAAGTTTACGGGCAGGGATTAACCAGGATTGAAAAGGCAAAAGGGCGTCATCAGGTATCGCCAGATCCAGTAAAAAGCAGTCGTCGACATGAGCGGCTTCCGGCACCAGCGGCAGAATATCTTGCGGATGCTTGCTGGATTGCGTCTCATGATACCAGTGGCTTTTGCCTTCAATTCGGCGTTGTTCCATGGGCGGTCCTTGGTCTAAAAAGTGGCGACCCGGACACGTCGTCTACTACTACGCCGGATCGTTTGCGCTGCAATATCCTGACGTAAGCAGAAGAGGGGATGAAAGATTGTTCCGTGATAATAAATATCAGAAAAGCATATATGGCGACGGGCAGAGGAGAGTCATGGGCGGGGCAAGACCGCCCATAGAAGACTTACGATTATTTCAGTTCCAGCTCGTTCATTGCCGCGATACTGAAGCCACCATCGACGTGAACGACTTCACCAGAGATGCCGGCAGCAAGATCGGAGCACAAAAATGCTGCGGAGTTGCCCACATCTTCAATGGTTACAGTGCGGCGAATCGGCGTAACCGCTTCACAATGCGCCAGCATTTTACGGAAATCTTTAATGCCGGAAGCGGCGAGTGTACGGATAGGACCGGCGGAAATAGCGTTCACACGCACGCCTTCAGGACCCATCGCATTAGCCATATAGCGGACGTTCGCTTCCAGTGAGGCTTTTGCCAGGCCCATCACGTTGTAGTTAGGGATGGCGCGCTCTGCGCCCAGATAGGATAGCGTCAGCAGCGCTGAGCCTGGGTTCAGCATGGAACGGCAGGCTTTTGCCATCGCCACAAAGCTGTAAGCACTGATGTCATGAGCAATTTTGAAGCCTTCGCGGGTGACTGCATTCACATAGTCGCCATCCAGTTGGTCTGCGGGCGCAAAACCAATGGAGTGCACGAAACCGTCGAATTTCGGCCAGGCTTTGCCCAGTTCGGTAAACAGTGCATCAATGCTGGCGTCTTCCGCCACATCACACTGCAGTACGATGCTGGAACCAAGTTGAGCTGCAAATTCTTCGACGCGGCCTTTTAGTTTGTCATTCTGGTAGGTGAACGCCAGTTCAGCCCCTTCGCGATGCATGGCCTGAGCGATACCCCAGGCGATGGACAGTTTGCTGGCAAGACCCGTTACCAGAATGCGCTTACCGGAAAGAAAACCCATAGCTTTAATCCTTATGGTCATTGCTTATTTTTAGCAATCAATGAGTTATGATCACAATTTGAAGGTGTTTCGAAATGGGGCAGCAATTATATCCCACTCTTTGTGCCTTGTAGAATAGTTATCATCCCTTACTGATAATCACTTTTCATTACACATGAGGGTTATAACACTTTCCCTGGTTAAGTCTCATTCATTCTGCGAAGCGCGGGGGATGGAGAAAACACAAGGCTTTAAAGGCATCTCAATGGTATTATTAACTGCTAGCTTATGTTTTAAAACATAGCAATGTAGGAACTTTCTTAAAACAAAAAATATGACCGTATTCAGTTCGTTATGATATATTGTTTTTATCGATCAATATTGACACATTGATCGTTATTATTGATTGATTGTGATTAAAAGTGCATTATCAGGAAGTTATGATCAATTGGAGTGGTCTTATGCACTATCATTTCATCGCGGAACCGATGAGAGACACAACTGATACGTTACTGGGTGTTGAGATGAGCGTCCGGTTTGCTTCAGATACGGTTTCGCCGATACATCCAGAGTTCATCATTTCAGCGTGGAATAGCGAACAAAAACGTAATTTCATGCTCGAGCAAATTCGCTTAATTGCCGAAAAGCGTAATTGGTTTGAGAGCCACAACCTTTTCTGTACTCTGAACCTCATTGATGAAATGGCGCTGCTGGCAATTGGCGACCCGAGCGTCAAATCGGCGCTACATGCCATGCCTTTTGTCGCCCTGGAACTTTCAGAGCGTTTTCTGACGAATACCGTATGTCTGAATAATCTGCTGATTAATTCACTTTGTGACGGTCCAAACGCATTATGGCTGGGCGATCTGGGCTCCGGCAGCATTGGGGCCAGTCCGCTGGTTTGCGGTCGTTTTGATGTTGTGAAGTTGGATCGTGGTTTTTTCCTGGATCAGGCTGAAAAACCGATGTTCCCGGTGCTAATTAAAAACATCCGCGAATATTGCGACCGCATTGCGGTGGAGGGCGTGGAAACCAAACAGCTTATCGACGAAGTAGGCGCGGCTGGTGTTTGGGTGATGCAGGGATCCCTTTTCCCTTCGGTCGCGTTTAGCGAGGTTGATACACTGCTCTTACCAAATGTTTGTCACTGATTGCAAAATTGCCCTCCGGTTGAGGAGGGCTGCATCTGCTAGCGATCTTTTCGCCACGCGTCAGCGGTAAGCGCTTCGCCGAAATGACCGGCGATCAGGCGACGGGTCAGCTCATGCAACGGCGAGGCCAGAACATCTGCTGTACTGCCGCGTTCAACCACTTCACCCTGGTGCATGACTAATACCTGATCGCTGATGTGCTTCATCATGCCGATGTGCTGAGTCACATAGATATATGAAATCCCCTGTTTTTCCTGTAATTCCAGCATCAGATTGATGAGCTGCGAACGCATCGACATGTCCAGAGAGGCCAGGGCTTCGTCGGCGATAATGACTTTGGGTCGCAAAATGAGCGCTCGGGCAAGGCCCAGACGCTGTTTTTGTCCCGGAGCCAGCATATGCGGGTAATAACTCACATGGTCAGGCAACAGACCGACCATGCGCATGGTCTCGATGATCTGTTTGCGACGCTGTTCAGGCTCGAGGTCGGTGTTCAGACGTAGCGGAAAATCGAGGATCTGCGAAATACGTTGCCGTGGGTTAAGCGACGTTGATGGATCCTGGAAAATCATACGGATACGCTGACTACGGAATGAATAATCACCATATTTTAACGGGTGATCGTCAATCAGCAGCTCACCGCTGGTGGGCTCAATCATACCGGCCAGCATCTTCGCCAGCGTAGATTTACCGGAACCATTTTCACCTATGACGGCGAGCGTCTGACGCTCGCGCAGGGTAAAGCTCAGCGGCTTAACGGCCTCAACGGTCTGACGGCGGAATAATCCCGTCCGGTAGCGAAAGGTTTTGCTCAGATTACGAACTTCGAGCAGGGTTTCTACCATCTCACTCTCTCTCCATGTTCAACGGGAAATGACAGGCGTAGAGATGATTCTTTGCTCCGGTCAGTCTTGGGGTTTCGATACATTCGCGCTGAGCATAAGGGCAGCGCGGCCCCAGACGACAGCCGATAGGTAATTGTTCCAGCAATGGAATGGCTCCTGGCATGGTATTCAGGCGGCTTTTGTGCGGCATTGCGCTACCAAAATCAGGAATGGCGCGAATCAACGCTTGGGTATAAGGATGATGCGGAATAGTCACCAGCTCTTTACTGGGCGCAGTTTCCACCGTTTGCCCACAGTACATCACGTTAATTTTGTCAGCCCACTGGCTGAGCATTTGCAGGTCATGGCTGATCAACAAAATGGTGGTATTGCTGTTTTGGTTCAGCCGGGTCAGCAGGCGGAAAATTTGCGCCTGAGTGGTTGGCTCCATCGCGTTCGTTGGTTCGTCGGCAATCAGTAAACGCGGCTGATTAGCCAGGGCGATTGCGATCATCACCTTCTGGCATTCGCCGTCGGTCAGCTCATACGGGAAGCTGCGCATCGCATCTTTATGATCTTTTATCCCGACGCGGTGCAGGAGTTCAATCGCGCGGCGTTTACGCCAGCCGATACGCTGCCACCAGCGGCCTTTATAAGTCCATGCCGGAATATTTTGCATCAGTTGTCGTCCAATGCGCTCAGACGGATCGAGACACGATTGCGGTTCCTGAAAGATCATGGAAACGTTATGGCCGACCAGCTTGCGTCGTTCACGCGCGGAAAGGCGCAACAGATCGATATCATCAAAGCGCATGCGGTCTGCGGTTACGCGCCAGTTATCTTTAGCGACGCCGCAAATGGCCTTGGCGATCAGGCTCTTGCCCGATCCAGACTCGCCAACCAGTCCGCGGATTTCACCTTCATTGAGGGTCATACTGACGCGGTCAACCGCCTTCACCCAGTCGTCGCCGGTTCTGAATTCAATGGTCAGGTTGCGGATATCCAGTAATGGCATTATTCCACCCCCGCAATAATTGCCCGGCGCACGCCATCACCCAGCAGGTTAACCAGCAGCACGCTTATCATAATCGCCGCACCTGGCAGCATAACCGTCCAGGGTGCGACATAAATCAGCTCCAGCGCGTCGCCAAGCATGGCTCCCCATTCTGGTGACGGCAACTGTGCGCCAAGGTCGAGAAAACCCAGCGCGGCGATGTCCAGAATCGCCATCGACAGCGCACGGGTGATTTCAGTGATAAGTCCGGCGGTAATATTGGGCAGAACGGCAAACCACAGGATATTGAGCGTGGTTGCGCCGTCCAGGCGAGCGGCGATAACGTACTCTTTTTCCAGCTCGTCATGCACCATGCTGTAGACGGAGCGTACCATGCGCGGCAGCAGCGCCAGCCAGACGGCAAACATCGCGTGTGTCAGATGCGGTCCGGCAAAGGCCACCACAATAATCGCCAGCAGCAGCGAAGGGATCGAGAGCAGGGTGTCCAGAATGTGGTTCAGCACCGCGGAGCGCAAACCGTGCGTTGCGCCGGCAACCACGCCCAGTAACAGGCCACATAGTGTGGCGGCGAGGGTGACGACAAACGCGCCGCCAACGGTCGGGG
>NZ_SZWS01000061.1:306793-314048 GCF_005281245.1 Citrobacter sp. wls826
CAGGCGACTTAACACGTCACGCCCGAGATCGTCAGTTCCGAGGAAAAATGAAACTTCGCCATAGCGCGACCATGACGGCGGTAAAAGCTGATAGCCGAGAAATTGCTGGTCGATGCCATAAGGGGCAAACCAACCACCAAAAATACACAGAATCGCCAATCCTGCGCAGCCATACAGGCCGATCATCGCAGTCGCATCGCCGTAAAAATTGCGCCATGCGGTGCGCAACGTACCCGGCGGGCGCTTTTCGCTGTAGACGCTATCGTAAGGCATACCATTCCTTATGTTTCAGAGGGTTAGCCATAGCACCCAAAATATCAGAGATGACGTTAACGATGATAACCAGTGAGCCAATCACCATGACGCCCGCCGAAATTGCCGCGTAATCCTGCTGGCGAATTGCGTTAATCAGCCAACGGCCAAGACCTGGCCAGCTAAAGACCATCTCGGTGATCATCGCCAGCGTCAGCATGGTGGAAAACTGTAAGCCCAGACGCGGGATCACCGGCGGAAGGGCGTTGTGCAGAACGTGACGGCGCAGAATGGTTAAGCGTGACAGACCGCGCGTGGCGGCCGCTTTAACATAGTTTTGATCAAAGACCTCAATGGTGCTGATTCGCATCAGGCGAATAACTTCCGTGGTAGGGGCGACGGAAAGCGTCAACACCGGAAGCACCATGTGACGGATTGCGCTGACCAGCATTTCATCGCGCCAGGGCGAGTCGGAGATCCACGCATCAATAATGGCAAATCCGGTAACGGGCTTCACTTCATAGAGAAGATCAAAGCGTCCCGAAACGGGAAGCCAGCCGAGAGTCAGTGAGAAGAGCAACGTCAGCAACAGCGCCAGCCAAAAAACCGGAATGGAAAAGCCCATCAACGCTAAGGCGCTGATGCAGCGGTCCTGCCACTTGTTCCGCGTGATGCCTGCCAGCATACCAACGGGGATCCCAACCATCAGCGCAAAACCAAAGGCCAGAATGCACAGTTCCATCGTCGCCGGGAACACCTCCTTCAACTGTTCTGAAATCAACTGACCGTTAATACTGGATACACCAAAATCCCAGTGAATGAGGCCATTGAACCAGAATACCCAGGCGTTCCACAGCGATGCGCCCTGTAACGGCGCATGAGGTGTGAAGTAGCTCAGGCTGAATCCAATAAAGGTCAGGAAGAAGAGGGTGACCAGCAGCAATAAAAAACGACGCAGGGTGAAGATAATCATGGCTTTTTCACCTCATCTTTCTTTTCCCTGGAAACCCCGGCAAAAGATGCATTGCCGAACGGACTCAGCACCAGTCCTTTGATATCGTAACGATAAGCCTGTAGACGCAGTGAAGAGGCCAGCGGCAGGATCGGTAACTCTTTCGCGAGAATATTTTGCGCTTCGTCATAGGCATCAATTCGCGATGAGAGTTGCTGCGAAGAGAGGGCCTTGCGCAGAACGCTGTCAAATTCCGGATTACACCAGTGGGCGAAGTTAGTCTGCGAGTTGATGGCGGCGCAGCTTAGCAACGGTCGGAAAAAACTGTCAGGATCGTTACTGTCCGTCGCCCAACCGGATAACGTTAGATCATGGTTCATATCCATTAATCGCGCCTCCTGAAAACGACCTTCTACCGGAATGATTTTAACTTTTACACCCACCTGAGCCATGTCAGCCTGAATCAGCTCGGCGGTTTTCAGTGGACTGGGGTTCCAGGCCTGAGAACTGGTGGGTACCCAAAGCTGTAATGTCAGGTTCTCCAGCCCCAATGCTTTTAACTGCTCGCGCGATTTTGCCGGATTGTACTCTGTAATTTTAGCTTCGTTGTCATAAGCCCACGAGGCGCGAGGCAAAATAGATGCTGCGGTTTCCGCCGTCCCGTAGTAGATGGACTGCATCAGCCGTTGGTTATTAATGGCCAGCGCCAGCGCATGCCGCACGGCGGGATTATCCATCGGTGGTTTATTGGTGTTGAATGCCAGATAGGCGATGTTCATCCCCGGGCGCAGGGTCAGACGCAGGCGCGGGTCATCACGCAAAATGCTGAGCTGACTGGCGGCGGGCCAGGCCAGAACATCACACTCACCGGTCAGGAGTTTCGATAGACGTCCGGTGCCGCCAGAGCCGAGGTCCACAACCACCTGCGGCATCAGAGGAGTACCACGCCAGAATTTTTCATGGCGCTGCAGTCGAACATATTGCCCTGCGCGATTCTCCGAAAGCTGGTACGGTCCGGTGCCGACGGGTTGTCTGTCGAGCAGCTCCTGACGATCCTGTTTTGCCAATTTAGCCGCATATTCTGCTGACATCACGGAGGCATAATGCGTGGCGAGGTGCCACATGAAGGAGGCGTCGGGCTGAGTTAAGCGGAACTCAACGGTGTTGTTGTCCAGCTTGCGTACGCTTTGGACGTTATCGGCGAACTGTAGGCTGTCGAAGTAGGGGAAACTGCTACCGTTTACATTGTGCCACGGATGCTGGCGATCAAAGATGCGCTCGAAGGTAAACACCACGTCGTCCGCATTCAGTTTGCGGGTGGGGGTGAACCAGGCCGTCTTCTGAAACTGGACGTCACGACGCAGATGGAAGCGGTAGGTTGCGCCGTTATCCAGCACCTCCCAGCTTTCAGCCAGCTCAGGCACCAGTCGATAGGTGTACGGATCGACATCGAGTAGTCGGTCATACAGCTGGGCTGCCAGGGTGTCGACGATAAGACCGCTGCTCGCTTTTTGCGGGTTGAACGTATTGACCTGCCCGCTAACGCAATAGACAAAGCCGCTGTCACGAATATCAGCATGCGAAGCCTGTTCAGGCGCGGCAGCAGCCTGACCACTCAGAAATCCAGCCATCACGATCAGAGATGATAAAACCAGGCGCATAATTTTAAAGGATTATAAATAAAGAGGCTATCTTACTAATATTTAATGACATTTGCCATTACCGTTTGTGTTTCGGGACCGCACAGGTGATAACCGCGAATTCAACATCGCGACAGGGTCACCCTTCATACCCGCTATCCACTTTGAATTTACTCTGTTAACTATCTTAGCATTTTCATGACCCATCTGACTCGTTAAAACGCGGGATTCGCTGGCTGACAGAAAAATGTGAGGGGGACGTGGGGGAAAGTGACCATGACCGCCAGGAGAGAGCATCAGCAATATCGCGGGGAAAGTGAAATATAAAAATAATCTCATAATGGCGCTATGGATAATTTCATTCGTTCTCCATTTCGATAGGGCTGAGATGTTAAATTTGGTTGCTATTTATTTACGCTGATTGTTGGATAATTCTTAAATGATAACGAGTATTGAATCATAACGTTGGTAAAATATAAGCGAGGCGACGTAGGTAGATGAATACAGGAAAAACAATTGCATAGGACTCTATTAACCTCTCGCTTCTGAGTGGTATCTCGTTACTCAATAAAATTGTCTGGCCTGTTAAGGTTTTATTTATATAGCTCATTGATATATATGGATTTAAGTGCTATGGGTTAAGCAGGGATTAATCTCATAAAATACTCGAAAGCGCGATACGGTGATTAGTGTATCGGTAGAGGTGATATTACGCGAAATATTAAATTGCGGTGAATTACAAAGGTCATGCCACTCATTTTGGTCTACGCTTAATAATCTTTGTGATAAAAAATGAGAGGTATTTAAATGGCTGACTTAAACAATGAAAAAAAGACCATCAATAAAACTCATTCTGCGCGTTTTCCGGCACCGCCTTTTCCACAGCAGAAGCAACCCTTCCCAGGGCTGGCCGGAAAAATGCAACCGCGTCCCGATCATGGGGAGGAGAGCTATCAGGGAAGCGGTCGATTGAATGGGCGCAAGGTATTAATTACCGGGGGGGATTCAGGGATTGGCCGTGCTGTTGCCATTGCTTATGCCCGTGAAGGCGCTGATGTTGCGATCAACTATTTACCTGATGAAGAAGACGATGCGCGTGAAGTGGTCGACTTGATAAAAAAAGCAGGCAGAAATGTCGTGGCTATCCCCGGAGATATTCGAGATGAAACTTTTTGCGGCCAACTGGTTAAACAGGCGGTAATAGGGCTGGGTGGGTTGGATATCCTCGTCAATAATGCGGGTCGTCAGCAATTTTGCGAGTCTATTGAGGCGCTCACCACAGAAGATTTCGATGCCACATTCAAGACTAATGTCTACGCTATGTTTTGGATCACCAAAGCGGCTATCCCCCATCTTTCACGAGACAGCGTGATAATTAATACCTCCTCGGTACAGGCTTATGAGCCTAGTGAAATCCTGCTTGACTATGCTCAGACCAAAGCGGCGATCGTGGCATTTACTAAATCGCTGGCGAAACAGCTGGCACCGAAAGGGATACGGGTTAATGCCGTAGCGCCAGGCCCATACTGGACTGTACTGCAATGCTGTGGCGGTCAGCCACAGGAAAAAGTGGAGAAGTTTGGGGCAAATGCACCGCTGGGTCGTCCGGGTCAACCAGTGGAAATTGCGCCGCTTTATGTCACTTTGGCCGCTGAAGAGAACAGTTATACATCCGGCCAGGTTTGGTGCTCTGATGGGGGGACAGGGACCCTCTGACGTTTATGCTCCGTGAGTCGAAAAGTCAGAGGGGAAAGTGACTTTAATGGACGAGTGCTGACAATAAAGCGTCAAACCCTCCAATATAACGTTGGCAGAGGCGCGCTAAAGCTGGTGTTTCTTAAGCAACGCGCGTAGCTGATGGTAAGTCAGGCCCAGTAATTCAGCGGCTTTTTTCTGATTAAATTTCGCCTGCTGCAAACTGGTTTGTAGAAAGTCTTTCTCTTGTTGCTGCTGGAATTCACGCAGATCCAGCGGTAATGCTACAGATGTCTGCTTTGGTGGTGCTGCCTGTGGCTGAGCAACGTGGCGGCGGAAGGGGTCAATGATGATCTCATCCAGCGGGTAATCGCTGGTACCGTGCCGGTAAACGGAGCGCTCCACGACGTTTTTCAGTTCACGAATATTACCCGGCCAACGGTAATGGAGGAGGGTTTCTCTGGCCTCGGCGCTGAATCCCGGAAAAAGCGGTAACCCGATCTCGCGGCACATCTGAATGGCAAAGTGTTCGGCCATTAACATGATGTCGCTTTGACGCTCGCGTAGTGGGGGAAGTTGCACCACGTCAAAGGCCAGACGATCCAGCAGGTCCGCGCGGAAAGTGCCTTCGCTGACCATACGTGGCAGGTCGGCATTGGTCGCGCAGACCAGACGCACGTTAACCTGCAAGGGCTGGCTGCCGCCGACGCGTTCCAGCTCGCCATACTCAATTACGCGCAGCAGTTTTTCCTGTACCAACATTGGCGCGGTCGCCAGTTCATCAAGAAACAGCGTGCCGCCGTCGGCGCGTTCGAAACGTCCAGGATGGCGTTTTTGTGCACCGGTAAACGCACCGGCTTCGTGACCAAACAGTTCGGAATCAAGTAAGTTCTCGTTGAGGGCCGCGCAGTTAAGCGAAATAAATGGGCCCTGCCAACGGCTGGAGAGGTAGTGCAGGCGGTTGGCAATAAGCTCTTTCCCCGTACCTCGCTCACCGATAACCAGTACAGGTTTATCCAGCGGCGCCAGATGAGAAACCTGTTCCAGCACTTCAATAAAGCTGTTCGCTTCGCCCAGAATATTGTCTTTGTATCCTGCCATGATGAAATTCACCACTTGTTAGTGTTATTCACCAATTTACCCTAATTCTCCCGTCAGGTAAAATTGGATATTTACATTAAAATCAATTAGTTAAAAAGTTGGCACGCCAAGTGCATTACGAAAACAGCAGGGCATAGCCCGATATCAGAACAGTAAGTGAGGATTACATTATGGGTATTTTTTCTCGTTTTGCCGACATCGTGAACGCCAACATTAATGCGTTGCTGGAAAAGGCTGAAGATCCGCAGAAACTGGTGCGGTTAATGATCCAGGAAATGGAAGACACGCTGGTTGAGGTGCGCTCAAACTCCGCACGCGCTCTGGCAGAAAAGAAACAATTATCTCGCCGTATCGAACTGGCCAGCGCACAACAGGCAGAGTGGCAAGAAAAAGCCGAGCTGGCGCTGCGTAAAGAGAAAGAAGATTTGGCGCGTTCTGCTTTAATCGAAAAACAGAAACTGACTGATCTGATTGCTTCTCTGGAGCATGAGGTGACGCTGGTTGACGATACGCTGGCGCGAATGAAAAAAGAGATCGGTGAGCTGGAAAATAAACTCAGTGAAACCCGTGCTCGTCAGCAGGCATTGATGCTGCGCCATCAGGCTGCGAGCTCTTCGCGTGATGTTCGTCGTCAACTGGATAGCGGTAAGCTGGATGAAGCGATGGCACGCTTTGAATCTTTCGAGCGTCGTATCGATCAGATGGAAGCTGAGGCTGAAAGCCATAACTTCGGTAAACAGCAGTCTCTGGATCAGCAATTTGCTGACCTGAAAGCAGATGATGAAATCAGCGAGCAGCTGGCGCAACTTAAAGCCAAAATGCAGCAAGATAAGCAATAATAACATCTGGCGGCGCCCGAACGCGCCGCCGCTCATCACCTGTAAGGAGTACTCATGAGCGCGCTATTTCTGGCTATCCCATTAACCATCTTTGTGCTGTTCGTTTTACCGATTTGGCTCTGGCTGCATTACAGCAACCGTTCCAGTCGTGGCGAACTGGCGCAAAGTGAACAGCAACGTCTGGTAGAACTCAACGATGACGCACAGCGGATGCGCGAGCGCATTCAGGCGCTGGAAGACATCCTTGATGCTGAACATCCAAACTGGAGGGACCGCTAATGGGAGGCGTTAATCTGAACAAAAAACTGTGGCGTATTCCGCAACAGGGCATGGTGAAAGGGGTTTGCGCAGGTATAGCGCATTATCTCGATGTGCCTGTGAAGCTGGTGCGGATCCTGGTGGTGTTGTCCGTCTTTTTTGGCCTGGCCTTTTTCACCTTCGTCGCTTACATCGTGCTGACGTTTGTGTTGGACCCGATGCCGGACAATGTGGTTTCCGGTGAGCAGCAGCCATCAAGCGGCGAGCTGTTGGATGCCGTCGATCGCGAGCTGGCGGCAAGTGAAAAGCGTTTGCGTGAAATGGAGCGTTATGTCACGTCTGATACCTTTTCATTGCGCAGCCGTTTCCGCCAATTGTGAGGATAGAAATGAACAATCGCTGGCAACGTGCCGGGCAAAGGGTTAAGCCGGGCTTTAAAATAGCAGGTAAGCTGGTGCTTTTAACTGCGCTTCGTTACGGCCCGGCGGGGGTAGCAGGGTGGGCGGTGAAGTCCGTCG
>NZ_SZWS01000061.1:314094-321136 GCF_005281245.1 Citrobacter sp. wls826
TAAAATGCTGCTGGCGTTGGTCCTGGAGCCGGTTTTGAGTCGGGCAGCGGCAAAATTATCGAAACGCTATTCAGGTAATCAACCCTGATATCCGAATCAGCAAAAGCAAGCAACAATTAATCAACATTCCCTCTGTTAATTTGCGGCAGCTCACAAATACGATTTTTTGGCTGCCAAAATTCTTTTATTATCCCCCTCCTGGCCACCTCAGCCGATTGACAGCTTATTTCCCGCAGAGTAGTCTCTTGATTCATGGGACCGCTACCACGAGAATTGAAGGTGAACCAAAAAATCCAAAAATGCCTGGCAGAAGTTTATGGTGATACGTTTACTTCATGCCACTATGAAGCGCTGATTGCACGTTTAGAGAAATCACAGGGATTAATTAAAAAAATCCGTAAAGCGCATTGGGACGAGGGCGATGTGGTTCTTATTACCTACGCCGATCAATTCCACGGGGCAGGCAAAAAACCACTGCCGATGTTTAATCAATTTTATAATGAATGGCTTAAGTCGACATTTTCTCATGTGCATCTGTTGCCGTTTTATCCGTGGTCATCGGATGATGGTTTTTCCGTAATTAATTACCATCAGGTTGCCGAAGAAACCGGTGACTGGAATGATATTAAGCAATTGGGTAAATCCAGTCGACTGATGTTTGATTTTGTTTGTAACCATATGTCAGCGAAAAGCGAATGGTTTAATAACTATTTGCAACAGCTTGACGGTTATGAAGATTTCTTTATTGCGATGGATCCTGATACGGATCTGAGCAACGTAACGCGTCCACGCGCATTACCGTTACTGACGCCTTTTACGCTGAAAGATAACACCGTACGCTATTTATGGACGACGTTCAGCGACGACCAGATCGATCTCAACTATGCCAACCCGATAGTGTTACTGGCGATGGTCGATGTGCTATTGAGTTATCTTGAGCAGGGCGCTGATTATGTCCGCCTGGATGCGGTTGGCTTTATGTGGAAAGAGCCAGGAACGACCTGTATTCACCTGGAAAAAACGCATCAGCTTATCAAACTATTTCGCGCTATTGCTGACTGCGCGGCGCCTGGTACGGCGATTATTACTGAAACAAACGTTCCGCATAAGGATAATGTGTCCTACTACGGAAATGGTCGTGATGAAGCGCATATGGTGTACCAGTTCTCGTTACCGCCGCTGGTGCTGCATGCGGTACAACGCCAGGATACCTCAACCTTGTGCCAGTGGGCGCAATCACTGGAACTGCCGTCCAGTGAGACCACCTGGTTTAATTTCCTCGCATCGCATGACGGCATTGGTCTCAACCCATTACGTGGTTTGTTACCTGAAGACGAGATCGTGCGCCTGGTGACGGAATTACAACAGGAAGGCGCGCTGGTTAACTGGAAAAATAACCCTGATGGTAGTCGCAGTCCGTATGAAATTAACGTCACATATATGGACGCACTAACGCCAGACAATTGTAGTGATGCCGAACGTTTTTCCCGCTTTATTCTCGCACATGCCATTTTGCTGAGTTTTCCGGGGGTACCTGCGGTTTACATTCAAAGCATTCTTGGGTCACGCAATGATTATAAAGGTGTCGAGGCGCTAGGTTATAACCGTGCGATCAACCGCAAAAAATATCAAATAAGCCAAATCGAAACGGAGCTGGCAGATGAAACCAGTTTGCGCCATGCTATTTATCATGAATTATCCCGATTAATTGTAATACGTCGTAGTAATAAAGCATTTCACCCTGATAGTGATTTTCAGATTAGCAGTGTTACACCGGCTGTAATGCAAATTAAACGTACGGCGGAAACAGGCGAAAAAATTACCGGATTATTTAATGTCAGCGGTCATACGCAAACCATTAGTATTGATGTTGAAAATGGATTTGATTTGATTAGCGGTAAAACTATTTCAGGTAAAGAATTAACGTTGAACGCCTGGCAGGTCATGTGGGTTAAGTAATAAAAAGGAACATTTCATGCTTAAAACTAAAATTGTGCTGATTTCAGCACTGGTTTCCTGCGCCCTTGTTTCCGGGTGTAAGGATGATAAAACGTCCTCTGTTGCGATTGAATTTATGCACTCTTCTGTTGAACAGGAGCGGCAGGCGGTTATTGCAAAACTGATTGAGCGTTTTGAAAAAGAGAACCCGGGGATCAGTGTCAAACAGGTTCCTGTAGAAGAAGATGCCTACAACACCAAGGTCATTACCCTGGCGCGGAGCGGTTCTCTGCCTGAAGTCATTGAAACCAGCCATGACTACGCGAAAGTTATGGATAAAGAATCACTTATCGATCGTAAAGCCGTAGCGCAGGTCATCAATGCCGTAGGTGAAGGTACTTTTTATGATGGCGTGCTGCGTATTGTGCGTACTGAAGACGGTACTGCCTGGACCGGGGTTCCGGTTAGCGCCTGGATTGGCGGGATCTGGTATCGCAAAGATGTGCTGGCAAAAGCTGGGCTGGAAGAGCCAAAAGACTGGCAACAACTGCTGAGCGTGGCGCAGAAGCTAAACAATCCTGGTAGTAAGAAATATGGTATTGCGCTGCCCACGGCGGAAAGCGTTTTGACTGAACAGTCATTTTCCCAGTTCGCGCTCTCAAACCAGGCCAACGTTTTTGATGCGCAAGGAAAGATAACGCTCAACACACCTGAAATGGCGCAGGCGCTGCAGTATTACCGCCAATTGGCAATGAACACCATGCCGGGCTCAAACGACATCATGGAAGTCAAAGACGCGTTCATGAACGGCACGGCGCCGATGGCGATTTATTCCACCTATATCCTCCCGGCGGTGATTAAAGAGGGCGATCCTAAAAATGTGGGCTTTATGGTGCCGACGGAAAAAAACTCTGCTGTTTACGGCATGCTGACGTCGTTAACCATTACCGCGGGTCAAAAGTCTGAAGAGACAGAAGCGGCAGAGAAATTTGTCACCTTTATGGAGCAGGCCGACAACATCGCGGACTGGGTCATGATGTCGCCAGGGGCGGCGCTGCCGGTCAACAAAGCAGTGGTGAATACCCCGACGTGGAAAGATAACACTGTCATCAAAGCGCTGGGTGAATTACCCGATCAGCTGATTGCCGAACTGCCGAATATCCAGGTGTTTGGTGCCGTCGGCGATAAGAACTTCACCCGCATGGGCGACGTCACAGGCTCCGGTGTTGTGAGCTCAATGGTGCACAACGTGACGGTAGGCAAAGCCGACCTCGTCACCACGATTGAAGCGAGCCAGAAAAAACTGGATGACCTCGTTGAACAGCGCTAATGGGGAAATGGAAAGCCGTGATGAATAAGTTCTTTTCAGGTCGATCTGATATGCCATTCGCCATGCTGCTGCTGGCGCCCAGCTTGCTGTTGCTGGGCGGTTTAGTGGCGTGGCCGATGATATCAAACATCGAAATCAGCTTTATGCGACTGCCGCTGAATCCGCAAATTGAGTCTACGTTTGTCGGGCTGAGCAACTATATCCGTATCTTATCCGATCCCGGATTCTGGCATTCGCTGTGGATGACGGTCTGGTATACCGCGCTGGTTGTGGCAGGAAGCACGGTACTGGGGCTGGGCGTGGCGATGTTTTTTAACCGTGAGTTTCGTCTGCGGAAAACGGCGCGCTCACTGGTCATCCTCTCTTACGTGACGCCATCAATTTCGCTGGTGTTTGCCTGGAAATACATGTTCAACAACGGCTACGGCATTGTGAACTACCTCGGCGTGGATCTGTTGCATCTCTACGATCAGGCACCGCTGTGGTTCGACAATCCCGGCAGCAGCTTCGCGCTGGTCGTGCTGTTCGCCATCTGGCGCTACTTCCCGTATGCCTTTATCTCGTTTCTGGCGATTTTACAGACGATTGATAAATCGTTGTATGAGGCGGCAGAAATGGACGGTGCGAATGCCTGGCAACGGTTTCGTATCGTCACGCTGCCAGCGATTATGCCGGTGCTGGCAACCGTGGTCACACTGCGCACGATCTGGATGTTTTACATGTTCGCCGATGTTTATCTGCTGACCACTAAAGTCGATATTCTCGGGGTCTATCTCTATAAAACAGCGTTTGCATTTAACGACCTAGGCAAAGCGGCCGCTATTTCTGTCGTCCTCTTCGTCATTATTTTCGCTGTTATCCTGCTGACCAGAAAACGGGTGAACCTCAATGGCAACAAATAAGCGCACACTTGGCCGCATCGGCTTTTACTGTGGATTAATTGTCTTCCTGGGCATCACGCTATTCCCATTTTTTGTGATGTTGATGACCTCATTTAAAAGCGCCAAAGAGGCGATCTCGCTACATCCGACGCTGTTACCGCAGCAATGGACGCTGGAACATTACATCGACATCTTCAACCCGATGATTTTCCCGTTTGTTGACTACTTCCGTAATAGCCTGGTGGTATCGGTCACTTCTTCGGTGGTGGCGGTATTTCTCGGCGTACTCGGAGCGTATGCGCTTTCCCGCCTGCGTTTTAAGGGGCGAATGACTATCAATGCCAGCTTTTACACGGTGTACATGTTTTCGGGGATCCTGCTGGTGGTGCCGCTATTCAAAATCATTACGGCACTTGGCATCTATGACACCGAAATGGCGTTGATTATCACCATGGTCACCCAGACGCTGCCGACCGCGGTGTTCATGCTGAAAAGCTACTTCGACACCATTCCGGATGAAATAGAAGAAGCCGCGATGATGGATGGATTGAACCGTCTGCAGATCATCTTTCGCATTACCGTGCCGTTGGCGATGTCCGGCCTGGTTTCGGTCTTTGTGTACTGCTTTATGGTGGCGTGGAATGACTATCTGTTTGCCTCGATTTTCCTCTCCAGCGCCAGCAATTTTACCTTACCGGTCGGTCTGAACGCGCTGTTCAGTACGCCTGACTATATCTGGGGACGCATGATGGCGGCATCGTTAGTCACCGCATTGCCGGTCGTCATTATGTATGCGCTTTCCGAACGTTTTATTAAAAGTGGTTTGACCGCAGGCGGCGTGAAAGGCTAAGCGGCCAGTTTAATTAAGGAGTTGTAAATGAAGAAGTTAGTTGCCACAGAACCGCGTGTTGCGGCGCTGGTGGAATATGAAGACAGAGCTGTATCCGCCAATGAAGTGAAAGTTCGCGTTCGCTTTGGTGCGCCAAAACATGGCACGGAAGTGGTCGATTTTCGCGCTGCCAGTCCGTTTATTGACGAAGATTTTAACGGCGAATGGCAAATGTTCATGCCGCGTCCGGAAGGGGCGCCGCGCGGGATTGAATTCGGCAAGTTCCAGCTTGGCAACATGGTGGTGGGCGATGTTATTGAGTGTGGCAGCGATGTGACCGAATACGCCGTTGGCGATTCAGTTTGCGGCTACGGCCCACTGGCAGAAACGGTTTTCTTTAATGCGGTAAACAACTACAAACTGCGCAAAATGCCGGAAGGTAGTTCGTGGAAAAATGCCGTGTGCTATGACCCGGCACAGTTCGCCATGAGTGGCGTGCGCGACGCCAATGTGCGTGTCGGCGACTTTGTTGTCATCGTCGGCTTAGGGGCGATTGGCCAGATTGCCGTCCAACTGGCTAAGAAAGCGGGAGCCTCGGTGGTCATTGGTGTGGATCCGATTGCCCATCGTTGCGATATCGCGCGTCGTCATGGCGCGGATTTCTGTCTGAATCCTATTGGCACCGATGTCGGCATGGAAATTAAGAAGCTGACCGGCAAGCAGGGCGCGGATGTGATTATCGAAACCAGTGGCTATGCGGATGCGTTGCAATCGGCGTTACGCGGTCTGGCTTATGGTGGAACCATCTCCTATGTCGCTTTCGCGAAACCTTTTGCTGAAGGCTTCAACCTGGGGCGTGAAGCGCACTTCAACAACGCCAAAATTGTCTTCTCCCGTGCCTGCAGTGAGCCAAATCCGGATTATCCGCGCTGGAGCCGCAAGCGTATTGAGGAGACCTGTTGGGAACTGTTGATGAACGGTTACCTGAACTGTGAAGAACTTATTGACCCGGTAGTGACATTTGCCAGCAGCCCGGAAAGCTATATGCAGTATGTCGATCGCCATCCGGAAAAGAGCATCAAAATGGGCGTGACGTTTTAATTAAGGAATGCAGAAGATGAAAATTGGAACACAGAACCAGGCTTTTTTTCCGGAAAATATTCTCGAGAAATTCCGTTACATCAAAGAGATGGGGTTTGACGGTTTTGAAATTGACGGCAAGCTGCTGGTTAACAACCTGGCAGAAGTGAAAGCGGCAATCAAAGAAACAGGCCTGCCCGTCACCACCGCCTGTGGAGGATATGACGGTTGGATCGGTGATTTTATCGAAGAGCGTCGTTTGAATGGCTTACAGCAGATTACCCGCATTCTCGAAGCGCTGGCCGAAGTCGGTGGGCAGGGCATTATTGTACCCGCTGCATGGGGCATGTTTACCTTCCGCTTACCGCCGATGACCTCTCCGCGCAGCCTGGCGGGTGATCGTAAAGCAGTAAGTGATTCATTGATTTATCTCGATAAAGTTGCCGAGCGTACGGGGACGGTGGTGTATCTGGAACCGCTCAATCGCTATCAGGATCATATGATCAACACCCTGGCGGATGCTCGTCGCTATATCGTGGAAAACAACCTGAAGCATGTGCAAATCATTGGTGATTTTTACCATATGAATATCGAAGAAGACGATATGGCTCAGGCGCTGCATGACAATCGCGATCTGCTGGGACACGTCCATATTGCGGATAACCACCGTTATCAGCCGGGGAGCGGTACGCTGGATTTCACTGCGCTGTTTGACCAGTTGCGTGAAGATAATTATCAGGGTTACGTCGTGTACGAAGGGCGTGTACGGGCAGAGAACCTGCCGGAAGCGTACCGTCAGTCACTGGCCTGGCTGCGTACCTGCTAAGAGGATTTCTGTGAAAAGTGCACTGACAAGCTCTCCGCTACGCATCGCCATTATCGGCGCCGGGCAGGTGGCGGATAAAGTTCATGCTTCGTACTACTGCACCCGCAACGATCTGGAACTGGTGGCTGTCTGTGACAGCCGCCTGTCACAGGCGCAGG
>NZ_SZWS01000061.1:321202-333115 GCF_005281245.1 Citrobacter sp. wls826
CCGCAGGTTTGGGACGATCCTCAGACGATGCTACGCGAGGCTAAGCCAGATATCGTCAGCATCTGTTCACCCAATCGTTTTCATTATGAACACACCATGTTGGCGCTGAACGCCGGATGCCATGTGATGTGTGAGAAACCTCCGGCGATGACGCCAGCCGAGGCGCTGGAAATGTGTAACACGGCGCGTCGAATGGGGAAAGTTCTGGCTTATGATTTTCATCATCGTTTCGCACTGGATACGCAGCTGCTTCGTGAGCAGGTGATGGCCGGCGTGCTGGGTGAAATCTATGTCACCAATGTCCGCGCTTTGCGCCGCTGCGGCGTGCCCGGCTGGGGGGTATTTACCAACAAAGAACTGCAGGGCGGCGGGCCGCTGATTGATCTCGGCATCCATATGCTTGATGCCGCCATGTATGTGCTGGGGTTTCCGGCAGTAAAGCGCGTTAACGCACACAGTTATCAACGCATTGGCACGCGTAAAAACAGCGGCCAGTTTGGGAAATGGGATCCCGAGACGTATACCGTGGAGGATTCTCTGTTCGGGACGATTGAATTTCATAACGGCGGTATCCTGCGACTGGAAACCTCTTTTGCGCTGAATATCCCGGAACAATCGATTATGAACGTTAATTTCTGCGGCGATCTGGCAGGGGCGACGTTATTCCCGGCCCAGGTTTATACCGATCGTGAGGGTACGCTTGACGTACTGCTTCAGCGCGAAATAGCCGATGACAATCGTCATTATCGCAGCATGGAAGCTTTTGTGAATCATGTCCAGGGCGAGCCTGTCACTATTGCCGACGCAGAGCAAGGCGTCGTTATTCAACAACTGGTTGCCGCACTGTATCAATCGGCTGAAACAGGGACCTACGTAGACTTATGACGAGGCCAGTAATGCTAACTGAACCGGCTTTTTGCCCACACAACCTGAATAAATATGCGTCCCTCATGACGACCGGTAACGGTTATATGGGGATTCGCGCCAGCCACGAGGAAGCCTACACCTTACAAACTCGCGGCATGTACCTTGCTGGACTGTATCACCGGGCAGGGAAAGGCGAGATTAATGAACTGGTTAATCTGCCTGATGTGGTGGGGGTAGAGATTTCACTCAATGGTGAGATTTTCTCGCTCACCAGCGGCGTTATCGAAAGCTGGCAACGTGAACTGGATTTTGCCAGTGGGGAATTACGCCGTGCGCTTACCTGGCGTGCGTCTGGCGGAGCGCGTTTTGCCATTGAGAGCCGGCGATTTGTCTCGGCACAAAAACTGCCGCTGTTTGCGATGGAAGTTGTCGTCACGCCACTGGATGGCGATGCCAGCATTGGTATCTCGACCGGAATTGACGCCACGATGACCAATCATGGTCGTCAGCATTTGGATGAAACGCAGGTCCGGGTCTTTGGCCAGCATCTTATGCAAGGGATTTACACCACCCAGGACAACCGCAATGATATCGCTATCACCACGTATTGCGATGTAGACGGTGCAGCGCAGCGCTGCTTCACCGCGAAAGAACGTCGGCTGTTACAACACAACAGCATGCAGGCGAAAGCCGGACAGCGCGTCACGCTGACAAAAATTAGCTGGGTAGACTGGGCGAGCGAACGCAGCCTGTCGCTTGAGACCTGGGGACGCCAGTCGCTGCGCAACCTGGAAATGTGCGCGCAGCAAGGCTATGACGTTCTGCTTGCTGAGTCGGCTGCTAACTGGCATGCCTGGTGGCAAAATCGTCGCGTTCAGGTCACCAGCACTGATGCCAGCGATCAGCGAGCGCTGGACTATGCGCTCTATCATCTGCGTGTGATGACTCCTGACCACGATGAGCGCAGCAGTATTGCGGCCAAAGGTCTGACGGGGGAAGGGTATAAAGGCCACATATTCTGGGATACCGAGGTCTTTCTGTTACCGTTTCATCTCTTTACCGAGCCGAAAACCGCGAGAAGTTTGTTGCGTTACCGCTGGCATAATCTGTCGGGGGCGCGTGAGAAAGCCCGCCGTAACGGTTGGCAGGGAGCGCTTTTTCCTTGGGAAAGCGCTCGCAGCGGTGATGAGGAAACGCCTGAATTTGCGGCGATCAACATCCGTACCGGACTGCGTCAGAAAGTGGCCTCCGCGCAGGCTGAACATCACCTCGTGGCGGATATTGCCTGGGCGGTAATCAATTACTGGCATGCCTCAGGGGATCTAAACTTCATGTCCCGTGAGGGAATGACGTTGCTGCTGGAAACGGCGAAGTTCTGGATCAGCAGGGCGGTCATGGTTAATGATCGTTTAGAGATCCACGATGTGATTGGCCCGGATGAATACACTGAGCATGTGAACAACAACGCGTTCACCAACTACATGGCCAGGTACAACGTGGAACAGGCGCTGGGTTTTGCCCGTCGGTTGGGCTGCGGTGATGAGACGTTTATTCACCGCGCAGAGTATTTTTTACAGCATCTCTGGCGACCGGAAGTTCAGCCCGATGGCGTGCTACCTCAGGACGATACCTTCCTGAGCAAACCGGCTATCGATCTGTCACAGTACAAAGCCAAAGCGGGCAAGCAGACGATTTTGCTCGATTACTCCCGTGCAGAAGTCAATGAGATGCAAATTCTCAAACAGGCCGATGTGGTGATGCTGACCTACATGTTACCGGAGCAATTTTGCCCGCAAACCTGTCTGGCAAACCTGCGCTTTTACGAGCCGCGCACAATTCATGACTCCTCGTTGAGTAAAGCGATCCACGGGATTGTGGCAGCGCGTTGCGGTGATCCGGCACAGGGCTATCGGTTCTGGCGTGAAGGATCGCTTATCGATCTCGGGGAGGACCCACATAGCTGCGATGACGGCATTCATGCAGCGGCAACGGGCGCCATCTGGCTGGGCGCAATCCAGGGATTTGCTGGCGTGAATATTCGCCACGGGGAGTTACACCTTGCTCCTGCCTTACCGGCTCATTGGCAAACGCTGTCTTTCCCGCTGCGCTGGCAGGGCATCGATATGCAGGTAATCATTAATGCGGCTGAAATCCGTATTAACAGCACTGAGCAGATTGTCCTTTGGGTCAATGGTGAAAAGGTCTCCGTGCAGGGGGAAACCGTAATCCGCAATGACGCCATTATTTCGCCCATTTATGGGACCGCTACCACAGAAAGGGGCGATGAATGATACTCAAACCACAGGCCATCATTTTTGATTTGGATGGTGTGATTACCGATACCGCGCATCTGCATTTTCTGGCCTGGCGGCAAGTAGCCGATGAAATAGGGATTGTGATCGACGAAGCATTTAATGACAGCCTGAAAGGGATTAGTCGCGGCGAATCACTACAGCGTATTTTGCACCATGGTGGGAAGGCGGGGGCGTTTTCTCCCGAGGCCTGCGCACAATTGGCAGAGAGAAAAAACAGACTGTATGTCCATTCTTTGCGCCAGCTGACGGTTAACTCGGTATTACCGGGAATACGTGAGCTGTTGATGACGTTGCGGGAAGAACGGATTCCGGTAGGGTTGGCCTCTGTGTCGCGCAATGCCCCGGCTATTTTACAAGCGCTTAATCTTAGCTCTTGCTTTGATTTTTGTGCGGATGCGGCATTGATAACCCGCTCGAAACCGGATCCGGAAATTTTCCTGGCAGCCTGCGCGGGTCTTGGCGTTGACCCGCAACAATGTATTGGCATAGAAGATGCACAAGCGGGAATTGATGCAATCAACGCCTGCGGCATGCTTTCTGTCGGCATCGGTAAAGGGCTGAATGGGGCAGACTTGCTGCTTCCGGCAACCGAATTTCTGACGTGGCCGTGCTTATCGGCTTTCTGGCAACACGACAAGTAAAGGATTCAACATGGCACAGCTTTCGTTGCAACACATTCAAAAAATTTACGACAACCAGGTACACGTCGTTAAAGACTTCAATCTGGAAATTGAAGATAAAGAGTTTATTGTTTTTGTTGGACCTTCCGGCTGCGGGAAGTCAACTACGTTGCGCATGATCGCCGGTCTGGAGGAGATCAGCGGCGGCGATCTGCTGATTGACGGTAAACGGATGAACGATGTGCCGGCAAAATCACGCAACATTGCGATGGTTTTTCAGAACTACGCGTTGTACCCACACATGACCGTCTATGACAACATGGCGTTTGGTCTGAAAATGCAGAAAATAGCGCCTGCTGTGATTGAGGAGCGCGTCAACTGGGCGGCGCAGATCCTTGGCCTGCGCGATTATCTGCAGCGTAAACCCGGCGCGTTATCCGGTGGTCAGCGTCAGCGTGTGGCGCTGGGGCGTGCGATTGTACGTGAAGCGGGGGTCTTCCTGATGGATGAACCCTTATCGAATCTCGATGCCAAACTTCGCGTTCAGATGCGGGCTGAAATTAGCAAACTGCATCAGAAACTCAATACCACCATGATCTATGTTACCCACGACCAAACCGAAGCCATGACTATGGCGACGCGTATTGTGATTATGAAAGATGGCATCGTTCAGCAGGTTGGTGCGCCGAAAACGGTTTATAACCACCCGGCAAACATGTTTGTCGCCGGATTTATTGGTTCACCGGCCATGAACTTTATTCGTGGCGCGATTGATGGTGATAAGTTTGTTACTGAAACACTGAAATTAACGATTCCACAAAATAAATTAGCACAATTAAAAGCGCAGGGTTATGAACATCAGGCGGTCACTCTGGGAATTCGTCCTGAAGATATACATCCGCAGCTTAATAATGAAAATAGTATATCGGCAAAAATTAGCGTTGCAGAATTAACCGGCGCTGAATTTATGCTTTATACCATTGTTGGGGGGCATGAGTTGGTGGTCCGTGCTGGGGCAGTGAATGATTATCATGCAGGAGAAAATATCACTATTCATTTTGATATGGCGAAATGCCATTTCTTTGATGCTGAAACTGAAGTGGCTATTCAATAAAATTCCGGGGGGATAAATCCCCCCCAAGCCTTGGGGCATTTTTGCGAGTATTTTAACAAGGAATAATAATGAAAACCCTACTGTCCGCTACTGCGCTGATTATGAGCGCAGGAATGGCCTGCGCGCAGGCTGCTGAAAATAATGACTGGCACTTTAATATTGGTGCTATGTACGAAATAGAAAACGTTGAAGGTCAGGGCGAAGATATGGATGGACTGGCTGAGCCGTCCGTCTATTTCAACGCATCTAATGGGCCGTGGAAAATATCGCTGGCCTATTATCAGGAAGGACCGGTTGATTACAGCGATGGTAAGCGTGGTACCTGGTTTGATCGCCCGGAACTGGAAGTCCGCTATCAATTTCTGGAAAGTGAGGATGTTAATTTCGGTTTGACCGGTGGCTTCCGTAATTACGGTTATCACTATGTCAATGAACCAGGAAACGACACCGCTAATATGCAGCGCTGGAAAGTTCAGCCGGACTGGGATGTTAAACTGACCGACGACCTGCGCTTTAGCGGTTGGCTGTCGATGTATCAATTCGTTAATGATTTGAATACTACTGGCTACTCCGATAGTCGTGTCGAAAGCGAGACCGGTCTGAATTACAGGTTTAACGAAACGGTGGGCTTAACGGTCAACTATTACCTTGAGCGCGGCTTTAATCTGGCTGATTCGCGCAATAATGGTGAGTTCTCAACCCAGGAAATTCGTGCATATTTACCGTTGTCTTTAGGCAATACCACCCTGACGCCGTATACCCGTCTGGGGCTTGATCGCTGGTCAAACTGGGACTGGCGAGATGATCCGGAACGTGAAGGCCATAATTTCAATCGTCTCGGTTTACTGTATGCATATGATTTCCAGAATGGTTTATCAATGTCACTGGAGTATGCCTATGAGTGGGAAGATCACGACGAAGGCGAAAGCGACAGATTCCATTATGCTGGTATAGGCGTGAACTACGCATTCTAAAATATACTGGGGCATTTATGCCCCAGTTTTTACACCAGTGAGTCGACCAGCGATATTTGCGTGCTCACCGTGATATTTTGTAATCCTTTCTCGCCCGCAATCAGGTTAAATAATAAATTACAGCTTTGTTCACCCAACTGCTGGGTAGGAACATCAATTCCCCCAGGAACGGGCGTGAGCATAAAAGACAACAGCTCATTACTGTAGCCCACAACGGCAAGTTGTTGTGGGATGGTTATATTTTTCTCAGCCGCCACGCGATATAAGCTCATTAATTTCAAGCTGTCGGTGGCAAATACGGCGTCGGGTAACGGCTGCTGACTCAGTAATTTTCGTGAAGCGAGCAGGGCTGTTTCATGGGTATAGCCCCCGTCAACAATCCATTCATCGCGCATTTTAATATTATGCGCCTGAAGGCTGGCTTTATATCCGTTAACGCGATCGATAGAAACATGAACATCAAGCGGCGCGTGCAAACAGGCTATATTACGGTGTCCACTCTCAATCAGCGCATCAGTTAGCGTAATGCTGTCGCGATAATTATCTGTGTCTACAGAATAGACATTGGCGTAGTCGCCTTCAACCTTTCCAATAACCACAACCGGTACGTTGTATTTATCCAGCCTCGCAAAAAAAGATTCATCGGCGGGAGAGCTCAGCATAATGATTCCTTTGATCAATTTCTGCTTAATTTTGCTCTCACATTTTTGTAAATCATCTTCAGTGCTTCGCGATGTCTGTAATATGACATCAAAACCGACCTCTTCAGCCTTGGCAGTAATAGCATGCAGCACTTCAGAGAAAAACGGATTACCGGCGGTTGTTTTTGCTGAACGGGTAGATATCACCATTATTGCATCAAACCCGGAAGAGGTGAGTGCGCGAGCAAGTTTATTGGGCTGGTACTGTAACTCATCAATAGCACGCAGCACTTTTTCAAGCGCTTCCGGCGAGATATTGGTTTGCTTATTAAGCACGCGCGATACCGTGGATTTTGATACGCCAGCGGCTCGTGCAATATCATAAATGGTAGGAGACATAGATCCCAAGCTCCGTCCGAGAGTCAATGGCGAACATATTATGGAGTTAATTGGCGAATGACAACAATATCGGAATGCGGGCAGAAAAATCAAAAAACTAACCGCAGTATGCGCAACCAGAGGAAGAGTCGTCCACGGGTGCAGAGGGTGATAATGCGATCGCAATATTTTCTTAAGAACTGGCGTATAGTGTGTTGGTTAAATCCAACTATCAGTCAGGAAGATATTATGTTCAAAAAAGGCGTATTAGCGTTGGCACTGGTCATCGGCATGCCGGTTTTTGCAGCCGAGCACTGGATTGATGTTCGCGTTCCTGAACAGTATCAACAGCAGCATATTCAGGGGGCGGTAAACATTCCATTAAAAGAGATGAAGGCGCGTATCGCTGCTGAAGTTCCTGATAAGACCGACACTGTGAAGCTGTACTGCAACTCCGGGCGTCAATCGGGGCAGGCGAAGGATATGTTGACGGAAATGGGCTACACGCAGGTGACCAACGAAGGTGGCATCAATCAGATAGCGCTTCCTAAAGTAGAGAATCAATAAACCGCCCGCATTCCTTCTGCTCCAGGCGGTAAGAATAATGCCGCCTGTTACAGCTCAGGTAGTTGATAAGTAAGAATTGACCCCTATCTTTACTTCCTGTTTGTTATAATTTCTTCAGTTCCTTCAGCAAAACGGGATGGCGATGAAGCGACTTAAAAATGAACTCAATTCGCTGGTTAATCGCGGCGTAGACCGGCATTTGCGCCTGGCTGTCACCGGACTTAGCCGTAGCGGTAAGACGGCGTTTATCACCGCGATGGTAAACCAGTTACTCAATATTCATGCCGGTGCGCGTCTGCCGTTGCTCAGTTGCGTGCGCGAAGAGCGTCTGCTCGGCGTTAAACGGGTTCCACAACGCGATTTTGGTATTCCGCGCTTTACCTATGATGAGGGACTGGCGCAGCTGTATGGCTCACCGCCGACCTGGCCGACACCTACGCGCGGCGTGAGTGAAATACGCCTCGCGCTGCGCTACAAATCCAATGATTCATTGCTGCGCCACTTTAAAGACACCTCCACGCTGTACCTGGAAATCGTCGATTATCCGGGGGAGTGGCTGCTCGATTTACCGATGCTGGCCCAGGATTATCTCAGCTGGTCGCGGCAAATGACCGGATTATTACAGGGACAGCGGGGCGAATGGTCGGCAAGATGGCGGCAGTTATGCCAGGGGTTGGATCCGCTGGCGCCTGCTGATGAAAACCGTCTGGCGGAAATCGCTGCCGCCTGGACGGAGTATCTGCACCAGTGCAAGCAGCAGGGACTGCATTTTATTCAGCCGGGCCGTTTTGTTCTGCCCGGAGATATGGCGGGCGCGCCTGCGCTGCAGTTCTTCCCGTGGCCGGACGTTGATGCCTGGGGGGAATCGAAGCTGGCGCAGGCAGACAAACACACCAATGCGGGCATGCTGCGCGACAGGTTTAATTATTACTGTGAAAAAGTCGTGAAGGGATTTTATAAGAATCACTTCCTGCGCTTTGACCGTCAGATTGTGCTGGTCGATTGTTTGCAACCGCTCAACAGCGGGCCACAGGCGTTTAACGACATGCGTCTGGCACTCACCCAACTGATGCAAAGTTTCCATTATGGACAGCGCACGCTGTTTCGTCGGCTGTTTTCCCCGGTGATCGACAAACTGCTGTTTGCCGCCACCAAAGCCGACCACGTCACGGTCGATCAGCACGCCAATATGGTGTCGTTATTGCAGCAGTTGATCCAGGACGCCTGGCAAAACGCTGCGTTCGAAGGTATCAGCATGGATTGTCTGGGACTGGCATCAGTACAGGCAACCACCAGCGGCCTGATCGATGTGAAAGGCGAAAAGATCCCGGCGCTGCGTGGTCATCGTCTGAGCGATGGTGAACCATTAACCGTTTATCCGGGGGAAGTGCCCGCGCGTTTACCTGGACAAGCATTCTGGGACAGCCAGGGCTTTCAGTTTGAGGCGTTTCGCCCGCAGGTTATGGATGTCGATAAACCCTTACCGCATATTCGTCTTGATGCCGCGATGGAGTTTTTAATAGGAGATAAATTGCGATGAGCGAGCCGTTAAAACCGCGTATCGATTTCTCAGGTCCGCTGGACGTGGAACAAAACGCGGCGTTTAAAGCGCAGCAGATGTTCAATGAAACAGAGGCGCAGACTTTTTCTCCGGCGACAGTGGATGAACCTCTGCAAGACGAAGGTCAGGCTGAGGCCGTCATTGATGCGGCCCTACGCCCCAAACGCAGTTTGTGGCACAAAATGGTAATGGGCGGGTTGGCGCTGTTTGGCGCGAGCGTTGTCGCTCAGGGCGTACAATGGACTATGAACGCCTGGCAGACTCAGGACTGGGTCGCGCTGGGAGGATGTGCCGCTGGCGCATTGATTATCGGCGCAGGTATCGGATCGGTTGCGACCGAGTGGCGTCGGCTATGGCGTTTGCGCCAGCGTGCGCACGAGCGCGATGAAGCGCGAGATCTGCTCCACAGCCATGGAACCGGAAAAGGTCGTGCATTTTGTGAAAAGCTGGCGCAGCAGGCGGGTATCGATCAGTCCCATCCGGCGCTACAGCGCTGGTATGCCTCAATTCATGAAACGCAGAACGATCGCGAAGTCGTCAGCCTGTATGCCCATCTTGTGCAGCCGGTGCTGGACGCGCAGGCCCGACGTGAGATTAGCCGTTCAGCGGCGGAGTCCACGCTGATGATTGCCGTCAGTCCGCTGGCATTGGTGGATATGGCGTTTATTGCCTGGCGAAACCTGCGGCTGATTAATCGCATCGCATCGCTGTATGGCATTGAACTCGGTTATTACAGCCGCCTGCGTTTGTTCCGCCTGGTGCTACTAAATATCGCTTTTGCCGGGGCCAGTGAGCTGGTGCGGGAAGTGGGAATGGACTGGATGTCGCAGGATTTAGCCGCTCGCTTATCGACGCGTGCCGCGCAGGGTATTGGCGCGGGATTATTAACGGCGCGTCTGGGTATTAAAGCCATGGAACTTTGCCGACCGCTGCCGTGGATCGATGACGATAAGCCACGACTGGGCGATTTTCGCCGTCAACTGATTGGTCAGGTGAAAGAAACCTTACAAAAGAACAAATCGCCGCGCGAAAGTTAGCTAAAAATTGGGCGCCAGTCGTTTAACTTTACGTCCTGGCGCCTGATTTTCCAGCGAGCTGTCAATATTTGTTGACAGAGTTCTTCCTGCAAACCCAATACTGTCTTATCATTTAATACATAATCCCTTGTCCAGGTGAAGGTTCCTATGCGTTTGGAAGTCTTTTGTGAAGACCGACTTGGTCTGACCCGCGAATTACTCGATTTACTGGTGCTGAGAAGCATTGATTTACGCGGTATCGAGATTGACCCCATCGGGCGGATTTACCTCAATTTTGCGGAACTGGAGTTCACCAACTTCAGTAGTCTGATGGCTGAAATCCGCCGTATTTCAGGGGTTACGGATGTGCGTACCGTGCCCTGGATGCCTTCCGAACGAGAACATCTTGCGCTGAGCGCGCTGCTTGAGGCGTTACCAGAACCGGTCCTTTCTCTGGATATGAAAAGCAAAATCGAGATGGCGAACCCTGCGAGCTGCCAGCTTTTCGCGCACACTCAGGATCGGATGCGCAATCATACCGCCGCCCAGTTAATCAATGGGTTTAACTTCCAGCGCTGGCTCGAAAGCAATCCGCAGGATTCTCATAGCGAGCATGTCGTAATTAACGGACAGAACTTCCTGATGGAGATTACGCCTGTCCATTTGCAGGGTGAAAATCAGGAGCAGATGCTGACTGGTGCTGTTGTCATGCTGCGCTCCACCATCCGGATGGGGCGTCAGCTGCAAAATATGACTACGCAGGATCTGAGCGCGTTTAGCCAGATTATTGCCGTCAGCGCCAAAATGAAACACGTAGTGGAACAGGCGCGTAAGCTGGCGACACTAAGTGCGCCGCTGCTGATTACTGGTAATACCGGCACCGGCAAAGATCTCTTTGCCCATGCCTGCCACCTGGCAAGCCCGCGTGCGTCGAAGCCGTATCTGGCGCTGAACTGCGCGTCAATTCCTGAAGATGCGGTCGAAAGTGAGTTGTTTGGCCATGCCCCGGAAGGCAAAAAAGGCTTCTTTGAGCAGGCGAATGGCGGCTCGGTTCTGTTAGATGAAATTGGTGAAATGTCGCCGCGTATGCAGACCAAATTGCTGCGTTTTCTCAATGACGGCACGTTCCGCCGCGTGGGAGAAGATCACGAAGTTCATGTTGATGTCCGCGTGATTTGCGCGACGCAAAAGAACCTTGTGGAAATGGTGCAGAAAGGGCTTTTCCGTGAAGATCTCTATTATCGTCTGAATGTACTGACGCTAAATCTGCCGCCGCTACGCGATTGCCCGCAGGATATTATGCCGCTTACCGAACTGTTTGTGGCACGCTTCGCCGACGAGCAGGGCGTGCCGCGTCCGAAGTTGTCTGCCGATCTCAGCACGGTGTTAACCCGCTACGGTTGGCCGGGCAACGTGCGTCAGCTTAAAAATGCCATCTACCGGGCGCTGACCCAGCTTGAAGGCTATGAGCTGCGGCCGCAGGATATTTTACTGCCGGATTACGATGCGGCAACGGTTGCGGTCGGAGAAGAGGTGATGGAAGGATCGCTGGATGAAATTACCAGCCGCTTTGAACGCTCTGTGCTGACGCAGCTTTATATGAATTATCCCAGCACGCGCAAACTGGCCAAGCGCCTCGGCGTTTCGCACACCGCGATTGCCAACAAATTGCGTGAATACGGCCTGAGCCAGCAGAAAAAAAGCGAAGAGTAACGCGGTAAATGAAAATGCCTCCTGGCCGGAGTAATGCTTGTCAGTTAAGCATTATGGAGAACATGTGATTTCGGCTCAGGGTTTCGTTCACCTCAGTGGTATTACTTTTCTGAAGCGCAGATATCTGTGAACGTGCAAGGGAGGCTC
>NZ_SZWS01000023.1:0-27531 GCF_005281245.1 Citrobacter sp. wls826
TGACATACGGATTAACAGTCCGCCGTTCTACCGACTGAACTACAGAGGAATCGTTGTGGAGGCTTATCTTAGCGGCGAAAAAATTTTTGTCAAACCCCATTTCCCCGAATAAGTTTCAATTGATGCTTCTCTCGACAGTTTGTTGCATTTCCAGACATTTTAAATGGAAAAAACTTTGCAGCTTTTTGGATTCTCCCTCATCATTTGAAATGAGGTTTCAACTTTCTTCTTTAAGGTCCACTTTGAACGTCTCCGCTGCCTTACGCCAGGTCGCTTCCCGCACGCCCTGGTATGCTAAACGCAAGAGTTATAAGGTTCTCTTTTGGCGCGAAATCACTCCGCTTGCGGTCCCCATTTTTCTGGAAAACACCTGTGTGCTGTTGATGGGCGTACTGAGTACCTTCCTTGTTAGCTGGTTGGGAAAAGAAGCAATGGCTGGCGTTGGTCTCGCCGACAGTTTCAACATGGTCATCATGGCGTTTTTTGCCGCCATCGATCTGGGAACCACGGTGGTGGTAGCATTTAGCCTGGGAAAACGAGATCGTCGACGGGCAAGGTCAGCAGCCAGACAATCGCTGGTGATCATGACGATTTTTGCTACCGTGCTGGCAGCGGTCATTCACTATTTTGGTGAACAGATTATTGACGTTGTCGCCGGTGAAGCAACTCCCGACGTTAAGGCTTTGGCACTCACCTATCTGGAGCTAACGGTGCTCAGCTACCCGGCGGCAGCCATTGCTTTGATCGGTAGCGGCGCACTTCGCGGAGCCGGAAATACCAAAATTCCGCTGTTGATTAATGGCGGTATGAATATCCTAAATATCATCATCAGCAGCATCCTGATCTACGGGGTCTTTTCCTGGCAAGGGCTGGGATTTGTGGGGGCAGGACTCGGGCTGACCATTTCACGCTACATCGGTGCGTTCGCCATTATCTGGGTGCTGATGATTGGTTTTAATCCGGCGCTGCGAATTCCCTTCAAAAGCTATTTTAAGCCGCTCAATCTCGCCATTATCTGGGAAGTTATGGGGATCGGTATTCCGGCAAGTATTGAGTCAGTGCTATTTAATGGCGGTAAACTGTTAACGCAGATGTTTGTCTCCGGCATGGGAACCAGCGTAATTGCCGGAAACTTCATTGCCTTTTCCATCGCCGCGCTCATCAACCTGCCGGGGAATGCTTTAGGCTCAGCGTCGACAATCATTACCGGCAGGCGTCTGGGAAATGGTCAGATAGCCCAAGCGGAAATCCAGTTACGCCATATATTCTGGCTCTCAACAATCGGCTTAACCGCCATCGCCTGGCTAACCGCCCCTTTTGCCGGCGTTATGGCCTCATTTTATACTCACGATCAGGATGTAAAAGAGGTCATTGTCATCCTAATTTGGCTCAACGCAGCGTTTATGCCGATATGGGCAGCATCTTGGGTGCTACCATCAGGGTTTAAGGGCGCACGTGATGTGCGTTTTGCGATGTGGGTATCGATGTTGGGCATGTGGGGCTGTCGCGTTGTGGCGGGTTACACCTTGGGAATTGTATTAGGATGGGGCGTAGTCGGCGTTTGGCTAGGGATGTTCTTCGACTGGGCCGTGCGCGCCGCGTTATTTTACTGGCGTATGGTTACAGGCCGCTGGTTATGGAAATATCCTCGCCCCGAGCGTGAAAAGTGCATAAAACAACCGGTTGCGTCTGAATAAGCGGCGAAATGGGGAATATTTCAGCAAACAATCGCATTTATCTATTCAGGCTTTGACAACGCTGAGTGGCATCGCTAATATTCGCCTCGTTCACACGATTCCTCTGTAGTTCAGTCGGTAGAACGGCGGACTGTTAATCCGTATGTCACTGGTTCGAGTCCAGTCAGAGGAGCCAAATTTAAGAAGCCTGCTTAGGAAACTAAGCAGGCTTTTTGCATTATATCTGATAATCAATCACGGCTTCATCTGGCTCCATCGCCTGGCGCTTGATTTCATCGACGGATAACCCTGCGTTGCATAGCTCAATAAATCGCCAGACATAGTTGCGCTGCAGTTGCCCGCGTTTCAGGCCCAGCCAGACGGTATTTGCATCAAATAAGTGCCGGGTATCCAGACGGGTTAAGCTCCCCTCCTCCTGCTCTCCACTGGATTGTTCTGCCACCAGCCCGATTCCCAGCCCCAGCGACACATAGGTTTTAATCACATCCGAGTCCTGGGCGCTGAGGATAATATCCGGCACTAACCCTTTACGGGCAAATGCCTCATCGATACGGGAACGCCCCGTAATCCCCTGACGATACGTAATTAATGGCCAGTGGGCGATAGATTCCAGTGTGAGAGGAGACGTTTTCACCAAGGGATGATCGTGAGGAACAAGCAGGCTGTGGTGCCAACGAAACCAGGGAAAAGCTACCAACAGCGGATCGCTGCTCAGTCGCTCGCTGGCAATCCCGATGTCTGCCCCACCGTTTTGCAACAGTACGTCAATCTCCTGCGGTGTACCCTGGATCAGTTCCAGACGCACCTCAGGGAAGAGCTCACGAAAGGCTTTAATCACCGCGGGCAGGCTATAGCGTGCCTGTGTATGCGTGGTGGCAATCGTCAGTACACCGGACGTGTCATTGGTAAACAGATCCGCCAGTCTGCGAACGTTGCTGGCCTCATTCAGAATACGCTCGGCAATAACCAGCAAGGCTTTGCCCGGTTCGGTCATGCCCAGCAGGCGTTTACCGCGACGGATAAAAATCTCAATGCCAAGTTCATCTTCAAGTTCACGAATATGTCGGCTGACTCCCGACTGCGAGGTGTACAGTATATTCGCGACTTCCGTCAGGTTGTAATCCTGACGGGCCGCCTCGCGGATTATTTTAAGTTGCTGGAAATTCACTTTTCGCTCCGGGCGCATCAGACATTACGCTATTGTTAAAGTCTGATGCCCGGCATAACAAATAATAAAAACCCGCATCTTATTCCTGGAGGGAATAAGGTTTAGCTGACCAGCTGTAGCTCGCGGTTTTCCAGTGCCGGACGGCTTACCAGCGACAACAGGATCTCCTTCACGGCCTGTGCCTGCGGCGATAAGCTCCCTCTGGCTGAGACGTTCAGCGATAATGGCAGATTCATCGATGGGGTTGTTATCCGCGCCATCCAGCCGTTAGCGGCATTACATAATGAACGGGCCGCCGACTCAGGCAACACTGTGACGCCCATCCCACTGGCGATGGCAGCCGTTAAGGTGGCGATAGATTCAATTTCGCCAATCACTTTGGCCGTCAGGCGACGAAGCGAAAAAGCTTCATCTACACGCAGGCGAACTGCGCTGTAATCCCGTGGCAAAAACAGATTCATCTGCGCCACCGCGGCTAAATCAACGCTTTGCCCCGGGCAATCACGCGTCCCGACCAGGTACAGATCCTCTTTAAGCAACGGTTGACTGCTGATACCCGCCACGGGTGAGCGCTCGTAGAGCACCGCCATGTCTAAATGCCCACTGAGCAGCTTGTCATTCAGCACCGCCCCACTGTTTTCATGCAAATAGACCAGCACATCGGGCAGCTCTGCTCGTACTGTCTGTAATAACGGCATAGTGATGGCTGACGCCGCCGTCCCCGGTGCCAGGCCAATAGAGACCTGTCCCCCCAGGGTCTGACCCACGTTATTGACCGCAAGTTGCGCCTGCTCGCACTGGCGTAAAATCGTCCGCGCATGGGCATACAACACTTTCCCCGCTTCCGTCGGTGTGACGCCGCGTTTGGTGCGAATCAGCAGTTGCTGATCCAGTTCGCCTTCCAGCGTAGCAACCTGCTGGCTCAGCGCGGGTTGCGCGATATGCAACACTTCCGCTGCCTGGGTCAGGCTACCAATATCGACGATTTTCACGAAATATTTCAGTCGTCTGAAGTTCATTTTGCCTCCTGTCGGAATACCAGAACCCGTGCTGGCAGTCATTAATTTCAGGATTGCAAGATGCTTGCCAGTTTAGTCAGCAGCCGTGTTTTACGGTTAAAACCGCGTAAAGTCAGGCTCAAAGGTGAAGAATGGACTTTTTGCACACCTGAATCTCTCATTCTGGCTGCCCTGGAAGAGGTAGACGCGCACCAGAATGGGGCAAAAGCATAAAAAGACGGAAAGATCGCCGCTTTGCTGATTTTGTCAGCAAACGAACGCACAAATGTATTTCCCCCTTTGACAAGCCTCATCGCCCTCGCTAATATGCGCCTCGTTCAAACGATTCCTCTGTAGTTCAGTCGGTAGAACGGCGGACTGTTAATCCGTATGTCACTGGTTCGAGTCCAGTCAGAGGAGCCAAATTTAAGAAGCCTGCTTAGGAAACTAAGCAGGCTTTTTGCTTTTCTGTTTTTCATTCATCTTATTTTTCATGTAGCCCTCTGGTGAGGGAGATAATCGTTTTCTCTTCCCGTCTGTCGCGGTAATCTCATAACGGTCGTTAATATATCGACTGCAATGTGTGTAGCCCAATTCCAATACTAATAACTAAAAGACAGTACAGACAGGATAACTATGGATTCCACTCTCACCTCCGCGGGTCCCCAAGAGGACGTCTCTTCGCTTCATCGTGCCCGACGCGCTGCGCTTGGTAGCTTCGCTGGCGCCGTGGTCGACTGGTATGATTTTCTGCTTTATGGCATCACCGCCGCACTGGTCTTTAATCGCGAGTTCTTCCCGCAGGTTAGCCCGGCAATGGGAACACTTGCCGCATTTGCCACCTTTGGCGTCGGATTTTTGTTCCGTCCGTTAGGCGGGGTTATCTTCGGCCACTTTGGCGATCGCCTTGGCCGTAAACGCATGCTGATGCTCACCGTCTGGATGATGGGGATTGCCACTGCGCTGATAGGGATTATTCCTTCTTTTGACACTATTGGCTGGTGGGCCCCTGTGCTGCTGGTGACGCTACGCGCCATTCAGGGATTCGCCGTTGGTGGTGAATGGGGCGGCGCGGCGTTGCTCTCGGTCGAAAGCGCGCCGAAAAATAAAAAAGCCTTCTACAGCAGTGGCGTTCAGGTCGGTTACGGCGTCGGACTGCTGCTTTCTACCGGTCTGGTCTCACTGATTAGCTCGCAAACCACCGATGAGCAGTTCCTGAGCTGGGGCTGGCGTATTCCGTTCCTGTTCAGCATCGTACTGGTTTTGGGCGCGTTGTGGATGCGTAACAGAATGGATGAATCAGCCGAATTCGAACAGCAGCAACAGGCAGCGCAACCAGAGAAAAAGCGGTTACCGGTGGTCGAGGCGTTAATCCGCCATCCGGGCGCATTCTTAAAAATTATCGGCTTGCGCTTATGTGAACTGCTGACGATGTATATCGTCACCGCGTTTGCCCTTAATTACTCTACGCAGAACCTGGGCCTACCCCGCGAGCTGTTTCTGAATATCGGTTTGTTAGTGGGAGGACTGAGCTGTCTGACCATCCCCTGCTTTGCCTGGCTTGCCGACCGCTTTGGTCGACGGCGCGTGTACATTACCGGTGCACTGGTCGGTACGCTGAGCGCCTTCCCGTTCTTTATGGCGCTGGAAGCACAGTCTATTTTCTGGATCGTGTTCTTCGCGATTATGTTGGCCAATATTGCGCACGATATGGTGGTCTGTGTACAGCAGCCTATGTTTACCGGTTTGTTTGGCGCAAGTTATCGCTACAGCGGCGCAGGCGTTGGCTATCAGGTGGCAAGTGTGGTTGGCGGTGGTTTTACCCCCTTCATTGCTGCGGCACTGGTGACATTCTCTGGAGGAGACTGGCACAGCGTGGCCATTTATCTGATGGCCGGGTGTCTTATTTCCGCCGCCACTGCATTGCTGATGCGGGATAAGCAGCACAGTTAAGCCCTGATGCGAAGGTCATTCGGCCTTCGCACAATCTTCCTCAACGTCTGACTTTTGTTTCATATTCCTGTGACATACTATCGGGAGAGCAGTACATCTGTGGAACAAGGAGACAGACATGAACAATAAGGGCTCTAGCCTGACCCCAACTCAGGCACTGGATAAACTGGACGCGCTGTACGAGCAGTCGGTTAAAGCACTGCGTAGCGCCATTGGTAAGTACATTGAAACAGGGACGCTCCCTGACATAATCGCCCGCCATAATGGTCTTTTTGTTTACCCATCGCTTTGTGTCACCTGGGATGGCAGCGCCACCAATCCCCCGAAAACCCGCGCTTATGGCCGTTTTACCCATGCGGGTAGCTATACCACTACGATCACCCGTCCGTCGCTTTTTCGTCCCTATCTTGAAGAACAACTCACGCTGCTGTATCAGGATTATGATGCGCATATCTCCGTCGAACCGTCGCAGCATGAAATCCCTTATCCCTATGTGATTGACGGTTCTGAGCTGACGCTCGACCGCTCAATGAGCGCCGGATTAACGCGCCATTTCCCCACTACCGAGTTGTCACAAATTGGAGATGAAACAGCCGATGGTACCTATCATCCGGCGGAATTCTCCCCGCTGTCGCACTTCGACGCCCGACGAGTAGATTTTTCGCTCGCACGACTGCGTCACTACACGGGAACGCCGGTTGAACATTTCCAGCCATTTGTGCTGTTCACCAACTACACCCGCTATGTCGATGAGTTCGTGCGCTGGGGCTGCAGCCAGATCCTCGATCCGAACAGCCCCTATATCGCGCTGTCATGCGCGGGCGGGATCTGGATCACCGCTGAAACGGAAGCTCCAGAAGAGGCCATCTCCGATCTCGCCTGGAAGAAACATCAGATGCCCGCCTGGCATCTAATCACCGCCGACGGTCAGGGGATCACGCTGGTCAATATCGGCGTTGGCCCGTCTAACGCTAAAACCATTTGTGATCATCTGGCCGTACTGCGCCCTGACGTCTGGCTGATGATTGGACACTGTGGCGGCCTGCGTGAAAGCCAGGCGATTGGCGACTATGTTCTGGCCCACGCTTATCTGCGTGACGACCACGTGCTGGATGCCGTCCTGCCGCCGGATATTCCGATTCCGAGCATTGCGGAAGTACAACGTGCACTGTATGACGCCACCAAAGAAGTCAGCGGCATGCCCGGCGAAGAAGTTAAACAGCGCCTGCGTACCGGTACCGTCGTCACCACCGACGATCGCAACTGGGAGTTACGCTATTCCGCTTCTGCGCTGCGTTTTAACCTCAGTCGCGCGGTGGCCATTGATATGGAAAGCGCCACCATCGCCGCCCAGGGTTACCGCTTCCGTGTCCCTTACGGCACGCTGCTGTGCGTTTCCGATAAACCGCTGCACGGCGAGATCAAACTGCCTGGTCAGGCCAACCGTTTTTATGAAGGTGCCATTTCCGAGCACCTGCAAATAGGTATCCGGGCAATCGATCGTCTGCGTGCTGAAGGCGATCGACTGCACTCCCGTAAATTACGTACGTTCAACGAACCGCCGTTCCGTTAAGGCCTGAAGGTAACTATGCACAACTCAACTCCTCTTTCCGCTCTGCGCAACCTGCTGTTAGCGCAAGGGCTGGATGGCATGATTGTTCCGCGCGCCGACGCTCACCAAAGCGAAGATTGTACACCGCATGACAATAAGCTGGCCTGGCTGACCGGTTTTAGCGGCTCCGCTGGTCTCGCGTTGGTCCTGCGCGACCGCGCATTAATGTTTGTCGATGGACGCTATCAGGTCCAGGTGCGCAATGAAGTCTCGCTGGATGATTTTGAAATTCACCATTTACATGACGAACCGCTGGCCGACTATTTGCAGTCTCACGTTGCTGCGGGCGCGCGTATCGGTTTTGAACCGTTGCTGATGGTCAACAGCCAGTTTGAAGCACTGTCGGCGACCCATTGCGAGCTGGCGCCTCTTGAGCAAGATCCTTTCGACCAGGTATGGCTTGACCGCCCGGCAGCCCCCTGCGGCATCATTCGTGAAATGCCCATTGAAATCAGCGGGGAAAGCAGCACACAAAAACGTGCCCGCGTCGTGGATCTGCTCACGCAACAACAGGCCGACGTTCTGGCGATCACGCTGCCGGATAACATTGTCTGGCTGCTGAATGTGCGCGGTTCCGATCTGCCAATGGTGCCAGTGCCGTTTTCGTTCGCCCTGCTCCATCGCAGCGGCGAGCTGGAATGGTTTGTTGATAGCAACAAAACCCAGCAGCTCCCTGCTGCACTGCTGAATACGCTCACGCTGGCCCCACAAGAGAGTTTTCTTGCCCGCTGCCAGCAGTTAGCCAAAGGGAAACGCTTTTTGGTCGATAAAGACTACGCCCCGGTCGCGCTGCGTTTTGCCATTGTAGAACACGGTGGCGAAGTCTTATGGGCACCCGATCCCATCACCTTGATGAAAGCGCACAAGAATGACGTTGAACTGGCGGGCTATCGGGAATGCCATGAACAAGATGGCGCGGCCTGGGTTAACTTTCTGGCATGGCTTACGCATGAAGTTCCCTTGCGCGAAGCGGCAGGCAATCCGGTCACTGAGCTGGAAGCTCAGGCCAGGCAACTGGAATTTCGCCAGCAGCAGCCGGGATTTATCGAGCAAAGCTTCAACACGATTTCGGCCTCAGCCAGCAATGCCGCAATGTGCCATTACCATTCCAGCGAAAAAACCAATACGCCCATTACCTCTCAGGCCATGTATCTGAATGATTCCGGCGGCCAGTACCATAATGGTACGACGGATACAACGCGCACCCTCGCGTTTGGTCCACAGGATCCGCAGCGTCGTCTGCATTACACCGCTGTGTTGAAAGGCTTTTTGTCGCTTATCTCGCTGCAATTTCCCAGCGGCACTCAGGGTCATCAGCTGGATGCCTTTAGCCGTCGGGCGCTGTGGGATCTGGGTCTGGATTTTGATCACGGTACGGGACACGGCGTAGGCCATCAGCTCCTGATCCATGAGCAGCCCCATCGCATTGCCAAAAAAGTAAACCCCTGGCCCCTGGTTGCGGGCAATATCATTACCATCGAGCCGGGTTATTATCTGGCCGGAGAATATGGGATCCGTATTGAGAATCAGGTGGAGATTATCAACAGTCGTCCTGGCTTCTGTCGCTTCTCAACGCTGACGCTGGTGCCAATTGATTTAAGTCTGGTTGAACTGCATCTGCTAAGTGAGGCTGAAAAGCAGTGGATTGATGATTACCACCAGCAGGTCAGAGAGACGTTATCCCCACGCGTGAACGCAGAGGCTCGTCCGTGGTTGTTCGCCGCCACTGCGCCGATTCGCGTTCAGGCCAATTAATGCATTAAAAAAGGCAGCCCGCAGGCTGCCTTAATTCTCCCCAACTTTTTACTGCTTAGCTGTGACGGATGTACTCATCCATTTCAGTTTTCAGGTTATCGGACTTAGTACCGAAGATAGCCTGAACACCGGAACCCGCCACTACAACGCCCGCCGCACCCAGTTTCTTCAGGCCAGCCTGATCCACTTTGGCAACGTCAGCGACGCTGACACGCAGACGAGTGATGCACGCATCGAGGTTAGTGATGTTTTCTTTACCGCCGAATGCCGCAACCAGGGCCGGAGCCATTTCGCCGGACGCACCCGCTTTGGTATCTTCGGTAGCATCTTCACGACCCGGAGTTTTCAGGTCCAGCGCTTTGATCAGCACACGGAAGATGGTGTAGTAAACAATCGCATAACCGATACCAACAATCGGGAACAGCCACAGTTTGCTGCTGTTACCGGACAGAACGATAAAGTCGATCAGACCGTGGGAGAACGACGTACCGTCACGCATACCCAGCAGGATACAGATCGGGAATGCCAGACCAGCCAGAATTGCGTGGATGATGTACAGGATCGGTGCCACGAACATGAACGAGAACTCGATCGGTTCGGTAATACCGGTCAGGAACGAGGTCAGCGCCGCGGAGATCATGATACCGCCCACTTTCGCGCGGTTTTCTGGTTTAGCAGAGTGCCAGATAGCGATAGCGGCAGCCGGCAGACCGTACATTTTGAACAGGAAGCCACCAGACAGTTTGCCCGCAGTCGGGTCACCCGCCATATAGCGAGGGATATCGCCGTGGAATACCTGGCCCGCAGCATTGGTGTATTCACCGATCTGCATCTGGAATGGAACGTTCCAGATATGGTGCAGACCAAACGGCACCAGGCAGCGTTCAATGAAGCCATAGATACCGAACGCTACGACCGGGTTCTGGTATGCAGCCCACTGGGAAAACGTCTGAATAGCAGTCCCGATCGGCGGCCAAATGAAGGACAGAACCACACCGGTGAAGATAGCGGCCAGACCAGAAATGATAGGAACGAAGCGCTTACCCGCAAAGAAGCCAAGATACTCAGGCAATTTGATACGGTAGAAACGGTTGAACATATACGCTGCAATCGCACCGGAGATAATCCCCCCGAGAACACCCGTATCAGCAAGGTGTTTAGCTGCGATCTCTTCAGCAGGTAAATGCAGAACCAGCGGCGCAACAACAGCCATGGTCTTAACCATAATGCCGTAGGCAACAACGGATGCCAGTGCAGATACGCCGTCGTTATTGGTGAAGCCTAACGCGACACCGATGGCAAAAATCAGCGGCATGTTTGCAAAAACAGAACCGCCTGCTTCTGCCATTACGTGCGATACAACGGCTGGCAGCCAGCTGAAGTTAGCGGAACCGACACCCAGCAGGATACCTGCAATCGGGAGTACGGATACCGGCAGCATCAGCGATTTACCGACCTTTTGCAGGTTAGCAAATGCATTCTTAAACATAATTGAGAGTGCTCCTGAGTATTTGTGCTTTTCTACGTTCTCACGCATTAGCGAGGGGGGAGAACCTCGCCGTGTACAGGGCATCTAAGTACCCTTTATTTATTACACAGAGTAAAATAATTCAGTTTGTTTTTGTTTGACGGCTATCACAATTCAGTCGTGGATGGCCGTAAAATCCGCACATTCCGATAAAATGCGTTTCTGAATGTGTCAAACCGGTTATTCACCGCCCATTTTGAGGCGGTGAACTTTACTCGCTTTGCTTATTAATTACGAGCTTTAAAAAAAGTCAGTTAACGAACGGATTGCAGGCGAGAAGCGTCGATGTGAAACAGGCGGGCAAAGTTATCAGTGGTTGCCTGCGCCAGTTCTTCAACGGCAACACCTTTCACTACGGCCATATACTCCGCAACGTCACGGGTCATGGCGGGCTGGTTCTCTTTTCCACGATGCGGTACAGGCGCAAGGTAGGGAGAATCCGTCTCAACCAGCAACCGATCCAGAGGAACATAGCGGGCGGCATCACGGAGCTGATCTGCGTTACGGAACGTGACGATGCCGGAAAACGAGATATAAAATCCGAGGTCCAGCAATTTGCCCGCCGTTTCTCTGTCTTCTGTAAAACAGTGTAGTACGCCACCACAATCCGTCACTTTTTCTTCGCGCAGAATAGACAGCGTATCGGCCCGCGCATCGCGGGTATGTACGATAACTGGCTTTTGTAACTCACGGCCAATCTGAATATGATGGATAAAAGATTCCTGCTGGCGCACCTTTGTTTCCGGCGTATAGAAATAGTCCAGCCCGGTTTCCCCCATCGCCACAACACCCTCTTCGGCGGCAAAACGGCGCAGGTCTTCAACATCATAGGCTTCATCCTGATTTAACGGATGCACGCCGCAGGAGAACACCACATTGTCACGTTCACCGACCAGTTCGCGCATACTGCGGTATCCTGGCAGAGTGGTCGCGACGGCAAGACAGAATTTCACATCGCGTGCGGCTGCTTTCGCCAGCACGTCATCCACGTCCTTATGCAGAGATTGATAATCCAGGCCATCAAGATGGCAGTGTGAGTCGACTAAAAACATAATGTCTCTCTCAAAGATGGGGAACAGGCAGTACGGTGCCTGGTTGCAGGTAATGCTCAATACGCAGGATAAGATCGGTTAACACCAGTTCACGGTTTACGCCTGTTACGTTCAGCAACTGCTGACGGCAATGACAAACGTCACCGAGTATCGCCTGTATCCGGGCGACGGATAACCGTTCTGCGATAGAAGATATCAGGTCCAGCGCATCAGGATTGGTTAAATGGGAAACCCCATACGGACGCTTCAAGGCATCCGTCAACAACGTTGCCAGCCAGTGTAAACGGGCGGCGGCCTGATCGTGGTTTAACGCCGCGAGCAGGATATACCAGTCACCTGCGTTTAATGTGTTTGCCAGTGCCGCACAAAAATCTGTGCGATGCGCCCAGCTTTCAGCCTGTAACAACGAGAGTGCCGCACCAGGCGAACCCGCGCTCAGGCGTAATGCGCTCAACAGCGCTTCTGGAGATGCGGTCACTTCGCGGGCGAGCCAGGAGATTGCGTACGACTCAGCCGGCGGCGCAAGATGGTGTAACCGGCAGCGGCTGCGCAATGTCGCCAGCAATCGCGCAGGCTCTGTGCTGGCGAGGAAAAACCAGGTTTGTGCTGGCGGTTCTTCCAGCGTTTTTAGCAGAGCATTGGCAGCAGCATCAGTTAACTGGGCAGCATCAGGGATCCACACCACTTTCGCACCGCCAAGGCGTGAATGCTCGTACAGTTTTTCACTCACTTCACGTACCGCATCAACCCCCAGCGTGCTTTTGCCTTTTTCCGGCAGCAGCGAATAGTAGTCAGGATGCGTCCCCGCCTGCATCAGCTGACAGCCCCGGCAGTGTCCGCAGCTTTTATGCCCTTCCGGCTGCTGGCACATTAAATAGCGACTGAGCGCGTAAATCAGCGCGTCGTCACCCATTCCGGGTAATGCCTGAATCAGTAACGCATGGTGACCACGACCCGCCTGGTAGCTGGCTACCAGTTTTTCAAAATCTGGCCGTAACCATGGGTACCATTTCATGCGCCCTGCTCCTGCACCCACTGGGTGATGGTATTGCGGATATCAGCCATCACAGCTTCCAGCGGCTGCGTAGCGTCGATGGTACGAATGCTGGCATCTTTGGCAGCCAGTTCAAGATAGCGCGCGCGGGTGCGATTAAAGAAATCGAAAGATTCCTGCTCAATACGATCCAGCTCGCCGCGCGCACGGGCACGCTTCAATCCGACTTCTGGAGTCACGTCCAGATAGAGCGTCAGGTCCGGGCGAAAATCACCGAGCACAGCATCGCGCAGGGTTGCCAGCATGTTTTGATCGATGCCGCGTCCGCCCCCCTGATACGCCTGGGTCGACAAATCGTGACGGTCGCCAATTACCCATGCGCCTTTTGCCAGCGCAGGTTTAATAACGGTTTCGACCAGCTGTACGCGCGCGGCGTAAAACATCAGAACTTCAGCTTTGTCAGTGATGACCTCGTCACCCACCGACTTAATGTCCAGCACCAGACTTCTTAGTTTCTCCGCGAGCTGAGTTCCCCCCGGTTCGCGGGTAAAAACCATGTCACGAATACCGAGTTGCTCAAGTGTCTCTACCACCACGTTACGCGCAGTGGTTTTTCCGGCGCCTTCCAGGCCCTCGATGACGATATAGTTACTGCCCATTTTTTTCCTTAAGCACTTTCAGGTAATCCTGCACGGACCGGTTGTGGCTGGCAAGATTGGTGTTAAACGTGTGACCGCCTTTACCGTCAGCCACGAAATAGAGGTACGGCGTTTTTGCCGGATGCGCCGCGGCCTGCAATGAGGCCTCTCCCGGCATGGCAATCGGGCCAGGCGGCAACCCCGTAATGGTATAGGTGTTATAGGCGGTCGGGGTATCTAAATCCACACGCGACAGCTTGCCATTATACCGTGACCCCATCCCGTAAATCACCGTCGGATCGGTCTGTAAACGCATGCCAATCCGTAAGCGGTTAATAAAGACGGAAGCCACCTGGTCACGCTCGCTGGCAACCGCAGTCTCTTTTTCGATAATAGAGGCCATGGTTACCAGCTGATTTTTGTCCTGATAAGGCAGGCCTTCAGCGCGCCCTTCCCAGACCGAGTCTACCGCTTTAACCATTTTCTGATGTGCGCGTTTTAGTAACGCCACGTCAGTTGTATTGGCGGTATACATCCAGGTATCTGGCCAGAACCAGCCTTCCACCCATTGCGGGTTTTCCAGCTTCAGCGCCTGTGCAACGGTCTCGTAATTATCATCGCTCAGCGTATGTTTGATGTACGGGGCGTCACGCAGCTGTTTGAGGTAGTCGCTCAGACGCATCCCTTCAACCAGACGTAACGGGAACTGCGCCTCTTTACCGCTTTCCAGCAGTTGCAACATGTCCCGTACCGTCATGTCGGGCGTAAAACGGTAGGTTCCGGCTTTAAAATGCGACAGTTCGGGTTCCACACGCAGCAGCCACTGGAATACACGCGGACGATTGATAACGTTGTCCGCATACAACTGTTCACCGAGAACCAGACGGCCCGTACCCGCTTTCAGCGTAAAAATCGTCTCTTCTTTAATCAATAACTTACTGTCCGCCAGATGGCGAACTTTCCACATTCCCACTCCCGCAGCTATGCCCAGCACAACCAGCAATAACAGGACAACAAGTAACAGTTTTTTCATGACTAATTCGGGTGCTCACAAAGTGGGGCTAAAAAATCGAACAACATACGTGCAGACAGCAGCGTGTCGCCACAGGTGCGTACGGGAATAACAGGCATTAACGCATTACAGACGACGATTTCATCGGCCTGCATAACCTCTTCCAACCCGGCATACACTTCGACAATGCTGAACGACGATTGTGCCAGCATCCGGATACAGAATTGTCGCATAATGCCGTTCACTCCGGCCTGATCCAGCCGGGGAGTGTAAACCACATCCCCCTTACGCCAGAACAAATTAGCCGCACAGCATTCCGTAACCCATCCCTCACTGTCAAGAACCAGTGCTTCATCAGCTGCCGTCTGCTCAAGATGAGAGCGAATCAACACCTGTTCCAGTCTATTCAGGTGCTTAAGTCCGGCAAGCAACGGATTACGCCCCAGACGCACTGGACTTAACGCCAGCGTTATCCCCTCCAGTCGCCAACGATCGTAATGATCGGGCCAGGCTGAAACAGAGAGAATACGTGTGGCACTGCGACAGTTTGCGCCGCTGTAACCACGGCCACCGCTACCACGGCTGATAATCACTTTTAACACGCCCCGCGCATGCCCTTGCGCCAGCATTTTCATTTCACTTTGCAGCTCTGACCAATCTTCGAAAGAGATCAGCAATTTTTGGCAGGCGTCTTGTAAACGCGCAAGATGCGCTGCAAAGAGGCAAATTTCGCCGTCAATAATACGCGCAGTGGTAAAACAGCCATCACCGAATTGGGTCGCTCGATCGCTTGCGGCCAGCATATTCTGCTCGCAGCCATTAATTAAGAACATGGTGGCTCCTTATTTCTGGTCCGCTAGTTTGGCAGGATGAACAACACAGGACAAGGGTGGAAAACCGAATAAAAAAAGGCCCGACAAGCGGACCTTTTTAAATTGCTATCGATGCTAACGCACCACCTGGCAGACTTAAATCTTTTTAAAGATCAACGAACCGTTAGTCCCGCCAAAGCCGAAGGAGTTACACAGTGCGTACTCCAGACCACTAACCTGACGCGCTTCGTGAGGTACGAAGTCCAGGTCACAACCTTCATCCGGGTTATCCAGGTTGATGGTTGGCGGAATAGCCTGATCGCGCAGCGCCAGGATAGAGAAAATAGACTCTACCGCGCCCGCCGCACCCAACAGGTGTCCGGTCATGGATTTAGTGGAGCTTACCATCACACGGCTTGCCGCATCGCCAAAGACAGATTTCACTGCCTGGGTTTCGGCTTTATCGCCAGCAGGAGTAGACGTGCCATGCGCGTTGACATAGCCAATCTGACCCGCTTCGATAGCAGCATCGCGTAGTGCGTTGACCATTGCCAGCGCAGCGCCCGCACCGTTTTCAGGTGGTGACGTCATGTGGTAAGCATCGCTGCTCATGCCAAAACCAACGACTTCAGCATAGATTTTTGCACCGCGCGCTTTCGCATGCTCGTACTCTTCCAGTACCACCATGCCTGCGCCGTCGCCCAGCACAAAGCCATCACGTTCTTTATCCCACGGACGGCTTGCCGCTTGCGGGTTATCATTACGTGTAGACAGCGCACGTGCCGCGCCAAAACCACCCACGCCCAGCGGGGTACTGGCTTTTTCTGCACCACCCGCAACCATCGCGTCTGCATCGCCGTATGCAATGATACGTGCTGCATGACCAATGTTATGCACACCTGAAGTACAGGCGGTCGCAATGGAGATGCTTGGCCCTTGCAGGCCGTACATGATGGTCAGGTGACCTGCCACCATGTTAACAATCGTTGACGGAACGAAGAACGGGCTGATCTTACGTGGACCGCCATTCACCAAAGAGGTGTGGTTTTCTTCGATCAATCCGAGACCGCCAATACCAGAGCCGATAGCGGCGCCAATACGGTGAGCGTTCTCTTCCGTAATTTCGAGACCAGAATCCTGCATGGCCTGAACGCCAGCGACAATTCCATATTGAATGAAAGCATCCATCTTGCGCTGTTCTTTGCGCGAGATAATGTCTTCACAGTTAAAATCCTTTACTAAGCCAGCAAATTTCGTTGCATAGGCGCTAGTATCGAAATGGTCGATCAGGCTGATGCCACTCTGACCGGCAAGGAGAGCTTTCCAGGTAGACTCTACGGTATTGCCGACAGGAGACAACATGCCCAGTCCGGTCACAACTACACGACGCTTAGACACGGTTGTCCTCCAGGGAGGGAAAATAATTCAAGTGGGATAAAAAGATAAAACTCAGGCGGTCGAATGACCGCCTGGAGATGTTCACTTACGCCTGGTGGCCGTTGATGTAATCAATGGCAGCCTGAACGGTAGTGATTTTCTCAGCTTCTTCGTCCGGAATCTCAGTATCAAACTCTTCTTCCAGAGCCATTACCAGCTCAACGGTGTCAAGAGAATCTGCGCCCAGGTCTTCAACGAAGGAAGCATTGTTGGTTACTTCTTCCTGCTTAACGCCCAGCTGTTCGCCGATAATTTTCTTAACGCGTTCTTCGATAGTGCTCATACTCTTAAATTTCCTATCAAAACTCGCTTTCGCGATGGTTTTCGTAGTGTATAAAATGTTGAAAAATTTGCAACTAAATCCCGGCAGGTCTTACCACGATTTTACGTTATTTTGAGGGCATTCACCCTAATAACGCAAATTTTTTTATCTCGTGGTTAAACCATGTACATCCCGCCGTTGACGTGCAAAGTCTCACCTGTGATGTAACTTGCTTCGTCAGAAGCTAAAAATGCAACCGCACTGGCGATTTCCTGAGCGCCGCCAAGGCGACCCGCAGGAACCTGCGCCAGAATACCCGCACGCTGATCATCAGACAGCGCACGCGTCATGTCCGTTTCAATAAAGCCCGGAGCAACAACGTTTACAGTAATGCCACGAGACGCAACTTCGCGCGCCAGTGATTTACTGAAGCCGATCAGACCCGCTTTCGCCGCAGCGTAGTTAGCCTGACCCGCATTTCCCATGGTACCAACCACAGAACCGATAGTGATAATACGCCCATGACGCTTTTTCATCATAGCTCGCATTACCGCTTTTGACAGACGGAAAACAGATGACAGGTTGGTTTCGATGATATCGTTCCACTCGTCATCTTTCATGCGCATTAACAGGTTATCACGAGTAATCCCGGCATTATTGACCAGGATATCGACTTCACCAAATTCTGCGCGAATATTTCCCAGAACAGATTCGATAGATGCCGGATCGGTCACATTCAACATCAGACCTTTACCATTTGCACCCAAGTAATCGCTAATGGCCTGCGCACCGCTTTCGCTGGTTGCAGTACCGATAACTTTCGCGCCACGGGCAACGAGTGTTTCAGCAATTGCGCGGCCAATGCCACGGCTTGCACCGGTAACCAGCGCGACTTTTCCTTCAAAACTCATGGTCTTCCTCTTTTATTGCTCTAGCGCCGCAGATAATGCCGCCGGCTCATTCATTGCCGAAGCAGTCAGGGTGTCAACAATACGTTTCGTCAAACCGGTCAGAACTTTGCCCGGACCAACTTCATACAGGTGCTCTACGCCCTGGGACGCCATGAATTCAACGGTTTTAGTCCATTGAACCGGGCTGTACAGCTGGCGAACCAGCGCATCGCGAATAGCGTCTGCATCTGTTTCGCACTTCACGTCGACGTTGTTCACAACCGGAACAGTCGGCGCGTTAAAAGTGATTTTTTGCAGTTCAACGGCCAGTTTCTCAGCAGCAGGCTTCATCAGCGCGCAGTGAGAAGGAACGCTGACCGGCAGTGGCAGAGCACGCTTAGCGCCAGCCGCTTTACAGGCTGCGCCGGCACGTTCTACGGCTTCTTTATGCCCGGCAATCACCACCTGACCTGGTGAGTTAAAGTTTACCGGTGAAACCACCTGACCTTCGGCAGACTCTTCACACGCTTTAGCGATAGCAGCGTCGTCCAGACCGATAATAGCAGACATGCCGCCAGTGCCTTCCGGTACCGCTTCCTGCATGAATTTGCCACGCAGTTCAACCAGACGTACGGCATCGGCAAAACCGATAACACCCGCACATACCAGCGCAGAGTATTCGCCCAGGCTGTGACCAGCCATCAGCGCAGGTGTTTTACCACCCTGCTGCTGCCATACGCGATAAAGCGCAACAGAGGCAGTCAACAGTGCTGGCTGCGTCTGCCAGGTTTTATTCAGCTCTTCGGCCGGTCCCTGCTGAGTCAACGCCCACAGATCATAGCCCAGCGCAGCTGATGCTTCAGCAAAAGTTTCTTCAACAATTGGGTAGTTTGCTGCCATTTCAGACAACATCCCAACGGTCTGGGAACCCTGCCCCGGGAACACAAATGCAAATTGCGTCATGTTTAAATCCTTATACTAGAAACGAATCAGCGCAGAGCCCCAGGTGAATCCACCCCCAAAGGCTTCAAGCAATATCAACTGCCCAGCTTTAATACGCCCGTCGCGGACGGCTTCGTCCAGCGCGCACGGTACGGAGGCCGCGGAGGTATTGCCATGTCTGTCGAGCGTCACGACAACATTATCCATCGACATACCCAGCTTTTTCGCGGTTGCGCTAATAATGCGGAGGTTTGCCTGATGCGGCACCAGCCAGTCCAGTGCAGAACGATCGAGATTATTTGCTTCCAGCGTTTCATCAACGATGTGTGCAAGCTCGGTCACCGCGACTTTAAATACTTCGTTACCCGCCATCGTCAGGTGGATCGGGTTTTCCGGGTTCACGCGATCGGCATTAGGCAGCGTCAACAGTTCGCCATAGCGACCATCAGCGTGCAGATGCGTAGAAAGAATGCCGGGCTCTTCTGATGCGCTCAGTACAACGGCACCTGCGCCATCACCGAAAATAATGATCGTCCCGCGATCGGTTGGATCACAGGTACGAGCGAGGACATCTGAGCCAACCACCAGAGCATGCTTCACTGCGCCAGACTTAACGTACTGGTCAGCAACGCTCAGGGCGTAGGTGAAACCGGCACAAGCGGCTGCAACGTCAAACGCCGGACAGCCTTTGATCCCCAGCATACTTTGGATCTGGCATGCCGCACTTGGAAATGCGTGTGTGGATGATGTGGTGGCAACCACAATCAGACCAATTTGTTCTTTGTCGATGCCCGCCATTTCAATTGCACGGTTTGCGGCGGCAAAGCCCATCGTCGCAACTGTTTCATTTGGCGCTGCAATATGGCGTTCACGGATACCTGTGCGAGTGACGATCCACTCATCAGATGTCTCAACCATTTTTTCCAAATCGGCGTTAGTACGCACTTGTTCAGGCAGATAGCTGCCAGTACCAATAATCTTCGTATACATGTACGCTCAGTCACTTTTTGGTTATATACCGCCACGAGCAAATCGCTGATACGTTGGCAGCATTCACAAACGCACCGTTATCTGTGTGCTCGCGAGTTTGCGTTTTCGCCACCGTCCAGCAGTTCGAATCCAGCTGGGTATACAGATTCCAGGCGAGCGGCAATTCGCTGAGGAACTTGTCGCTGCACCGCCTGCACTGCCTGTTCAATCGCGACTTCAAATGCTCGCTGATTGGCCGCACCATGACTCTTAATCACCGTGCCGCGCAATCCTAACAGACAGGCGCCATTATACTGGTCGGGGTTGAGGTGACTAAATCGCCTTGTCAGGCTTTTTTGTAACCAACGTTTTAATAACAGCAGCCACCACGACCGTTTTTTGCCCTCACCCTGAGACTTCAGCAGTGAAAGGAACATTCTGACAACACCTTCCATCGTCTTTAATGTGACATTACCTGTAAAGCCGTCACAGACCAACACATCAGTTTTGCCAGTCAGTAACTCATTGGCTTCAAGATAGCCGATATAATTGATAGAAGGGATTGTTTTTAGCACTGCAGAAGCATCCCGAATACTGTCGAGACCCTTGGTTTCTTCTTCACCGATATTGAGCAACGCAACACGGGGATTGGCAATTCCAACCACCTCTTCTGCCAGCACGGAACCCATGACGGCAAATTGCACCAACATCGTGCTATCACAATCCACGTTGGCGCCCAAATCCAGCACCACCGTTTTGCCCTTTTGCTGATGGGGTAAAACCGTCACCAGCGCAGGACGCTCAATCCCCTCAAGGGGTTTGAGCAATAACTTCGCAAGTCCCATTAGCGCGCCTGTATTACCGGCGCTCACACAGGCTTCCGCTCGTCCTTCTTTCACGAGCTCCAGGGCAACGCGCATTGAGCTTCCACGACTGGCGCGAATAGCTTGCGAGGGCCGGGCATCACTGGCAATAACTGACTGAGCAGGGATAATCTGCAGACGTGAACGTTGTTCGAAGTCAGCTTTGGCAAGTAATGGCGTGATTGTATCGGGATCCCCGACTAAAAGAAGTGTGAGTTGCGAATTAGAATTCAGTGCCTGCAATGCTGCAGGCACTGTCACGGTAGGGCCAAAATCACCCCCCATGACATCTAACGCCAGGGTTAGACGTGTCAAGGTATCGTCGCTGCCCGGTTAGGTGTTTCCCCAGTTACCCGGGGAAAGCCTCACTAAGCTTCATCACGCGTGTGCTCTTTGTCTTTCTCACCGTAGCGGGAAAGCCATTGAGTCATGCGTGATTACTTAGCGATTACCTTACGGCCACGGTAAAAACCGTCGGCAGTGATGTGGTGACGCAGGTGTTGTTCACCAGAAGTTTTGTCTACAGACAGGCTGGTGACTGCGGTCAGAGCGTCATGAGAACGACGCATGCCACGTTTGGAACGGGTTGGTTTATTCTGTTGTACGGCCATGGACCTTACTCCTCAATTACTTACGCTTTAAGCTGGCTAATACGGCAAATGGGTTTGGTTTTTGCGCTTCATCAGGCAATTCGCCAAAGACCATGTCCGCCTCGGACACTTCACAGTGTTCAGAATCATGCACCGGAACTACCGGCAAGGAGAGGATAATCTCATCTTCAACCATTGCAAGCAGATCGATTTCACCGAATTCGTTAACCTCAATCGGCTCATACGCTTCCGGGAGTGCTTCAGCCTGCTCGTCAGAACGGACAGGACTAAAACAATATGTTGTGTGAACATGAAGTGGGAACGGTTTCCCGCAACGCTGACATTCGAGCGTAACCGACACCTTTGCATCACCGGTTATAACGGCAAGGCGCTGGTTATCGATAGCGAACGACATGGAGCATTCCACATCACTGTCCACACTGACTACAGAATCGGCGACACGCTCAACCAGATCAGAAGTATAGATACCTTCATAATCGAGGCGTTTCTGAGCCGTACGAACCGGATCAAGAGTCAGGGGTAATTTTACCTTTTGCATAGGGCGCGCATATTAACTTTGTAACGTCATATAGTCAAAGAAAAAGGCAGCCTGTGGTTGCCTTTTGCCAATAATTCGCACACATTGCGGGTCATCGACTTAAAATCGCTCAACACAAGCCATTACAGCCAGCTTGTAGGACGAAGTCCATAGTTTAAAATGGCTCTCATCAATACGCTATATGCGAGGGAAAAAATATGCCTCAACTTATTCTTGCTTCTACCTCTCCCTGGCGTCGCGCTTTACTAGAAAAACTGGCAATCCCGTTCGAATGCGCAGCACCAGAGGTTGATGAAACGCCGTTACCTGGCGAAGCCCCCCGGCACTTAGTCTTGCGACTGGCGCAGAAAAAAGCGCAATCTCTCGCCCACCGTTATCCATCGCACCTTATTATTGGTTCCGATCAAATTTGTGTTCTCGATGGTGAAATAACCGGCAAACCGTTAACAGAAGAAAATGCACGCCAGCAGTTACTCAAAGCCCGTGGCAATATTGTGACGTTTTATACCGGACTGGCACTGTATAATTCTGCGACCGGACATTTACAAACTGAAGTTGAACCGTTCGACGTCCATTTTCGTCACTTAAGCGAAACGGAAATTGAAGATTACGTGCGCAAAGAGCGCCCGCTGCATTGTGCCGGTAGTTTTAAAAGCGAAGGATTGGGCATTGCACTTTTTGAGCGCCTGGAAGGCCGCGACCCAAATACCTTAATCGGTTTGCCGCTAATCGCACTGTGTCAAATGCTGCGACGAGAAGATATGAACCCGTTAAAAGCCTGACGGGTTGACGGTTGTACAGGCCTAATCCTGTAGGCCTGATAGGCACAGCGCCTTCAGGCCTACAGGTAATGCGCGATAATATCAATGCGCATCAGCCTTTACTGCGTAACACCTCAAGGCAGCGCTTCAACTGCTTATCCATTGGCGCTTCAATACGCATTACTTCACCCGTCCCAGGATGAGTAAATTTCAACGCTGCGGCGTGCAAAAAGAGCCTGCTCAGTCCGGTATCCGCCAGTTGCTTATCGAATTCACGATCGCCATAGCGGTCGTCAAAGGCAATCGGATGTCCGGCATATTGTGTATGCACGCGAATCTGGTGCGTGCGTCCGGTCACGGGACTGCAGCGCACAAGCGTAGCAAACGCGTAACGCTCTTCCACTTTAAAGCGCGTTTCCGATGGCTTGCCTTCCTGATTCACCCGCACGATACGCTCGCCGCTTTGCAGAATGTTCTTTAACAGCGGGGCCTGCACGGTTTTGACATGGGACTGCCACTGGCCGCGTACCAACGCGAGGTAATCTTTCTGCATGCCTTTTTCACGCAGTTGTTCATGCAACGAACGCAAGGCAGATCGTTTTTTGGCCACCAGCAGCACGCCGGAGGTATCCCGGTCAAGGCGATGCACCAGTTCAAGGAAACGCGCTTCCGGGCGCAGCGCACGTAAGCCTTCAATGACGCCAAAGCTTAAGCCGCTTCCACCATGCACGGCCGTACCTGAAGGCTTGTTAAGCACCAGAATGTGGTCATCTTCATATAAAATGACATCGGTCAGCGCCGCGACCTTCTGCAAATTCGGTGAAATGGCCTCTTCTTCACGTTCAGCGACACGTACAGGTGGAATACGCACAATGTCCCCGTCTTCGAGTTTGTACTCGGGTTTAATGCGTTTTTTGTTCACCCGCACTTCGCCTTTACGCAAAATGCGATAAATCATACTTTTCGGCACGCCCTTGAGCTGGGTGCGCAAAAAGTTGTCGATGCGTTGCCCTGCTTCGTCGGCAGTAATGGCAACTGTTTTTACGGCTGGAGTCTCTGTTTTCATGGGGGCCGATTTTAAATAGCCATCAAGATTCGCGCCACACATTTTTCTATGCTTATATTAACTGCTATACCTTATTACTTAAGTTTGACATAGCCGATTTGGTGGTTATTAAAGCAATCACTACGCGGAAGTGAAAAAACTGTGAGTAACCGGGTGATAAATGGCAAAAGTCATCTTGCTATAACAAGGTTAGCAGTGGAATAATGAGGTTGTTTCCGTGTTGAATCTTGTTAAAACAAGACCTTTTCCGGAATGACCCAATTTTGCCCGACCGATCATCAACGCAGCAATGGCGTAAGACGTATTGATCTTTCAGGCAGTTAGCGGGCTGCGGGTTGCAGTCCTTACCGGTAAGTGCTCTATAGATTTCGCGTTGTAGGAAGGCGGCAAGTCTGGGAACCCCAGGTGCTTACTCCTGTAAGTGGTTGGGGTAAGAAGATGAAGCCAACGCACCCACAGCGTGAAAGACGATAAGCACAATGGAAGCTTCTCTGGAGAGTAACACCCAGACTGTTCCCCTGATAATTGCGCTGTGTTTCCGTATGAAATACAGGCAACCGACACTCTGCGCCTCTTTGAGCTGACGATAACCGTGAGGTTGGCGACGCGAATAGACACGAGGCCATCGGTTCACACCCGGAAAGGCATTACTCTGCCCGCAGCTTAGTCGTCAATGTAAGAATAATGAGTAAGTTACGATGAAAAGAATGTTAATTAACGCGACTCAGCAGGAAGAGTTGCGTGTCGCCCTTGTAGATGGGCAGCGTCTGTACGATCTGGATATCGAAAGTCCTGGACACGAACAGAAAAAAGCCAACATCTATAAAGGCAAAATTACCCGTATTGAACCGAGTCTGGAAGCTGCTTTTGTTGATTACGGCGCTGAACGTCACGGTTTCCTCCCGTTAAAAGAAATTGCCCGCGAATACTTCCCCGCTAGCTACAACTCCCATGGTCGTCCCAACATTAAAGACGTGTTGCGCGAAGGTCAGGAAGTCATTGTTCAGATCGATAAAGAAGAACGCGGCAATAAAGGCGCTGCGCTGACCACCTTTATCAGCCTGGCAGGTAGTTATCTGGTTCTGATGCCGAACAACCCGCGCGCGGGCGGCATCTCCCGTCGCATTGAAGGCGACGACCGTACCGAATTAAAAGAAGCGCTGGCAAGCCTGGAACTGCCTGACGGCATGGGGCTTATCGTGCGTACCGCAGGTGTCGGCAAATCTGCCGAAGCGCTGCAGTGGGACCTGAGTTTCCGCCTGAAGCACTGGGAAGCGATTCAAAAAGCCGCTGACAGCCGCCCTGCTCCGTTCCTGATCCATCAGGAAAGCAACGTTATCGTTCGCGCATTCCGTGACTATTTACGTCAGGACATCGGCGAAATCCTCATCGACAACCCGAAAGTTATGGAGATGGCGCGTCAGCACATCGCCGCGCTGGGTCGTCCGGATTTCAGCAGTAAAATCAAACTGTACACCGGTGAAATTCCGCTGTTCAGCCACTATCAAATCGAATCTCAAATTGAGTCCGCGTTCCAGCGCGAAGTGCGTCTGCCGTCCGGCGGCTCAATCGTTATCGACAGCACAGAAGCGCTGACCGCTATCGATATCAACTCCGCACGCGCGACCCGCGGCGGCGACATTGAAGAAACTGCGTTCAACACGAACCTTGAAGCAGCCGATGAAATTGCTCGTCAGCTGCGTCTGCGCGACCTCGGCGGCCTGATCGTAATCGACTTCATTGATATGACGCCGGTTCGTCACCAGCGTGCGGTTGAAAACCGTCTGCGTGAAGCCGTGCGCCAGGACAGAGCGCGTATTCAGATCAGCCATATTTCTCGCTTCGGCCTGCTGGAGATGTCCCGCCAGCGTCTGAGCCCGTCGCTGGGTGAATCCAGCCATCACGTATGCCCACGCTGCTCCGGCACGGGTACCGTACGTGATAACGAATCACTGTCGCTGTCTATTCTGCGTCTGATCGAAGAAGAAGCGCTGAAAGAAAATACGCAGGAAGTTCACGCTATTGTTCCTGTGCCGATCGCATCCTACCTGCTCAACGAAAAACGTACCGCGGTAAATGCCATCGAGACGCGTCAGAATGGCGTGCGCTGTGTGATTGTGCCAAACGATCAGATGGAAACCCCGCATTACTCCGTGCTGCGCGTACGCAAAGGGGAAGAAACACCAACCCTGAGCTACCTGCTGCCGAAACTGCATGAAGAAGCGATGGCATTGCCGACGGAAGAAGAGTTCGTCGAGCGTAAACAGCCAGAGCAGCCGGCATTGGCCACCTTTGCTATGCCAGAGGTGCCGCCAGCCCCTGCTTTGCAGGAACCTACTGCGAAGGCCGCCGCGCCTAAAGCCGCAGCAGCGACCGCGGCCGTCGCCGCGCAGCCAGGTTTGATTAGCCGTTTCTTCGGCGCACTGAAGTCCATCTTCAGCGGTAGCGAAGAAGTGAAACCGGTTGAACAACCTGCGCCGAAAGCTGAAGAGAAAACCGATCGCCAGCAGGATCGTCGTAAACCGCGTCAGAACAATCGTCGCGACCGTAACGATCGTCGTGATAATCGCGACAACCGTGGCGAGCGTGATAACCGTAACGAGCGTTCAGAAAGCGGTGAAAACCGTGAAGATAACCGCCGTAACCGCCGTCAGTCGCAGCAGCAAAATGCGGAAGCACGCGATAACCGCCAGCAGTCTACTGAGGTCGCCGACAAAGCGAAATCCGGTGATGACCAGCAGGCTCCGCGTCGCGAGCGCAACCGCCGTCGCAACGATGATAAGCGTCAGGCGCAGCAGGAAGTTAAAGAGCTGAACCTGGCAGAACAACCTGCGCAGGATACCGAGCAGGAAGAGCGCGTTCGTCAGCCTCAGACTCGCCGTAAACAGCGTCAGCTGACTCAGAAAGTTCGTTACACAGACAGCCCGGCTGTTGAAGCCGAAGTCGCTACTGCCGAGGTGGTCACTGAAACGGCTGTCGCTCAACCAACTGAACAGCCCGTACCGGCACAGCGTACTGAACTGGCGAAAGTTGATCTGCCTGCCGTCGTTGCGACTGAGCAGGAAGACAACAGCGAAGCGCGTGACTCTAATGGTATGCCGCGTCGTTCCCGTCGCTCACCTCGCCATCTGCGCGTCAGTGGACAACGCCGTCGTCGCTATCGTGACGAGCGTTACCCGGTTCAGTCGCCTATGCCGTTAACGGTTGCCTGCGCATCTCCAGAATTAGCGTCCGGTAAAGTCTGGATCCGCTACCCTGTTGCTCGTCCTCAGGATCAGCAGGTTGCAGAGCAGCGCGAGCAGGAAACGCCAGTCGCCGTAGAGCCTCAGGTTGCTGCAGCTGCCGTTGAGCATATTGTGAACGCCCCTGCGTCGGTTGAAACCGTACAGCCAGAGGTGGTCATTGCTGAACCTCAGGCTACCGTCGTTGAAACCACGCATCCGGAAGTCATCGCTACTCCGGTCGAGGAACAACCGCAAATTATCGCTGAATCTGACGCGCCTGTTGCTGAGGATACCGCGGCGAAAGCCGAACCTGTCGCTGAAATAGTGGCTGCGCCGGTTGTCGAAGAATCTGCGGAGGTTGTTATTTCTCAGCCTGAAGTGGCTGGAGAGATTGCCGAGGTTGTGGAAACAGCGCCAGTGGTTGAAGAAGTTGCCGCGCCGCAAGAGGTTGTTGCCGCACCTGTCGTCGAAGACGCAGTCGCTAAGGCTGAAGTTGTCGCAACCCGCGTTGACGCAGAACATCTTCACAGCCACGCGGCCGCCCCGATGACCCGTGCTCCGGCACCAGAGTATGTGCCTGAAGCGCCGCGTCATAGTGACTGGCAACGCCCGGAATTCACCTTTGAAGGTAAAGGTGCTGCAGGTGGACACAGCGCCACGCACCAGGCGACTGCGCCAGCAACGCGCCCGCAGCCCGTTGAGTAAGTCATAATCAACATCAAAGCCGACCTTCGGGTCGGCTTTTTTTT
>NZ_SZWS01000023.1:27595-41043 GCF_005281245.1 Citrobacter sp. wls826
GGCGTGGTTACGCTGGCAATCTTTAGCGGTGCAATTGCGCGGGTAATAAGACTAACGGGGAATCTGTCGCTGAGAAAATAACAGTGGCCTAAAAAAATGCCCGCTCCGGGGTGTTAAAGGAGCGGGCAGACAAACATATCCAGTTTCATGATATGTTCAAAAAGGTGTTACCGGTTCAGTTGAAATAGCGACATTCCCTGCATATCGGTAAACGTTTTATACGATGCCTGCAGTGCGGCCTGCTGCATCACGTAGGACGAAATCGCTGCGTTCCAGTCAACATCCACCAGATTGCTCATCTGCTGAGTCTGGCCCAATGCGCGATCGGCGCCCAGTGAATCCAGTGAACTTAACTCGCTGAGCTGAGTCCCTAATTCTGCACGAACAGAAAGCACGTTATTCAGTGAATTTTTCAGGCCACGACTGGTTTTATCAATGGCTGCAGAGGCGGTAGCTTTTGCCGCGTCATTACCCTCAATCGGGGTTTTGAGCGCATCAATAGCGGTATCCAGCATTTTGAACAGGTTCTTTTCCTGAGTACCGCCGCCAGGTTCCGGTACGGCATTGCTGGTCAGATTAACAAATACTTTATCGCCAGTATGACCAATCACCATGGTACGGGAGGCATCGACCTGCTGGGTCACATTTGTTGTACCGCCGCTGTAAGCGCCATCTGCCTGAGCAAACGGTGCAGATTCTGTTTTATATCCGCCAAAAATATAGCGTCCATTACCGTCGGTGCTGTTCGCCAGGTTCATCAGTTGATCGCGGATCCCCTGCAGGTCGGTGGCCAGCGATGCACGGTCGTCATCGCTTAACGTGCCGTTCGCGGCATAGACAATTTTTTCCTGCGCGGTCTGAATTGCCGTCGTTACCTGACTCAGTACGTTCTCTTCCAGCGATACTTTTTGCGTCGCAAATGAACGCGCCAGCGTATATTGGCTGTTCTGCGCCTGTGCTTGAGAAAGCACCACGGCCTGCGAGGCGGCGATCGGATCGTCAGATGGGTTGATCACACGTTTGCCCGTTGACATCTGCTCGCCGAACTTCATCCATTCAGCCTGAGAGTTAGTGATGCCACGCATATTCTGCTGGTACATCATCTGGGTGCTGATACGCATTGTGTCCCTCTCCCTTAGCGAATATTAATCAGTGCATCAAACAGCGCATTTGCGGTTTGCAGCACTTGCGCATTAGCCAGGTAATACTGTTGATAGCGCTGTAAGTTACCGTATTCTTCGTCGAGGTTGACGCCGGAAATAGACTGCTGCTGCTTATAAAGCTGCGTTACCACGTTGTTCTGGGTAATGGCGCTGGTTTTCAGCGTCGCGGTTTTGTTCCCGACATCGCTTACCAGCGTGGCATATGCATCGTTGAAGGTCTTATTACCCACGGTAGCTTTGGTCTGCAGATCCAGCAGTTTCTGACCGTTACGGTTATCGCTTTTTCCCTTATCAATATCCGGGTCCGGATCATTTTTTGAGACCTGGGCCATGGCGATTTTCGACTCATCGGTCACCATGACTTTCATATCAACAACGGCGTTACTGACAGGTTTCACTGTGAAGCTGTCATTTGCTTTTGCGCCAGCATTTACGGTGATTTCCATCCCGTCAAAGGACATCTTCCCACCGGTAACGGTAGCTTTGAAGCTGGTATTATCCGCCAGGCGAGTAACCTGCCAGTCCGTCCCGTCATAAACGATTTTATAATCGGTCGCCTGTACAGCAGAGCTGTCGGTAATCTTCGCGCTTAACGATCCTGTTCCTGTATTTTTAGCGTTGTTGAATACTGCCGGGCTACCGATAGCAAAGAAATCCTTACCCTGATCGCCGTTCGCGTCAAAACCCTCTTTATGCTGGGTGTTAAACGCATCGGCAAACGCCAACGCCAGTTGGCCCAGCGTATTACGCGTCTGGTCAAGCTCTTGAGAACGGAAGGTCAACAGCCCGCCCAGTGAACCGGTATTCAACAGTTTTTCGGGAATTTCAACCTCGCCGGCAACCCCGTCGACGTAGGCCACTGTGGTACGATTGGGATCGTCACTGGAGGGCACAGCCGCCAGCTGTCGTGCATTGCTGCCCTGCACCAGTGAATAGCCGTTCGCCATGGTTATGTTGTAAGTCCCGCCGTCCTGAACGCTGACTTCAACACCAACAATCTGGTTTAGTTCACTGACCAGTTGGTCGCGCTGGTCGAGTAAATCGTTAGGCGATGCGCCCGCGCCGACGCCGGTCAGACGGGAAATCTGATCGTTGAGGCTGGCAATCTGTTTTGAATAGTTGTTGATCTGGTCAACGCTGGCCTTGATCGCAGTATTAACCTGCTTGTCTTGATCGCGCAGATACTGGTCGGTTGTTCTGAACTGGTTGACTAAACCATCAGCTTTACCGATCAGCGCCTGGCGCGCCGCCGGGTCTTCCGCGTTACTGACAAGGGTTTGCAGGCTGGTAAAAAAGTCCTGCATTGAGGTCGAAATGGAACTGGTTTTGCTGGAGAGCAGATTGTCGATTTTCGACATTTGTTCATAGCGCGTTGTCAGGCCGCTGCTTTGGTTCTGCGCGGCACGTAACTGATTCGTGATAAAGGAGTCATACTCGCGCTGTACGCCAGAAACATAGACGCCATTGCCAACCCAGCCCCCCGCACCCAGCGTGCTGTTCGCTTGTGCCATAATTGTCGTTTGACGGGTGTATCCGGCAACGTTATAGCTGGAGATGTTATTACTGGCAGAATTCAACGCGGCCTGCGCTGCGGCGAGTCCACTCATCGCGTTATTAATCAAGCTGGACATGGAGGTTCCTTGTAATCCTTCAATACTCGTTATTATCGGCAGCAGGTTGGTAGACTTGAGCTATTTAAAAGAGATTATCGATATTCGTACTGTAGGTTTTGCTCACTTTTTCGCTCATCGATTTCAACTGCTGGATCATGCTGGTTAATTTACGCGCATAGTTAGGGTCAGTCGCGTAACCAGCATTCTGCAAAGCCTGTGCCCCCTGCTCGGCGGTAGCAGCGGCGGTTACCGCCGCATAGCGCGGGTTACGCGATATCAGACCGACATAATCCGACAGTGCCTCAAGGTAAGAGCTATAGACGCGGAATCGGGCTTTCACCTTTTTCGCCTCGCCGTTTTCATATTCGGTGGTGGTGATTTCGGTGGTTGGGCCTTTCCAGCTTCCCGACGCCTTCACGCCAAAAATGTTAAAGCTCGGTTCACCGTTCTCACGGCGGATTTGTCGCTGCCCCCATCCGGACTCCAGCGCCGCCTGCGCCAGAATCAGATGATGCGGAACCCCGCTTTGCTGACTTGCCAGCTTAGCCGGCAGCGATAGCTGGGCGAGGAAGTCTTTGCTGTCACCTGACAGCGGCTCATCATTGCTTTCCGTCGCGCGGGGAATGGCTTTACGGACCAGTTGCGTCAGCGCCTGGTTTTGATAGCTGGTCACCGTTTCCAAGGAGAACTTCATTGGCACCTGCGGCGCATCGTCTGCAGGTTGTGCCTGCCCTTCAGTCATCTGCTTAACCATCATTTCAGCCAGTCCCAGACCTTTACCTGCGGTCATCTGCTGCGCAATTTGTTGGTCATACATGCTGGTATACAAACGTGTTGAATCACTGCTAAAAACGCCATCTTTCGGCAGCGCTTCACGCATGCTTTTCAGCATCATTTGTACGAACATCCCTTCTACCTGACGGGCAACCGGGCGGATATTCGCCGCCGGGTCCTGACCCGCTTTCGCTTTCAGTTCGTTCAGTGATTGCGCATCCCAGGCGGCACTGGTCAGCAGTTTGCTGTCACCAATCATTAGATGATTTCCAGTTTGGCGCGTAAGCATCCCGCGCTCTGCATCGATTGCAGAATGGACATCAGATCCATCGGCGTTGCCCCTAGCGCATTAAGCGCACGCACAACATTGTTCAGGTTGGCGCTGGAACGCACGCTTTGCAGCGAACCGCCGCTCTGGCGCAGATCGATCTGGGTTTGAGGTGTCACCACGGTCTGTCCACCGCCAAACGGTGTATCCGGCTGGCTGACGTTCGCCTGGCGGTTTACCGTTATCGACAAGTTGCCTTGCGCGACGGCACAGCTATCCAGCGTGACTTCACGGTTCATGACAACGGATCCGGTGCGCGAGTTGATAATCACTTTCGCATCCTGCGGCGTGACATTCACCTCCATATTCTGGATGTCAGCAAGGAAACGCACCTGCGAACTGTTGCCGCTTGGCACGCGTACCTGAATCGTCCGGGCGTCCAGCGCAGTGGCGCTACCAAAGCCGCGCGAACGGTTAATGGTGTCGGTTATCTGCTGCGCCATAGTGAAATCTTCATTATTGAGCTGCAGATTAATAGTGTTACCGCCGCCGAACTGGCTGGGTAATTCACGTTCGATGGTCGCGCCGTTGGTAATACGTCCGCCATTGAGCTGGTTTACCTGCACGCTGCTGCCACCCGCAGCCGCGCCTGCACCGCCTACCAGAATATTCCCCTGCGCCAGCGCATATACCTGGCTATCGACCCCTTTCAGCGGGGTCATCAACAACGTTCCGCCGCGCAGGCTTTTGGCGTTCCCCATGGAAGAGACCACTACGTCAATGGTTTGCCCCTGACGACCAAAGGCCGGGAATTGCGCGGTCACCATCACCGCCGCCACGTTTTTCAGCTGCATATTGGTGCCGGTTGGCACGGTAATTCCCAACTGCGAAAGCATGTTGTTGAGCGTTTGCGTAGTAAACGGCGTCTGGGTAGTCTGGTCACCCGTGCCATCCAAACCGACCACCAGCCCATAACCGATCAACGAGTTTTCCCGCACGCCCTGAACGCTGGTCAGGTCACGAATACGGTCGGCATGCGCAAAGGTGGTTATCAGCACCAGTACCATTCCAACTAAAGATTTAAACACTGGCTACCTCGCTTACATCGGCGACAAGTTAAGGAAGAAACGCTGCAACCAGCCCATATTCTGCGCTTCATTGATGTAGCCGTTGCCGACATACTCAATACGTGCGTCCGCAACCTGAGTTGACGGTACGGAGTTGCTGCCACTGATGGTGCGCGGGTTAACGACCCCGGAGAAGCGAATGAATTCAGTGCCCTGATTAATGGCGATCTGTTTTTCACCCACAACATGTAAGTTGCCATTCACCAGTACCTGATCGACCGTTACGGTCAGCGTACCGCTGAAGGTATTGCTGGCGTTCGCGCCGCCTTTACCGTTAAAGGTGTTACCGCCTGAAGCTTCTACGTCAGCACGCTCGTTGCCAAACAGTCCTTGCAAATAACGCGGTACGGTATCAAAGCCAAAGTTTGTCTTGCCGTCGCGGCTGGCATTAGCCGAAGAACTTTTGCTCGCGCTGACGTTTTCCTGCAATACGATGGTCAACGTATCGCCAATATTGCGCGGACGGCGGTCTTCGAATAGCGGCTGATAACCGTAGTTAATCGGTTGGGCCGACTGGAAGATTGATCCATTCGCCACCGGCGTCGGGCCAGGAACAGGCTGGGCAGACGTTGCGCCCTGCACGAGGGGCGTGGCCGGGATCCAGGCGCATCCTGTCAGTGAAACCACCAACAGGGCTAAAATTGGGTATGGGTGAAGCGCGTATTTTCGCATTGCGGTCATCTTCAAAATCAGTGTGCCGGTGAGGCTTTCACCCCACCGGGCCACACTTTAGAGTTGCGTCAGTTTTTGCAGCATCTGATCGGTGGTCGATACCGCTTTACTGTTGATTTCGTAAGCGCGCTGCACCTGGATCATGTTTACCAGCTCTTCCGCCACGTTGACGTTAGAGGTTTCAACATAACCCTGGTACAGCAGACCCGCGCCGTTCAGCCCCGGAGTGCTCTCATTCGGCGCACCGGATGACTGCGTTTCGGTGTACAGATTCTCACCAATGCTTTCCAGACCGGTATCGTTCATAAAAGTAGTCAGGTTAAGCTGCCCAACCTGAACCGGTGCTGCCTGGCCCTGCTGGGTTACGCTGACGATACCGTCGCGTCCAATGGTGATACTGAGCGAGTTAGCCGGGATGGTGATAGCCGGCTGAACCTGAAAACCACCCGCAGTCACCAGTTGACCGTTCTGATCCACCTGGAAAGAACCGTCACGGGTGTAGGCGGACGTGCCATCAGGCAGCATGACCTGGAAAAAGCCCTGCCCTTTAATCGCCACATCTTTACTGTTGTTGGTCTGCGACAGGTTCCCCTGGCTGTGTAAACGCTCGGTCGCGACCGGGCGCACACCGGTACCAATCTGCAAACCAGACGGCAGTGTGGTTTGTTCAGAAGACTGTGCGCCAGGCTGGCGAATCGTCTGGTACAACAGATCTTCAAACACGGCACGTTGACGCTTAAATCCGTTGGTGCTGACGTTTGCCAGGTTGTTGGCAATCACATCCATGTTGGTTTGCTGCGCATCCAGGCCGGTTTTGGCGATCCATAATGAACTGATCATAAAATGTCCTGTATTAACTCATCGACAGCAGTTGGTTGGCGCGACCCGCGTTATCATCCACGCTACTGATAATCTTCATTTGCATTTCGAAACGACGGGCGTTGGTAATCATGTCACTCATCGCGGCTACCGGCTTAACGTTACTGCCTTCCAGCACACCCGACATAACGCGAATGCTGGGGTCGGCCTGTAACGTAGCGCCACGGGTAGCCTGCGCGGCCTGAGTCAGACGGAACATACCGTCATCGCCACGTTGCACTTCACTCCCCGTGGCCTTCACCAGTTTCAGTCGCCCAACTGGCGCAACGGTGTTAGCCGGATCGCCAGGGTTGAGCGCCGAGATCGTGCCGTCTGCCGCAATGGTGACTTCTGAACCTTCCGGTACGGCTATTGGTCCGGCTTCGCCAATCACCGGGTGTCCCTGAATGGTCAGCTCCCCCGTAGGGCTTACCTGAATGGCGCCATTTCGGGTATATCCTTCGCTACCGTCCGCGGTCTGCACAGCCAACCAGCCATCCTGTTGCAGCGCCACGTCCAGCGGACGTGAGGTATAGTCCATCTGACCCGGCGTCATATCGGCCCCCGGCGTGGAGGCCACCACCAGCGTACGCGTCGGTAAAGACAATCCTTCAACGGGAACCGCGCGCAGCGCATTGAGTTGCGCACGAAAACCCGGCGTTGAGGCGTTTGCCAGGTTGCTGGCCGTCACCGCTTGTTGATTCAGCGTCTGACTGGCCGCGCCCATGGCGGTATAAATTGCGTGATCCATTAAGCCATCCCGTCAGGCGCTTAGCGCAGGTTGACCAGCGTGTTGAGGATCTGGTCCTGGGTTTTGATGGTCTGCGCGTTCGACTGATAGTTACGCTGGGCGACGATCATATTCACCAGTTCTTTACTCAAATCCACGTTTGATGCTTCCAGCGCGCCGTTGGTCAGCTTGCCGAAGTTACCCTCGCCTGCGGTACCCAGCAGCGCCACGCCGGAAGACTGAGTAGCTGCCCAGACGTTGTCACCCTGAGAAGCCAGACCTTCGTTGTTGGCAAAGTTTGCCAGCACGATCTGCCCCAGAACCTGTTGCTGTTCGTTGGAGTAGTTACCGACCACAGTACCGTCATTGTTAATCTGGTAGCTCACCAGGTCGCCCGGCTTATAGCCATTCTGATTCGTGGCAACGATGTTGTTGGCGCCAGTGTTCTGCTGCATGGAGTTCAGGAAGCTCAGGGAGAAATTTGCCGCATCAGCACCGTTAATCTGCCCGGTTGTGATGTTGATTTCCTTTGGCCAGACGGTAGGAGGCGTTGGTACCGCCTCGGCGGCTGTGGCGCTAATCCCTAAGAACACACCATTTTCATTAAAGCGCATAAACCCTGCTGATTTTGCAGCGGCTCCGGTTGAAGCATCCTGTGTGTGAACTTCCCAGGTGTTGCTCTGCGCATTTTTGACATAAAAAATATTCATGTCATGGGCGTTACCCTGGCTATCGAAAACGGTAACGGTGCCTTTTTTGTTGTAGGAATCCGCATCGCTGGGATTAAACGGGGTCTTCGTTGGCACCTTGTCAGTGGAGTTCAGGTTGATCTGCATTGACGCAGTCGTGGTGGTTTTAGCCGCCATCAGCGTATTCGGGATAGTGATCGGCGCCGGGTTAGCACCTTGCTGTATCGTTGGCGGTGTACCGGTAGCCGGATAGCCCGTCAGCTGTAGTCCCTGCATGTTGACGATATTGCGGTTTTCATCGAGCTTGAACTGACCGTTACGGCTGTAGAAAACGGAACCGTTGCTGTCTACCATGCGGAAAAAACCGTTCTGGCTGATAGCGACATCCAGCCCGCGACCGGTGTTGGTCGTGGTACCGTCGGTAAAGTCCTGGGTAATGCCCGCAACTTTAACGCCCAGACCCACTTTAGAACCGGCGAACATATCGGCAAACGAGGCCGTACCGGATTTAAAACCGTAGGTGGCGGAGTTGGCGATGTTGTTACCAATGACATCGAGGTTGGTCGCTGCAGCGTTCAGACCGCTGACCGCTTGTGAAAAGGCCATGACTTACTCCTGATAAGTGTGAAGGCTTAAATGATCTGCCGTACTTCGTCGAGGGTGGTGGTTCCATAGGTGCCCAGATCCAGCGTATTACCGCCGTTACTGCGAATAACGCCCTGCACCAGCGCAAACTGAAGCGGCTGAGCCACCAGTTGTGTTCCGCCATTACTGGCAGCAATTGACACGTTGTAAGAACCGCTTGGCGCATCCGTGCCATCGGTCATGGTGCCGTCCCAGGTAAAGGTATGAACGCCCGCTTTCAACCCACCAATATCAATGGTGCGTACCACCTTGCCGTCTTTATCGGTAATGGTTGCGGTAACCTTATCTGCCGGTTGCTGCAGTTCAACGCCAAACGGCGTAGTGGTGGTTTTTGCGCCCTCTTCCGTACCTTTACCGGTCAGGATGGTGGTACCTGGGATCATGACACCGTGGCCAATCAGCGTACTGGCCTGCAGCGACTGACTGTTGTCGATCTGCCCGGAGATCGATCCCAGCGTGGTGTTCAGTTTCTCAATTCCACTCACGGTACTGATTTGCGCCAACTGGGTGGTCAGTTCGTTGTTTTGCAGCGGGTTGGTTGGATCCTGGTTTTTCAGCTGTGCCACCAGCAGCGTAAGGAAGCTGCTTTGCAGGTCCGCGGCGTTGCTGCCCGTCAGCGAACTCTTCCCCGTTGCGTCATTCACACCCGTCGTGCTCGGGTCATTCATTTTTACAGCAATAGACATGTGCGCCTCCTTTTACTGGCCTAGCGTCAGCGTTTTGAGCATCAAGCTTTTCACCGTATTGAGCACTTCAACGTTTGCCTGGTAGCTACGCGAGGCTGACATGGTGTTGACCATTTCGCCGACGACGTCCACATTCGGCATTTTTACGTAACCGTTCGCATCGGCCAGCGGATTACCGGGTTCATAAACCAGCTTATCCGGCGCCTGGCTTTCAATGACGTCAGCGACTTTTACGCCACCGGTTGCCGCACCTGGCGCGGCATCAACCTGAAAAACAACCTGCTTCGCGCGATAGGGCTGACCGTCAGGTCCGGTGACGCTATCCGCATTCGCCATGTTGCTGGCTGCCACGTTCAGGCGCTTAGACTGAGCCGTCAGCGCAGAGCCTGCGATATCAAAAATATTTAACAGCGCCACGAATTAGTTCCCTCCTTGCAGCACGTTCATCATGCCTTTGATTTGTCCACCCAACGCGGTCAGCCCCATTTGATACTTGAGGCTGTTGTCTGCAAATTGCGTACGCTCCCGGTCCATATCTACCGTGTTGCCATCGAGAGACGGCTGATCAGGAATGCGGTAGAGCAGTTCCGTAGAAGGAGCGGAAACGGTCTGGGCCGGAATGTGTTGTGCAGAGGTCAGCGTCAACGAGACACCGCCGGTTTCTTCCCGTCCCCGCACCATGACTTTTTTTAATTCACTGGCGAAATCCAGGTCGCGCGCCTGATACCCCGGCGTGTCGGCATTGGCTATGTTGGCCGCCAATACTTCCTGGCGTTGGGCGCGCAAATTCAGCGCTTCCTGTTGAAAACGTAAGGCGGCGTCGAGCTTATCGAGCATATCTCCTCCGCAAATGACAAAATTCAGCCGACAGCTTAAATCCCATTACGCGCGCGTTATCGCCGGAATAAACGCAAAATGCGTCGCTATTTGTTGCGTTGATGACTGCGTCACACAGGTAGAATCCTGTCACTACCTGAAAAAGCGCGAGGTTTTGATGCAAACGTTTAAACGTGGAGTCGTCGTAGCAGCACTGCTGTTCAGTCCTATGACGCTGGCGCAAGACCTGAATTCACAGCTGACGGCATGGTTTTCCCAGCGACTGGCCGGATTTAGCGATGAGGTCGTCGTTACTATCCGAACGTCGCCAAACTTATTGCCGAGCTGCGAACAACCGGCATTAAGCGTGTCCGGGAGTGCAAAATTGTGGGGTAATGTGAACGTGCTGGCGCGCTGCGCCAACGAGAAACGTTATCTGCAGGTGAACGTGCAGGCCACGGGAAACTACGTTGTTGCCGCCGCGCCCGTCGCTCGGGGTAGCGCCCTGACTTCGGCCAGCGTAACGCTAAAACGAGGTCGACTGGACCAACTCCCTCCGCGCGCCGTGCTGGATATGAATCAGGTGCAGGATGCCGTAAGCCTGCGCGATCTGGTGCCAGGTCAGCCGATACAGCTTTCCATGTTGCGCCAGGCATGGCGAATCAAGGCCGGTCAGCGCGTCCTGGTTATTGCCAACGGAGATGGCTTTCGGGTGAATGCCGAAGGTAAAGCGCTGAACAATGCCGCCGTCGCCCAGAATGCCCGAGTACGGATGATTTCAGGCCAGGTGGTGAGCGGTGTCGTCGATTCTGATGGGAATATTCTTATTAACCTATAATAGGTTAAAGATTTTTTAGCGTGTGCCGATAGATAAACAACCAATGATTACAGCGGGCCGCTATAGCGTAACCCCTCGATGAGGATAAACAAAATGAGCATTGATCGTACCTCACCATTGAAGCCAGTAAGTACCGTTCAGCCACGTGAAACCAGCGATGCGCCGGTACAAAAAACGCGGAAGGAAAAAACCACCGCCACCACCAGCACCAGCGTCATGCTGAGCGACGCCCAGGCCAAACTGATGCAGCCCGGCACCAATGACATCAATATGGAACGCGTGGAAGCACTGAAAACCGCGATCCGTAATGGCGAGCTGAAAATGGACACCGGAAAAATTGCCGACTCGCTGATCCGCGAGGCGCAGAGCTACTTACAGAGTAAATAAAGTATGACTCGTTTGTCAGAAATACTTGACCAGATGACGACCGTCCTCAATGACCTGAAAACGGTAATGGATGCTGAACAGCAGCAGCTTTCCGCAGGATATATTAACGGCAGCCAGCTACAGCGTATTACAGAAGAAAAAAGCTCTTTGCTGGCAACCCTTGATTACCTGGAGCAGCAGCGCCGTCTGGAGCATGACGCCACGCGCAGCGCCAATGATGAAATTGCCGAGCGTTGGCAGACCATTACCCGAAAAACACAGGACCTACGCGAACTCAACCAGCACAACGGTTGGCTGCTGGAAGGGCAGATCGAGCGCAATCAACAAGCGATTCAAGTGCTGAAACCGCACCAGGAACCGGCGCTGTATGGCGCAAACGGTCAAACCTCTGCTGCGCACCGCGGCGGGAAAAAATTCTCTATCTGATGCTAGCCTGATAACGTTTTGCTTATCAGGCCTACGCGTTTTGTAGGCCGGATACGGCGTCATGCCGCCATCCGGCATTAATCTGTTACGCCGTCCGGCGCACAAACTCTTTCACTTTAAAGCCCAGCACCGCGAGCGCAGCGAAGTAAGCAGCAATACCGGCCACCACAACGGCCATCAGACGCAGCAGACGCCATAACATCGTTCCCTGCGACCAGTCCGGCATGATGTAGAGCATCCCAACCAGCGCCGCCGACATCACCAGCACAGAAATCACCAGTCGCGCCAGGAACCAGGCCCAACCCGGTTGTGGGGTAAAAATTTTCTGTTTACGCAGTTGCCAGTACAGCAGTGAAGCGTTCAGACACGCCGCCAGACCAATCGACAGCGACAGCCCGGCATGTTTCAGCGGCCCAATAAATGCCAGGTTCATTACCTGGGTCATAATCAGCGTGACAATGGCAATCTTGACTGGCGTTTTAATATCCTGGCGCGAATAAAAACCTGGGGCCAACACTTTCACCACGATCAAGCCAATCAAACCTACCGAATATGCCACCAGCGCGCGCTGCGTCATCGCGGCGTCAAAGGCGGTAAATTTACCGTACTGGAACAGAGAAACCGTCAGCGGTTTGGCCAGAATCCCCAACGCCACGGCGCTCGGTAATGCCAACAGAAAACACAAACGCAGGCCCCAGTCCATCAGACGGCAATACTCATCATGATTACCGCTGGAAAAACTTTTGGATAGCGAGGGCAGCAGGATAGTCCCCAACGCGACGCCAAGTACGCCAGACGGAAACTCCATCAGACGGTCAGCATAATACATCCATGACACTGAGCCAGAGGCCAGAAACGAAGCGAAAATCGTATTGATGATCAGTGAAATCTGGCTGACAGATACCCCAAGGATCGCCGGGCCCATTTGCTTGACGACGCGCATCGCCCCCGCATCACGGAAGTTCACGCGCGGCAGCACCAGCATGCCAATTTTCTTCAGGTGCGGAAGCTGATAAATCAGCTGCAGCACGCCGCCAACGGTAACGGCCCACGCCAGCGCCAGCACCGGAGGGTGAAAATAAGGAGCAGCAAACAGCGCGAAACCGATCATGCTGATATTCAGAAAGGTCGGCGCAAACGCCGGAATGGAAAAGCGATTCCAGGTATTCAGGATCGCACCCACCAGCGAAGCCAGCGAGATCAGCAGAATATACGGAAAGGTGATCCGTAGCAGTTGAGTGGTCAGCGCAAATTTGTCCGCGGTGTCGGCAAACCCAGGCGCGGTGACTAAAATCACCCACGGGGCAGCCAGCATTCCGGCGACCGTCACCACGGCCAGCGCCAGAGTCAACAGCCCGGAAACGTAAGCGACAAAGACGCGGGTCGCATCCTCCCCCTGCTTACTTTTATATTCGGCAAGAATAGGCACAAACGCCTGCGAAAAAGCGCCCTCAGCAAAGATTCGGCGCAGCAGGTTAGGAAGTTTGAACGCCACAAAAAAGGCATCAGTCGCCATCCCTGCGCCAAAAATTCTGGCGACAATCGCATCACGCGCAAAACCCAGCACACGTGAAAACATCGTCATCGAGCTGACGGCTGCCAGCGACTTTAATAAATTCATCTATGTTGTATTCCAGACTCTGAGGCAAAACCCCGACAAACCTGCCCGTAGGTCGGATAAGGCATGATCGCCGCCATCCGGCACTTTTGCTGTGCCTGATGGCGACGCCGTAGCGTCTTATCAGGCCGACAAACC
>NZ_SZWS01000023.1:41089-41377 GCF_005281245.1 Citrobacter sp. wls826
TATGGTTGAAAAGAGGTGTTATTTTTGAGTTGGCATATAGTACCTGGATTACAATGAATTACTACCGCCAGATGTTACAGGGGGTTATTCAGCCATTGCCTCCCGCCACAGCTTTTCGACAACGCGCTGGGCCAGGAGCGCCTGCTCACCTGCCGTCTGGGGAACCGTCTGATTTTGCACGCACTCAATGAAATGACGTGCGCATCCGGCAAAACCACGCTGCTCCAGGGTAGTTTGCCAGCCTGCTACCGGCTTGTGCACCACACCTTGCCCGCGCTCTTCCCGCCA
>NZ_SZWS01000023.1:41426-65658 GCF_005281245.1 Citrobacter sp. wls826
TAACGTCAATCAGGCCACCATCCGTCACCGCCTGCAGGCTCTCGCGCTGGCTACCGGCGCGGCGATGCATACTGGTCGTTACCTGCATTTGCCCGGCAGAAAAATGGTGCTCCGCATAGAGCATCGCGCCGGAGTCATTGGTTAACAGCGTACCGTTATTTAACTGCGCTTTCTCTCCCGCCAGCCACAATGCGGTATCGACAACGTGCAGATAGTCGTCCAGCAAAGTGAAGCGCAGATCGTGCGGCCCGACGCTGTCCGTCCGGTGCTTATCCATGCGTACGGACGCCGCATTGCCCAACTGGGATTTGAGATCCTGATACAGCGGCGCAAATCGACGGTTAAACCCCACCATCAGCGTCAGCTTTTTCCGCTCGGCCAGCTCCACCAATTGTTCAGCCTCGCGCAGGTTTTCCGCCAGCGGTTTATCCACGCACACGTGAACCCCGGCATTCAGCAGTTCGCTGACCACCGCATAGTGCGTTGCGGTACTGGAATGGACGAAAACCGCATCGCAGGTTTGCGCCAGATTAACCAGTGAATCAACGTAGGGTATCCGCCAGGTATCACAGATACGCTGCGCTTTTTCCCGCGAAGGTGAAAATGCCCCTTCCAGCGTCCAGTCTGCACTAGCGCCCAGCACGGGCAGCCAGGCCTTTTGCGCAATCCCGCCGAGCCCGACAACGCCGATACGTAATTTATTCACATCAGTCTCCCAGGTGCGCCAGCAAGGAATCAAGCCGTTGCTTAAGCTCCGCGACGTCTGTTTCCAGCGCTTCAACGCGCGCCTGTAGATCGCCCGAAGCTGCCGGAAGTTCATCTACCGTTGTCATCGCTTCATCAACGTCACCGCAAAACAGGTGCATATAACGGCTTTCACGTTTGCCCGGCTCACGCGCCAGGCGAACGACATAAGGACCATCTTCCCGGGTTGCCAGTTTCTCCAGTGTCGACTCTACTTCGGCCATGTCGCTGAATTCGTACATCCGGGAGGCGCGGCTACGCAGTTCACCTGGTGTTTGAGCGCCGCGCAGCAACAGCGTGGTAATGAGCGCGACTTCCCCCGCGCTGAGCTTAAGATTACCAAACTCAGAGTTGCAGAAACGCTGCTCATATTTGGTGACGCGATTACCAAAGCCACTCACCGTGCGCAGGAAATGCCGTTTCACCAGGTTATCAAGCTGATCCTGCACGTCGGATTCCGACAGGTTCATCACGGGTTCACGATTCGTTTTTTGATTGCAGGCGGTTACGACTCCGTTAACGGAGAGCGGATACTGTTCAGGTGTAGTCACTTGTTTTTCTAATAAACAGCCAATCACCCGTGCTTCGGTGGCGGTTAATTCGTATTTCATCGTCTTCTCCATTAATCATGGCTGCATCTGAAACTTAGCGGCCGGGGGTCCATTCTGATGTGGTCAACGCCGTCAGCACGTGATCGCGCCACTGCCCGTCAATCAGCAGGTAGTCTTTGGCATACCCTTCTTTTTCAAAACCCAGTCGCGCCAGTAGGTCACCGCTGCGTTTATTATGTGGCATGTAGTTAGCCATAATGCGGTGAATATGCTGCGTGCGCTGCATATAGCGGATGGCCGAGGTTAAGGCTTCATACATCAGCCCCTGCCCCTGCCACTTCTGCGCAATGGAGTAACCGAGATAACAGGCGTGGAAAGATCCCCGCACGACGTTCGAGAAGTTCGCGACGCCAATAATCTCTTTTTCTTCCGGATCGAGCAGCGCAAAGTAATAAGCGGTGCCCTGTTTATGAAACTCAGAGATCATGCTCAGACGCGCCTGCCAGCCTGATGGATAACAGTGGCTTTCATCGCGAATAGGCTCCCAGGGCTTTAAGAAATGACGATTTTCTGCGTAATAATCTGCCAGACGCCAGGCATCACGCTCATGCACTAAACGCACGACCAGGCGGTCCGTGGTTAAGCGCACTTTTGGCACGTTACTGCGATAGCCAAACATTCTATACCTACTCCTTCCCGTAACGTCTTCAATACGCTATTCGCATTACTATACCTGCGCAAATACGCCCTGTGAAAAGAGCAAAATGCCATTTTTTGAATTATTCACACATTTTGATGAAAACTCTCTATCAAGACGGACTTTTGATAAAAAAATATTGTCCCGCGAAGGGTGGGAAAAGCGATGACGACACCGCAGAATAGGAGGTGCTTATCTTTTAAACTCTATCCAGAGTGACGAGTTTTTCCCTGGAGGGGAAATGTCGCAAGTCTCGCAGGCAAGGAACCTGGGTAAATACTTCCTTCTTATCGATAACATGCTGGTCGTGCTGGGTTTCTTCGTCGTTTTCCCGCTGATCTCAATTCGTTTCGTCGATCAAATGGGCTGGGCCGCCGTGATGGTCGGTATCGCGCTTGGATTACGTCAATTTATCCAGCAAGGTTTAGGTATCTTCGGCGGTGCTATTGCTGACCGTTTCGGGGCAAAACCGATGATCGTCACCGGCATGCTGATGCGCGCTGCCGGATTCGCCACCATGGGCATTGCCCATGAACCGTGGCTGCTGTGGTTTTCCTGCTTTCTTTCCGGGCTGGGCGGCACGTTGTTCGACCCTCCCCGCTCGGCGCTGGTGGTCAAACTGATCCGTCCGGAAAAGCGCGGGCGTTTTTTCTCTATTCTGATGATGCAGGATAGCGCCGGGGCCGTGGTTGGCGCGTTGCTCGGCAGTTGGTTATTGCAATACGATTTCCGTCTGGTGTGTGCCACCGGCGCAATTTTGTTCGTTCTGTGCGCGGCGTTTAACGCCTGGCTACTTCCGGCATGGAAGCTGTCGACGGTGAAAATTCCGGTGCGCGAAGGAATGAGCCATGTGATGCATGACAAGCGCTTTGTCACTTATGTGCTGACGCTGGCGGGCTATTACATGCTGGCGGTACAAGTGATGCTGATGCTGCCAATAATGGTAAACGACATCGCTGGCTCACCGGCCGCTGTGAAATGGATGTATGCCATCGAGGCGTGCCTCTCTTTAACGTTGCTCTACCCGATTGCCCGCTGGAGTGAAAAACGCTTTCGCCTTGAGCATCGCCTGATGGCCGGTCTGCTGGTGATGTCTTTAAGCATGATGCCCATCGGCCTGGTCGGAAATTTGCAGCAGTTGTTCACCCTGATTTGCACGTTCTATATTGGCTCAATCATCGCCGAACCGGCGCGTGAAACCCTGAGCGCCTCGCTGGCGAATGCACGGGCACGGGGAAGCTATATGGGTTTCAGTCGACTGGGACTCGCCATCGGCGGCGCCATTGGTTATATCGGCGGCGGCTGGCTGTTTGACATGGGTAAAGCCCTGGCACAACCGGAGCTGCCCTGGATGATGCTCGGTATTATCGGCTTCATCACTTTCCTGGCGCTGGGCTGGCAATTCAGTCTCAAACGCCCAACGCGTGGTATGCTGGAGCCTGACGCCTGATAGCCAATCTGGTGTACGCGCATTTTTCAGTTTTTTCTGCTGTTACCCGCAGCGCTGGTGCTCGATGATGCTTTGTGTCACGATTACACCACAAGCATCATGTTGAGGAACCCCATGAAAAAGTTTTTTTTTGCCGCTGCACTAATTGTCAGCGGCCTGTTGGTTGGTTGTAATCAACTCACGCAATACACGGTTAGCGAGCAAGAGATTAATCAGGCCCTGGCGAAGAATAATAACTTTTCAAAAGATATCGGTTTGCCTGGCGTCGCTGAAGCACATATCGTACTGAACAATCTCGCCAGCCAGATAGGCCGTGAAGAACCCAATAAAGTGACGCTGACCGGAGACGCCAATCTGGACATGAACTCCCTGTTTGGCAGTCAGAAAGCAACCATGAAGTTGAAGCTAAAAGCCTTACCGGTTTTCAATAAAGAAAAAGGCGCGATTTATCTGCAAGAAATGGAAGTCGTGGACGCTACCGTCACGCCGGAAAAAATGCAGTCGGTACTGCAAACGCTGATGCCTTATTTAAATCAGTCGCTGCGCAACTATTTCAACCAACAGCCGGCGTACATTCTGCGGGATGACAGCAGCCAGGGGGAAGCGCTGGCGAAAAAACTGGCGAAAGGCATTGAGGTGAAACCGGGAGAAATCATTATCCCGTTCACCGACTAATATGACAGAGGGCGCCGATGCGCCCTTTTTTTTCGTGCAAACGAAAACGTTTCCGCTTATCCTTTGTTTCCGGCAAAAAAGACTATCCTCAGCCGGAGCATATTGATGACTGCACCATCCCAGGTTTTAAAGATCCGCCGCCCAGACGACTGGCATCTTCACTTTCGCGATGGCGACATGTTAAAAACTGTCGTGCCCTATACCAGCGAAGTTTATGGCCGCGCCATTGTCATGCCGAACCTGGCTCCGCCCGTCACCACGGTTGACGCGGCTATCGCTTACCGCCAGCGAATTCTTGACGCGGTTCCTGCCGGACACGACTTCACGCCATTAATGACCTGCTACTTAACGGATACGCTGGATCCCAATGAGCTGGAACGTGGATTCAACGAAGGCGTGTTCACCGCCGCAAAACTCTATCCGGCCAATGCCACCACCAACTCGACGCATGGCGTAACCTCTATTGATGCCATCATGCCAGTGCTGGAACGGATGGAAAAATTGGGTATGCCTCTGCTGGTGCACGGCGAAGTGACGCATGCGGATATCGATATTTTCGATCGCGAGGCGCGCTTTATTGAAACGGTGATGGAACCACTGCGTCAGCGCTTAACTGCGCTGAAAGTGGTGTTCGAACATATCACGACTAAAGATGCTGCCGAATACGTGCGCGACGGCAACGACCTTCTGGCGGCGACCATTACGCCGCAGCACCTGATGTTTAACCGCAACCACATGCTGGTCGGCGGGATTCGCCCTCATCTGTACTGCCTGCCGATCCTCAAACGTAACGTCCATCAACAGGCGCTGCGTGAGCTGGTCGCCAGCGGGTTTAACCGCGCCTTCCTCGGTACCGACTCAGCGCCGCATGCGCGTCATCGCAAAGAGTCAAGCTGTGGCTGTGCGGGCTGCTTTAATGCGCCGACCGCACTGGGCAGTTATGCCACCGTGTTTGAAGAGATGAATGCGCTGGACCATTTTGAAGCCTTCTGCTCACTCAATGGCCCACAGTTCTACGGTTTGCCGGTGAATGACACCTTTATTGAGCTGGAACGCGTGGAGCACAAAGTCCCGGAGAGCATTGCGCTGCAAGATGATACGCTGGTGCCTTTCCTGGGTGGCGAAACGGTACACTGGTCCGTGAAAAGCTAAAAAAAGTGTAGCCAACTGGTGAGAATAACTGTATAAATAAACAGTATATTCCACAGGGGGCTACTATGCGTATTGAAGTCACTATTGCCAAAACTTCACCTTTACCTGCTGGTGCAATTGACGCGCTGGCAGGTGAACTCTCCCGCCGTATTCAGCACCATTTTCCGGATAACGAAGGTAACGTTACCGTCCGTTATGCCGGCGCAAACAATCTGTCGGTTATTGGTGCCACCAAAGAGGATAAAGAACGCATCAGCGAGATCCTCCAGGAGACCTGGGAAAGCGCGGATGACTGGTTCATCAATGAATAAATAATGATATGCAGTGATGTTTGTTTGCCGGGTCGCCCCGGCTTTTTTATACACACCATCTTTTAATCAATCGTTCATTCCTTCTGGCAAACTTATATTTTAATAATAAATCCCTGGTTATCTTTTAACCACAACACCAAAATAATTGTGCAACATGCTTAAAAAAAATGAATAACATGTCGGTTTGTTAGTCAGATAACGCTGAAAACGAAAATTTTATGTGCTTACCTCTTTAAATTTTCAATGAATACCCTTATTTATTGATATACTGAAGTTGCTTCAGAAAAAACGCATTGAACCTCGAAAACCGTTGTCTAGTAACACGAATTAGGGGGCATGATGGAAAAGAATAATGAAGTCATTCAGACTCATCCGTTAGTAGGATGGGACATCAGCACTGTTGATAGCTACGATGCGCTGATGCTGCGTTTGCACTACCAGACCCCGAATCGTCCAGACCCGGATGGGACTGAAGTTGGTCAAACGCTCTGGTTAACCACTGATGTTGCCAGGCAATTTATTTCGATATTAGAAGCAGGAATCGCTAAAATTGAATCCGGCGATTACCAGGTAAATGAGTATCAGCGACATTAAATCTGATACATCCAACCATCAAAAGGCACCTTTCCGGTGCCTTTCTTATTTCCAGGTTGAATATTCCGGGTCACTTATTTACCCTGCTACTATCGCGATTGCAGAGAGAAGCGGATGAAATACGACTTAATCATAATTGGCAGCGGTTCCGTGGGCGCCGCAGCCGGATACTATGCCACTCGCGCCGGTCTGAAGGTTCTGATGATCGATGCGCATATGCCACCGCATCAGCAGGGCAGCCACCACGGCGACACTCGATTAATTCGTCATGCCTATGGCGAAGGTGAAAAATATGTTCCGCTGGTGCTGCGTGCGCAAACATTATGGGATGAATTATCCACCCAAAATGAAGAGCCGATTTTTGTGCGCTCTGGTGTCATCAACCTTGGTCCGGCAGATTCAACCTTCTTAGCGACCGCGGCGCAAAGCGCAAAACAGTGGCAACTCAATGTTGAACAACTGGATGCAGCAGCCATTATGGCGCGCTGGCCAGAGATTCGCGTACCTGAAAACTATATCGGTTTGTTTGAAGCGGAGTCTGGTTTTTTACGTAGTGAGTTAGCGATTAAAACCTGGATCCGTCTGGCGGAAGAAGCAGGCTGTGCGCAGCTATTTAAATGCCCGGTCAGCGCAATTCGTCATAGTGATGATGGCGTCACGGTAGAAACCGCCGATGGTGACTATCACGCGCAAAAAGCGGTGATCAGCGCCGGAACCTGGGTACAGGCATTAGTCCCTGAACTACCGATACAACCGGTACGCAAAGTGTTCGCCTGGTATCAAGCCGATGGGCGTTACAGCGTTAAGAATAACTTCCCTGCCTTCACCGGGGAGCTACCAAATGGCGATCAATTCTACGGTTTCCCGGCAGAAAATGACGAGCTAAAAATTGGTAAGCACAATGGCGGACAGGTAATTCATTCGGCAGAAGAGCGCAAGCCGTTTGCCGCTGTAGCCAGCGATGGTTCTGAAGCCTTCCCATTCCTGCGCACAATTCTGCCAGGCGTAGGCTGCTGTCTGCACGGTGCGTCCTGCACCTATGATAACTCACCAGATGAAGACTTTATTATTGATACTCTACCGGAGCATGACAACACGCTGATCATCACCGGGCTGAGCGGACATGGCTTTAAGTTTGCCGCCGTCCTCGGAGAGATTGCGGCAGACTTCGCCCAGGACAAACCGTCTGACTTTGACCTGACTCCCTTCAGGCTAAATCGTTTTAAGCGATAATAAATGAATGGCCTCGTTGGTGAGGCCATTTTTAATGACAGGAATAACGTTGATGCGCCGCATCTTTCACTATCTGGTTAATAATATTCGCGAGCATCTTATGCTCTACATTATTTTATGGTCGCTGCTGGCAATTATGGATGTGATATATATTATGTTTTTCTGAACCCGCAACGCTGACACTAATTGACATAAACTGATATTAACTTAATTTTCATTGCAATTAACTGAACAAGAAAAACACCTTAAACACCCAGAAACCAAGCCTTAATGTCATCCACCCCTACTAATTCCTTGATGATTACTTCACAATTCAATCAATTTTATTGAATCAAAAACAAATATCACCATTATTGTTATTTATTAGTTGCATTAATGTCTTTTACGCGCCATTTTCATTCACTTCTGAAATATCTAACGGTGCACTTATGCAATTCAATAATACTCCACAACGCTATGGCGTGGTGTCTGCCGCTTTACACTGGCTGATTGCGATTGCTGTATATGGCATGTTTGCGCTGGGATTGTGGATGGTCACACTCAGCTATTACGACGGCTGGTATCACCAGGCCCCTGAACTGCATAAAAGCATCGGCGTTGTGCTCATGATGGGGCTGGTTATCCGCGTCGTCTGGCGGTTGATCTCCCCTCCTCCTCCTGCGCTGGCAAGTTATTCCCGTTTCACCCGCATCGCGGCGGCACTGGGTCACCTCGCGCTATACACATTGCTCTTTTCAATTGTCATCAGCGGGTATTTGATTTCCACCGCTGATGGCAAAGCGATAAGCGTATTTGGTTGGTTCGACATTCCTGCCACCCTTGCCAATGCGGGCGCTCAGGCCGACCTCGCCGGTAGTCTGCACCTGTGGCTTGCGTGGACTGTGGTGGTTTTATCGCTTCTGCACGGACTGATGGCCCTGAAACATCACTTTATCGATAACGACGATACCCTGAATCGCATGTTGGGAAAATCGTCATCTGACTATGGAGCTTAAAATGAAAAAAAACCTGCTGGGACTTACACTCGCCTCTCTATTATTCACCACCGGGTCAGCCTTGGCGGCAGATTACAAAATTGACAAAGAAGGACAGCATGCCTTTGTTAATTTCCGTATTCAGCACCTGGGTTACAGTTGGCTGTACGGCACATTTAAAGATTTCGACGGGACTTTTACCTTTGATGAGAAAAATCCCGCAGCCGATAAGGTTAACGTCACCATCAACACCAACAGCGTTGACACCAATCACGCCGAACGCGACAAGCACCTGCGCAGCGCAGATTTCCTTAACGTGGCCAAATTCCCGCAGGCGACCTTTAGCTCTACCAGCGTGAAGAAAGAGGGGAATGACCTGGATATCACCGGTAATCTCACCCTGAACGGCGTCACTAAACCGGTTACGCTGGATGCGAAGCTGATTGGTCAGGGCGGCGATCCGTGGGGTGGCACGCGTGCAGGTTTTGAAGCACAAGGTAAAATTAAGCTGAAGGACTTCAACATCACCACCGATCTCGGCCCGGCGTCTCAGGAAGTCGATCTGCTCATCTCAGTGGAAGGTGTCCAACAGAAGTAACGTATGAGTTGCCGGATGGGGCTAAAGCCGCCATCCGGCATGATGACTATTGCGCAGGGTCCGGAATACCCAGTTTGGTATTCAGACGACCGCGTGACTTATTAAATATTTTGTTGCCATTTTCACGTCCTGCTCGAAGACGACGTTGCTCTTCTTCCGGCAACTTACTCTCTTCGCTACACAACTCGCTACAGCAGCCGTTATACTTCTGCGCGCAGGCCGGACACTGGATAAACAACAGATGGCAGCCATCATTTTTGCAATTAGTATGGCTGTCGCACGCCGTTCCGCACTGATGGCAATGCGCAATAACATCTTCAGAAATCCTTTCGCCCATACGCTCATCAAAAACGAAGTTTTTACCGACAAAACGTACAGGAAGCCCCTGTTCACGTGCCTTGCGGGCATATTCAATAATACCGCCCTCAATGTGCCAGACTTTGCTAAATCCGTTGTGTTTCATCCAGGCGCTGGCTTTCTCACAACGGATCCCGCCCGTGCAATACATAACGATTTTTTTATCTTTATGCGCCTGCATCATTTCAACGGCTTTCGGTAACTGGTCGCGGAACGTGTCTGCCGGGATTTCTAGCGCATTCTCGAAATGGCCCACTTCATATTCATAGTGGTTGCGCATATCAATGAATACCGCGTCAGGATCGTCCAGCATGGCGTTTACTTCCGCCGCCTTCAGGTAATCACCTACGTTGCTGGCGTCAAATTGCGGATCGTCAATACCATCCGCCACGATGCGTTCACGCACTTTCATACGCAGCACCCAGAACGATTTACCATCATCATCCAGCGCGATATTCAGACGTAACCCGGCGAATGCGGGATCAAACGCATAAAGCTGCTGGCGGAATGCCTCGACGTTGCTTTGCGGTACGCTGATTTGCGCATTGATTCCTTCATGGGCAAGATAAACGCGCCCGAAGACGTTCAATGCAGTGAACATCTGGTACAGCGCATCACGCGTGTGCTGAGGATTGGCGATGGTGAAATATTTATAGAATGAGATCGTCGTGCGCGGCTCGGTCTCAGCCAACATTTTGGCTTTGAGCGCATCGTTCGAAATGCGGTTGTGTAACACTGGCATGGTGTACGTATCCTGCAAATAGGGAGAAAATGAAAATCGGCGGCATAATAAAGCAAACACCGCCAATTTACATCCACACATTTTACGCTACATTTCTTACTCCAATATAAAAGTGCAACAACAATTGCTGGTTTAATCACCGTTCTCCCGTCACAAATTTTTGATATGCGCGAAAAAATGCGACAATACAGGCAATTGGTCGTTTGAAGACAGGATAGACATGACGAATTTACCCAAGTTTTCGGCTGCGTTACTGCATCCACGTTATTGGTTAACCTGGCTGGGCATTGGCATCCTTTGGTTAATCGTGCAGTTACCCTACCCGGTTCTTTACAAGTTGGGCTGCGCATTAGGTCGTCTGGCATTACGTTTGATGAAACGTCGGGCAAAAATTGTTTCCCGTAATCTGGAACTGTGCTTCCCGCAAATGAGCGAGCAGGAACGCCAGCAGATGATCATCAAGAACTTCGAGTCCGTGGGCATGGGCGTGATGGAAACCGGAATGGCCTGGTTTTGGTCTGACAAGCGCATTTCACGCTGGACGGAAGTTATCGGGATGGAACATATCCGCGACGTTCAGGCGCAAAAACGGGGAATTTTGTTAGTGGGTCTGCACTTTCTGACCCTTGAACTGGGTGCGCGTCAGTTTGGTTTGCAGGAGCCGGGGATAGGCGTATATCGCCCTAACGACAACCCACTGCTCGACTGGCTACAAACCTGGGGCCGTATGCGCTCTAATAAATCAATGCTCGATCGTAAAGACCTGAAAGGAATGATTAAAGCGTTGAAAAAAGGCGAAGTGGTCTGGTATGCGCCGGATCATGACTACGGTCCCCGCGCCAGCGTATTTGTCCCGCTTTTTGCTGTTGAACAGGCCGCAACAACCTCCGGGACCTGGATGCTTTCACGCATGTCGAATGCCTGCCTGGTACCGTTTGTTCCCCGCCGCAAACCTGACGGTAAAGGTTATCAATTGATTATGCTGCCTCCGGAGTGTTCACCGCCGTTAGACAACGCGGAGACTACGGCTGCGTGGATGAATAAGATTGTTGAGCAATGCATCATGATGGCCCCAGATCAGTACATGTGGCTACACCGTCGTTTCAAGACGCGTCCTGAAGGTTCACCTTCCCTGTACTAAAGCACGGTTGCAGTCCTGTGGACTGCAACACCTTCCCTGCCCGCTTTAGGTTTAACTGCTATCCGCATTGCAGCAACTATCTACCAGGCGCATAATTAGCCTGCTTGCTTATATTCAATCGATAGCGCAAACAGCGCGCCACACTGCGGAACGCTATGTCACCCTCAGATGCTCCCATAAACTGGAAACGTAACCTCACCGTTGCCTGGTTGGGTTGTTTTTTAACCGGTGCAGCATTTAGCCTGGTTATGCCCTTTTTGCCCCTCTATGTCGAGAGCCTCGGCGTTACGGGTCATAGCGCCCTGAATATGTGGTCAGGTCTGGTCTTCAGCATCACTTTTCTCTTTTCCGCCATCGCCTCTCCTTTCTGGGGTGGCCTTGCCGATCGCAAAGGGCGAAAAATCATGCTGCTGCGTTCCGCATTGGGTATGGCGATTGTGATGCTGCTGATGGGGCTGGCGCAAAATATCTGGCAGTTCTTGGTCCTGCGTGCCCTGTTGGGTCTGCTCGGCGGTTTCATTCCCAACGCCAATGCACTCATCGCCACCCAGGTTCCGCGCAATAAAAGCGGCTGGGCGCTGGGAACGCTTTCCACCGGCGGCGTCAGCGGCGCACTGCTCGGACCGTTAGCTGGGGGGCTGCTCGCGGATCAGTACGGACTACGCCCGGTATTTTTCATCACCGCCAGCGTACTGCTGGTCTGTTTTATCCTGACGCTATTTTTTATTCGCGAACGTTTCCAACCGGTGAGCAAGAAAGAGATGCTGCACATTCGCGAAGTCGTGGCCTCGTTAAAAAATCCCAAACTGGTGCTGAGCCTGTTTGTCACAACGCTGATAATCCAGGTGGCAACCGGGTCCATCGCGCCAATTCTGACGCTGTACGTTCGAGAGTTGGCTGGCAACGTCAGTAACATCGCCTTTATCAGCGGGATGATTGCTTCCGTACCGGGCGTGGCTGCGTTAATTAGCGCCCCGCGACTTGGCAAATTAGGTGACCGAATTGGCCCGGAGAAGATCCTGATTGTTGCTCTGGTCATCTCCGTGCTGCTGCTTATTCCAATGTCGTTTGTACAATCGCCCTGGCAACTTGCCGTTCTGCGCTTTTTATTGGGGGCCGCTGACGGGGCTCTGCTCCCGGCTGTACAAACACTGCTGGTCTATAACTCAACCAATCAGATCGCCGGGCGTATTTTCAGTTATAACCAGTCATTTCGCGATATCGGTAACGTAACGGGACCGTTAATGGGGGCGGCAATATCCGCCAACTACGGTTTTCGCGCCGTCTTCTGCGTGACCGCGGGCGTCGTACTGTTTAACGCTTTCTACTCGTGGAATAGTCTGCGCCGTCGCCGGAGCACTGAGGCTACGGGATGATTTTTGTGCATTCATACTTGCAATATCGGAGAATCAACTATTATTTCCCTGAATACTTCATTAAATCAAAGGGAGACTCTGATGACCATGTATGCCACGCTGGAAGAAGCCATTGATGCCGCTCGTGAAGAATTTCTGGCTGATAACCCTGACCTTGAGCCCGACGAAGCCAGCGTTCAACAGCTAAGCGTACAAAAATACGTGCTACAGGATGGTGACATTATGTGGCAGGCGGAATTCTTTGCTGATGAGGATGAGGGCGAGGGTGAATGCCTGCCAATGCTGAGTGGTGAAGCGGCCCAAAGCGTTTTTGATGGCGACTATGATGAAATTGAAATCCGTCAGGAGTGGCAGGAAGAAAACACGCTTCACGAATGGGATGAAGGTGAATTCCAGCTGGAACCTCCCCTGGATACCGAAGAGGGTCAGACCGCGGCCGATGAATGGGATGAGCGATAGCTACTCGTAAGGTCCGTGGTGAATGTCGAGCGGGAGCAGCAAGGTATCAAACACCAGCGAAAATGGCAGGTCGAGGATGGTGACGTAGCGCCACGCGGAGTCCCGGACATCCCATTGCACGCCAGGATAGTATTGGTTTCCGTGCCCTTGTCCTGGGATAGTACGGCTAATAATACTGCCGCATCCGCTCAGCAAGCACACCATGATTGCCACTGCCAATATTCGCACCTGATACCTCACGGGTCTTTTATTTAGTATAAAAAAATACCGGCACCAGGCCGGTATTTTCACGTTACATAACGCTTACTTTTTCCTGAGCGCCAGCGGATTCAGGGTCAGTCCCTGGTAGTAATTCACCCACGAAGAATACTTATCAGGTGAATTCCAGACGCGATAGTGCAAACGCGCCATCGTCACCGGATCGCTCAACAGCACCAGACGGCGGTCACGGTTTAGTTTCTCCGGCGTTTCGTTCAGCGCCTGCTCCACATGGCGGTCACGGGCAATCTCAAGCACGTTACTCGCGCGGTGGCGTGCAGTCGCCATTGCCGTTGCCAGTGCATTAAATGACGGGTTAAACACCGCATGCATAAAGCCGTCGTCCAGCGTACGATTGCGGTTCATCACCAGATAGGTATCCGTATCCACCAGCACCTGCGGCGGAGAATACTCTTCCGGGATCAGGAACAGCTTCCAGCGCTTGGTACGTAACCCAACCGTGGAACGGCTGGAAATCACGGAAACAAACGGCGACAGGATCAGCGAGAAGACAATCGGCGCCAGCCAGAACAGAAAACGCAGATCCAGCCAGGCCATACCTACCGCCCACACCAGCCCCAGCAGTAACTGAGAACCGTGACGCATAAATGCTTCACCCCACGGGGTGGAATCGTCATCACGCTGCGGCGAATTCCACACCACTTCCCAACCGAGGAAGGCGCTCACGACGAAGACGGTATGGAACAGCATACGTACCGGCGCCAGCAGCACGGAGAACAGAACCTCCAGCAGCAGCGACAGCGTGACGCGGATAAACCCGCCGTACTCTTTCGTCCCTTTACACCAGATGAGCAAAATACTCAGCAGCTTCGGCAGGAACAGCAGCACCATCGTAGAAGCAAACAGCGCGATCGCCAGTTCAGGACGCCACTGCGGCCATACCGGGAACAGCTGGCGCGGTTGCAGGAAGTACTGTGGTTCCGTCAGCGCATGCACCACCTGCAATGCGGTCGATAACGCGAGGAACATAAACCACAGCGGCGCGGACAGATAGGACATAACGCCGGTCAGGAACACTGCACGATGAACCGGATGCATCCCTTTCACCAGGAACAGACGGAAGTTCATCAGGTTGCCATGACACCAGCGACGGTCACGCTTGAGTTCATCCAGCAGGTTCGGCGGTAGCTCTTCATAAGAGCCCGGCAGATCGTAAGCAATCCACACGCCCCAGCCGGCACGACGCATCAACGCCGCTTCGACGAAGTCATGGGAGAGAATCGAACCCGCAAACGAGCCTTCGCCCGGTAACGGCGCAAGCGCACAGTGTTCGATAAACGGCTTCACGCGAATAATCGCGTTATGGCCCCAGTAGTGCGATTCCCCCAATTGCCAGAAGTGAAGTCCAGCGGTAAACAACGGACCATAAACACGGGTCGCAAACTGCTGACAGCGTGCATACAACGTATCCATACCGGAAGCCTTCGGTGAAGACTGGATAATCCCGGCATTTGGATTCGCTTCCATCAGGCGCACCAGTCCGCTCAGACAGTCACCGCTCATCACGGAGTCAGCGTCCAGCACCACCATGTAGCTGTACTGATTTCCCCAGCGACGGCAGAAGTCATCAATGTTGCCGCTTTTACGCTTCACGCGACGACGACGACGACGGTAGAAAATCTGCCCTTCGCCTTGCACTTCGGCAATCAGCTCCATCCACGCTTTTTGTTCTGCTACGCAGATATCGGGGTTGTAACTGTCGCTCAGGATGTAAACATCAAAATGCTCGGCGTTGCCCGTCGCTTTGACCGACTCCCACGTGGCGCGAAGTCCCGCGAATACGCGGTCAACGTCCTCGTTACAGATCGGCATAATCAACGCAGTCCGGTGTTCGGGATTTAACGGTTCGTCCCCAACCGTTGAGGCGGAGATACTGTACTTATCTCGCCCAATCAACAGTTGCAGGAAGCCCATCAACGCGGTCCAGAATCCTGCTGAAACCCAACAGAAAAGCACGGCAAACAAAATGAGAATGCCGGTCTGGAGCATGTAGGGCAGCAGTTGCATAAAGGAGACCCATAAATCCTGCCCCATCATGTCAACAGGATTAATGAATGCCCAACCCTGATACGGAAGGATCGTCTTCATATACCAGGTTGCGACGACCGTTTGCGCCAGCGTTAAGATCAACAACGTATAGCGGCGGATGGTGCCAACCGTACGCCATTTTTGCTCGCTCTCCTGTTCTTCTTTCGTCAAACGCGAAAGATAACGCGGAGTCACATCGCGCCCGCGCAGGCGATCCCAAAAGCGGCCAACCGGGTTGGTACGCCAGGGATCGGGGAACATAGAGGTACGCGTTGCTTTTGGCATCGCCTGCAGCTGATCGCGCCCCTCATCGTCCTTAACCAACTGCTCTTTGGCCAGAGAATCAGGCCACGCCTGCTCCAGGCGAGCTTTCACCGAACCCTGCGGTGAATCATCTTCGCGCGAGTACGTACGATGCTCGGCATCCAGCGCCTGATGAACGGCGCGGATGTCAGTTTTCGGCAGTGCCGCTTTTTCGATATCCGAAAGCGGCATTGCGTCAATATACTCAGTTGTCTTATTCATTGGCAGGTAACTGGTAGCTCCAGGTTTCACTCAGCGTCTGATCGGCATTGACCAAGGCAGCACGCATTTCAGTGGTTTTCTTCACGTCTTTCACTTTCACGCGCAATACCAAACGCCAACCTTTAGTTACCGGGTTGTAGCGCACAGTACTTTCAACGATCTCGCCGTTGTCGCCAATACTGGTTTGTGCGGTAACCGGGGTATCCTGCGGCAGCTTTTTCATATCCGTGCCGGTAAAGTCCACCACAAACGCGATAGTGCCATCAGGCTGACGAATGAGGTTAGACTGTTTTACATCACCGGTAGAACGACGAGTCTGCTGGACCCAGGCGCTATCAGGGGCATGAAGCTTGTCTTCGTCACGCGTGAACGTCAGGGTGTACTTGAAGTTCATCTCTTTGCCGGCTTCAGGCAGTTGATCCGGCGTCCAGTACGCAACGATGTTATCGTTCGTTTCATCGTTAGTTGGGATTTCAACTAACTCAATCTTACCTTTACCCCAATCACCTTTTGGCGTGATCCAGGCGCTTGGGCGCAGATCGTAACGATCGTCGATATCTTCAAAACGCGAGAACTGACGGCCACGCTGCAGCAGGCCGAAACCTTGCGGGTTTTCCATCGCAAAGCTGCTCACCGCCAGATGTTTCGGGTTATTCAGCGGACGCCAAATCCACTCGCCGTTGCCAGCGTGGATCGACAAACCGTTAGAGTCATGCAGTTCCGGACGATAGTTGGTCGCCGGAGAAGGCTGGTTTGGTCCGTACAGGAACATACTGGTTAACGGTGCCACGCCCAGCTTGCCCACTTTGTCGCGCAGATAAACTTTGGACTGAACATCGACTACCGTGTCACGACCCGGAATGATGACAAAGCGATACGCTCCGGTTGCGCGCGGAGAATCCAGCAAGGCATAAATGGTCAAACGTTTGTCAGTCGGTTTCGGACGCTCGATCCAAAACTCACGGAAGCGGGGAAATTCTTCGCCAGAAGGCAGAGCGGTATCAATCGCGAGACCGCGCGCAGACAGACCGTAGACCTGCCCTGCCCCCAAAACACGGAAATAGCTGGCACCGAGCATGCTGACGATTTCGTCGTTTTTATCTTTGCTGTTGATCGGATACAGCACTTTGAACCCGGCGAAACCGAGATCTTTTACCGTGTCTTTATCATGCTGAACATCGCCAAAATTAAAATAATCCGGGCTGTATTTGATTCTTTTCACCGCTGTAGCGGTAACTTCGTTGATTTTGACCGGCGTGTCGAAGTACATACCCTGGTGGTAGAACTCGAGCTTAAATGGGGTCTTGAGATTGCTCCAGTAGGCTTTATCGCGGTTAAACTGGATCTGCTGATAATCCGCATATTTCATGTCGCGGAAAACGGAGGGCAAGTTACTTTTTGGCGCCTCATAGCCTTTACCGGCTAAGGATTGAGCTTGTTTTGCAACATCATCGATGCTGAACGCCCAGCTCGATGATGTGTACAGCGTTAACATAACTGCTGCACCCAACCAACGCATTTTCATCATTTGTAGTTTATGTTTCATAATTAGTAAGCACTTCCCCCTTTGTGTGCTTATATTGATCCGATCCATTTTAATGGATAATCGGGTATTCCGACAACTGAATCCCTGTATTGTTCGCGCGCTGGCTCATGGTTTAATCAGGTTCAACTACCTGTTTTCACTTTGCGTGCTTATCCTGGAGACAGGTTGTTGGACTTCGTGTAGGGTTGCCCTCGAATGTAACCATTATTCGTCTTAGGGATAAGACGAAAAGTCTGAGAATACATAACTGTCTATGAGCTCTGTATCACCACCACGCGAATATTTTCTTGACTCCATCCGTGCCTGGCTAATGTTGTTAGGGATCCCATTCCATATTTCGTTGATTTACTCGACCCACACCTGGCACGTGAACAGCGCGGAACCGTCGTGGTGGTTGACCCTGTTTAACGACTTTATCCATGCTTTTCGCATGCAAGTCTTCTTTGTCATTTCGGGTTATTTTTCCTACATGCTATTTTTGCGCTATCCGCTAAAGCGCTGGTGGAAGGTGCGTGTAGAACGCGTGGGGATCCCGATGCTGACCGCGATTCCATTACTTACGCTGCCGCAATTTATCATGCTGCAATACGTAAAGGGAAAAGCAGACAGTTGGCATACTCTCAGCGGCTACGATAAATACAATGCGCTGGCCTGGGAGCTGATTTCCCATCTGTGGTTTTTACTGGTTCTGGTCGTATTAACGACCGTGAGCATGTGGGTGTTCACCCAGATGAAAAACAGACTGACGCGTAGTGACGCCACCAGCGCCCCGGCGGTGTCGATGACTAAATTATCGCTGATTTTCATCTTGTTAGGTGTCGGTTACGCCGCCGTCAGAAGGACTATTTTCATCCTCTACCCTTCGATTCTCAGCGATGGCATGTTCAATTTTATCGTTATGCAAACGCTGTTCTATGCGCCGTTCTTTATCCTCGGCGCACTGGCGTTTATCAACCCGAATCTGAAAGCGCTGTTTACCACACCGTCACGCGGTTGCACGCTCGGTGCTGCATTCGCATTTGTGGCATACCTGCTCAATCAGCGTTATGGCAACGGCGATGCATGGATGTATGAAACCGAATATGTCATTACCATGGTCATGGGACTGTGGATGGTGAACGTCGTCTTTTCGTTGGGTCACCGTTTGCTTAATTTCCAGTCTGCCCGCGTGACCTATTTTGTCAACGCGTCGCTGTTTATCTATCTGGTGCACCACCCGTTAACGCTGTTTTTTGGCGCTTACATCACACCGCATATCACGTCGAATCTGCTGGGTTTTCTCTGCGGTCTGCTGTTTGTGGTTGGGATTGCGGTAATACTGTACGAAATCCATTTACGCATACCGGTGCTGAAGTTTCTCTTTTCGGGTAAACCGCCCGTTAAGCAGGATAAAAACAAGGCCGTAGCCGGCTAGTTTTTCCCTCAATCATTGTGTGGTTCAAAGCAGCCATTCAATGGGTAACACGGACGCCAGCTTTACCAGAACCCGCTTCCAGAATCCTGTGGCGGGTTCTTTTTTCAGGACCTGTTCACTGCCAGAAAGTCGGTCGACCCAATTAATTCTCCCCCAACGGTCAAGGCGTAGCTGCCAGGCCATATCACGCTGGCTTTGCATAAACCGTTTATGAATCAATTCGGCCAGCACTTCACTCTCAATCACAAACCCCATTTCCGTATTGAGCAGCGTCGAACGAGGATCAAAATTAAGCGAGCCGATAAACACTTTGCGATCATCAATACTGAACGTTTTCGCATGCAGGCTGGACCCTGAATTACCTGTTAATCCACGATCGTGAACGACCGAGACGCGATCGCGGGTCGGTTTAAGTTCGTATAATTCTACACCGTAGCGCAGCAGTTTTTTTCGCCAGCGCGCATAGCCCGCATGGACGATCGCCACATCATTCGCCGCCAGTGAATTGGTTAAAATGGCAATCTTGACGCCTTTTCTTACCAGTCTCAGGAGCTGCGCCACACCGGCACGCGTCGGCACAAAGTAGGCAGAAATAATATCAATACGTTCGGTCGGCGAACCCATTACGTCAAACAAACGCTGCGGTAATAGCGAGTGGCGCGGCGCTTTCCCTTCTCCTTTTGCAGGATCATCGCTCAGCAAACGCGTTTTGGCCCAAATCAGCGGCAGCGATCTTTGATCGAGACTGGACATAAACTGGCTGGTTTCCAGCTTATGCAGATAGCGGCGGGTAATATCATCGTTATACCAGGATTCGGGTAGCTCAATACGCTGCGCAGAATCTGGCTCGGACATCTCAAGCACATTTTGTAACGTTGAAACCGAGCGACAGTGCCAGTAACGCTCAAAATCATCTGCCACATCTTTGACAACCGGCCCGATAGCCATGACGTCCAGGTCGGAAAATAGCGGTTGCTCACCCGCGCCAAAATAGGCATCACCAATATTACGCCCACCAACGAGGGTCACCACGCCGTCAGCGGTATAACTTTTATTGTGCATGCGCCGATTAAGCCGGGCAAAATCGGTTAAATAGCCCAGCGCGCGCAGGATGCGAAAGGAAAACGGATTGAAGAGGCGAACTTCTATATTGGGGTGCTTATCCAGCAGACGCAGCGTGTCGTCCAAACCCGGCGTGTTGTTATCATCCAGCAGCAAACGCACCCGTACGCCTCGCTTCGCTGCGGCCAGCAGTACGGAAAATAGCAATAACCCGGACATGTCGTTTTCCCAGATGTAATACTGCACATCCAGGGTACGTTCCGCCATTTCCGTTAACCGATAGCGAGCAGCAAACGCATCCAGGCTGTCATCCAACGCAAGAATGCCGCATTCTCCCGGGTGGTCTTGGCAAAGGGGCGTGATGGCACGCTCAAGTCGCGTCATATCAGTCCGTGTGATCATCACCTTGTTGTGTTAGCAATCTCTTATAAAGTTGAGCGTTTTCGTCATCAAAGCACACGAAGTATATCTGATCAGGAAGTGCGCGGCGGGTAATAAATTTCAGCACCGTTTTCACCGCTATTTCTGCCGCTGGGGCGCGTGGGTAGCCATAAGCCCCGGTGCTAATCGCCGGAAAAGCAATGGAGTGATAACCATTGGCCAGGGCCAGTTGCAGGGTGTTTAAGTAGGCTTCTTCGAGGCGTTCGGCCTCATGATGACCTCCCCCTTGCCAGACGGGTCCTACGGTATGAATGACCGCTTTTGCCGCAAGCGCTCCCGCCAGAGTGATCACCGCATGCCCTGTCGGGCATTCTCCTTGTTGCTGGATAACCTGTTTGCAGGCCTCCAGTAATGCAGGTCCGGCAGCGCGATGGATTGCGCCATCGACGCCACCGCCTCCCAGTAGCGATGAATTCGCCGCATTGACAATCACATCAACAGCGACAGTCGTAATATCGCCATGTAACACATGAACACGTGATTGCATAAGTTCCCCCTGACAAAACACCATTCGTTAAGTGTACAGCAGGGTTTTCCCTTAAATCTCTCTTTTTAACCGTAAGTGTGCATATCTACGCCACAGCGAGTCATTTATATTCAATATTAAGAATCGCCATGTTTTTCTGTTCATTGAGGTAGTGCATTTTGACTGTGGCAATTTCCTGCACATTCTGAGGGGCTGTCGCGAGCTGCTGCGGGTTGTAAAGACTATTCTGGTTGGTGCCGTTGCGGATACATGACAATTCAATTTGCTGCTGCTGTCTGTTAACGTCGCAAGGTGATTCAACTATCGCTCCGCGAAAATGAATAACCCCGCCGGTTGTGATTTGCTGCGCAATTGCAGGGAGGGTTAAAAGAGAAAAAGCACATAAACTGGTACTTAAAATACGCTTTAATAATGTACACATAAGGGTTCCTCAATGATTAGCCATCTTTGAGGGATCGAAATGATCCTTCACCGCTACGATTAACGATCAAATACAAACGCTCACACGCTTCTATATTCATAGAACAGCAGCGCATTCCCAGCCACACCCTTAATGCAAATACAGCAAAAAATTATGGGTGACTGTTTGAGTCAGGCCATTGTTGCGACAGATGCAGAGACTGCCCATCTGAAACGGTAACGATAATTTTGACCGAATCCTCAGATGAAATATTAAAGCTCAGTTTGGTTAATTCAATCGGTCGATTAGCAGGGACCGAAAGGCTTATTTTCTGCTGCGACTGGCTTTGTCCCCCCTGCCCTTGACGTATGGCAAGGACTTGTACCTCACATACGCACGGTTGGGTTAACGTCACCTGAGGAATAATGGTGTACATATCACCTTGCTGAGTAGTATTGAATGTTATTTGATTTGCCAGCGCGGCAATGAGTAATAGCGTATGCATCATATTCTCCCGAAAAAAAAACAGGGCTCACGCCCTGTTTATTATCAGTCAGAAAACTGAATTAGTGTTGGTTAGCTGTAGCGTTGTTGCCAAAGCCAACTTGCTGAATCAGCACATTGGAGTCAGAAGCGGTCTGATTAACCAACGCACCGTTACGGCCACCGAACTGGGTTACACTAATATCAGCATTTTTAGCATTCCACTGATCGATAGTGGCATTGTTCTGGAAGCCAGTCTGTTTCAGGCTAATGGTACTGTCATCAGCGCCTTGACCAACTACAGCCCCGTTACCACGCCCATGTTGTGTGATAGTGACATCTGATTTACGCGCATCACTTTGCAGAGCATTCGCAGCGTTGTTTGACCCATATTGGTAGATACTCAGTGAAGAGTCTGGGCCATAATTACTACCGCCACCATGATGATTGCCGCCCCATTGCGGAACAACACCAGCCAGAGCACTGCCAGAAACTACGATTGCTGCGAATGCTGCCACTTTTAAAAGTTTCATGGTAAACCCCCATCGGATTGATTTAATCGTCGTTAATGGATTAGCGTTGAGTAACGCGAATTGCCATTTGCGACTGTCTCTGCACCACAACTGCTGTTTTTTGTGTACCGTACTGAGTAATATTGGCTTTATTACCAGAACCTTTCTGGATAATTACCGCCGTATTACCGTATGAACCTTGTTTAATACTCGCGTCATTGGAACTACCCGTTTGATCAATATATGCAAAGTTATATGATCCCGTCTGGTCTGTTTTCGCTCGGTTACCAGAACCTTCTTGCGAAATAACCGACAATAACTTCGAGCCCCCCTGTCGAGTATTTGCACTGTTCGCAGTGCCAACCTGACCAATAATGGCTGCCTGATTAAATGAAGACTTACTTAATTCATTTACCGCAAAGTTATATTCTGAGTTAGCTAAATCATAACTTGTAGCGGATGCAATCCCAGGCACACCCAGCATTGTAAACATCATAAATAACAACTTGTTTTTCATGTTGTCACCCTGGACCTGGTCGTACATAAGGTTAAATTATTTACCACTCAAATTATTGTTAACGTGACTTACATTTGTTAACGCCACGTTACGATGAAGAGTATGTCCGTTGAAACATTTTAAATAACTCACCCACCAGTTGTATTTTTATATCCAGATTCACCCCAAAGTACTAATTAACCGCAATTAACACCGTTATAGCTCTGGATTTTATTTCTTTTGTAACCCGATGAGTGAATTTCTATGCAGTAACAAAAAAACGCGTTTCCCGCGTTTTCTGGGCCTTGCAGACGGTAGTGGGATTGTCCTCGGTACAAGTCGTGACAAGTGTCATTTTTTTCTATCTAAAATTGTTCAACTTAAAGTGAGACAAAAAAATCAAAATTCATTAGAAATCTAAAACCATCTAATTATAATTTTATTTCTTAAAATTCAATAAGATATTATAATTTGTATGATTTTTTAAATCTATGCAATAACGCTAAAATGTACAACTTTACTATCAAATCTAAACTCCACAAAAACGCAAAAATCACATTTTAATATATAAATTTACATTATGTAACATGTTTAACACTTGCTTTAAGATTTGTAATAGCTAGATTGAAATCAGTTGAAGTCCATTTGTTTTAATATTTTCACCCCGTTGGGTCGAAGTTTTATTTCTACATAGCAGTGCAACATCTGTCAGTACTTCTGGTGCCTCTATTTTAGTAGAGGCAACTGTCAGGTGTGCGACTAAAAAAGTGGAGTTTCATCATGTTTAATGAAGTCCATAGTATTCATGGTCATACATTATTGTTGATCACTAAACCATCCCTGCAGGCAACTGCGTTATTACAGCATTTAAAGCAATCGCTGGCGTTAACCGGAAAACTACATAATATTCAACGTTCTCTGGATGATATATCCTCCAGCTGCATTGTTTTACTGGATATGATGGAGGCAGATAAAAAACTGATCCATTACTGGCAAGATAATTTGAGCAGAAAAAACAACAATATAAAAACTTTATTGTTGAATACCCCAGATGATTATCCTTACCGGGATATTGAAAACTGGCCGCATATCAATGGCGTATTTTACGCAACTGAAGATGAGCAGCGTGTAGTCAGCGGTTTGCAGGGTGTGTTGCGGGGCGAATGTTACTTTTCGCAAAAGCTCGCCAGCTACCTGATCACGCATTCCGGGAACTACCGCTATAACAGCACGGAGTCGGCATTACTTACGCACCGTGAAAAAGAGATCCTTAATAAACTGCGTATCGGCGCCTCAAATATTGAAATCGCGCGTTCACTATTTATTAGTGAAAATACGGTGAAAACACATCTTTATAATCTTTTCAAAAAGATAGCTGTCAAAAATCGTACGCAGGCGGTCTCGTGGGCCAATGACAACCTCAGGCGATAAAGCCATGAAACGCTATTTGACCTGGATTGTGGCAGCAAATTTGTTCCTTGCTGCCGGGAATCTACACGCGGCTG
>NZ_SZWS01000023.1:65714-80406 GCF_005281245.1 Citrobacter sp. wls826
AGGTTCCCGGACTGTTAACTGACCACACTGTCTCTTCCATTGGCCATGATTTTTACCGGGCCTTTAGTGACAAGTGGGAAAGTAAGTACACAGGAAACTTAACCATTAATGAAAGACCCAGTGCACGTTGGGGAAGTTGGATCACCATAACGGTCAATCAGGACGTTATCTTCCAGACTTTTTTATTCCCGACGAAAAGAGACTTCGACAAAATTGTGGTCTTTGCATTGGCAGAAACAGAGGAAGCATTAAATCGTCGGCAAATAGATCAAACACTATTAAGCACGAGCGATTTAGCGCGCGATGAATTCTAAAACATGATTTTGTCCGGAGGCTTTCATGCGTGTCAAACATGCAGTGGTTTTGCTCATGCTGATTTCACCATTAAGTTGGGCCGGAAATATGACGTTCCAGTTCCGCAATCCTAACTTTGGTGGTAACCCAAATAACGGCTCTTTTTTACTGAACAGCGCCCAGGCGCAAAACTCGTATAAAGATCCGAGTGCCGGCGACTACGGGATTGAAACCCCAACAGCGCTGGATAACTTTACCCAGGCGATCCAGTCACAAATACTCGGTGGCTTACTTACCAATATCAATACCGGTAAGCCGGGAAGGATGGTAACCAGCGATTTTATCGTTGATATCGCCAACCGGGATGGACAACTGCAACTGAATGTCACGGACAGGAAAACGGGGAGAACGTCGACTATTGAAGTGTCGGGTTTACAAAATCAGTCGACCGATTTCTAAATTATAGCCACGAAAGGAAAAAATCATGCAGCGCTTACTTATCATGGTGGCAGTAATTTTACTCAGCGGATGTTTAACAGCCCCGCCGCAAGAAGCCGCTAAGCCGACATTAATGCCCCGAGCCCAAAGCTATAAAGACTTGACGCATCTGCCCATGCCTACAGGTAAGATTTTTGTCTCGGTATACAATATTCAGGATGAGACTGGCCAGTTTAAACCTTATCCGGCAAGTAACTTCTCAACCGCCGTCCCGCAAAGCGCCACGGCGATGCTTGTCACCGCATTGAAGGATTCTCGTTGGTTCGTTCCGCTGGAACGTCAGGGATTGCAGAACTTGCTTAACGAACGAAAAATCATTCGTGCGGCTCAGGAAAACGGCACAGTTGCCATTAATAACCGGATCCCTCTGCAGTCTCTGACCGCGGCAAACATCATGGTAGAAGGGTCAATTATTGGTTATGAAAGCAACGTTAAATCGGGTGGCGTTGGTGCGCGCTATTTCGGTATTGGCGCCGATACGCAGTACCAGCTCGACCAGATAGCGGTCAACCTGCGTGTGGTTAACGTTAGTACTGGTGAAATCCTCTCATCGGTGAATACCAGCAAAACTATCTTGTCTTATGAAGTGCAGGCTGGGGTATTCCGCTTCATTGACTACCAGCGACTGCTGGAAGGTGAAATTGGCTACACCTCTAACGAACCGGTTATGCTTTGTCTGATGTCAGCAATTGAAACCGGCGTTATCTTCCTGATTAATGACGGGATTGATCGCGGATTGTGGGATTTGCAGGATAAGAAACAAGTTGATAATGACATCCTGGTTAAATACCGCAATTTGTCGGTACCTCCGGAATCCTGAGTGGTCGATACAGCATAAAAAGCGTGAGGAAAACCCTCACGCTTTTTTTATTTACTGGTCAGCGTCGACGATCGCCGATTCTCACGACGAGATGCCAGCCACAATCCGCTGTTTTTCATCGCATAGCCGAATACCAGCCCCAGCGCCAGAGAAGGCACGACCAACTGCCAGTCACCCTGCCCTGCAAACGTTGCGCATGCGCCAATAAAGGTACCCGGCACAAATGAAAGCAACCATTGCTTTGCCTGAATACACATTAGAAACGCGACAATTCCCGTCATGACATAACCAATAATGTCCATATGCGGGGCAAGCGCGCTACCGTTAATAATCACCAACGCCCACACCACACCGCTTAGCAGCGTACACGCCGAGATCCACAACCCTTTCAGCCCACCCTGCGGACAGGCAAAATAGGCCGTGCAGCCCAGAAAGCCAGCCCAACTGAGTAAACCAAGAGATACGGCCACCCATCCCCAAATCCCAGAGAGAATGCCCGTTGTGATTGCAATTGAGAGAAGTATGTTCATGCCGCGTATCTTAGCAGAAAAACGGCATGGGAATGAGATCGTGCACACAATTCATGCAATGATGTAAATTGAGTTGCAGTTTAATGAGATCTAAATCACATTTACTCTTCAGTATCTTCCTGCAATTCGTCCCACATCGCGCCAATGGCATCACGCGTTAACGGTGCCATGGTACGCCAGAACTGTGTGTTTGCATGTGCTTCAACTTTGCCAAGGAACGTGCCGCACCAGGGCAACAGGTATTCCACAAACAAGGTTTCGAGTGCTTCACTTTCATCTTCCGCAGACTGGTCTTCAAGCCATGAAGCCGCCAGCAACAGCGTGCCAATATGATCTGCAGGCGTATCTGCCAGCGGCATTCCGCGGGCAGAAAGAAAAGCACGAACATCGGATTCTTTCGCCCCTTCTACCCAGGCGCTACGATAAGGCGGCACCGCACACTCGTCGCCGACAAACAGCGCGTTGTAATCCGCAGCTAACTGAGGCATATCGCAGCTTTTCTGCAGACGAGTGAGCAGTTCGTCCTGTTCCAGCGGCCAGTTGGCAGACAGTTTACCTTCACTAATCAGGGTAAACAGAGGAACCAGTAAAGGGTCCTGCGGTTGGCGGTAAAACAGCGAGCCCAGTACACGACACAGGATAGAAAACTCGTTCATTGATATATTCCAGTTAGTAACAATTACAGTTCAGCAAATTCCGCGATCGGCTCCATGCCTCGCGATTCCAGAAACGCCAGCAGGCGTTTAGGGGTGACGTTTAAAATTCTGTCTTCCGGGAAATTTACATCATCCAGAATTTTACGGCATTCACCAAATTCACCCAGTGTGAAAGCGGTATGTGAATCCGACCCTAACGCCACCCAGCCTCCGGCATCACGCACCGCCGCAGCGACCGCGCGACAATTGTCCTCACTCCCCTTACGCGAATGCAAAAACGAGGAGTTATTGATTTCCAGCGCGACCTGGTATTTTGCCGCCGCCTGCGCAATCGCTGTGATATCAACGGGATATTTAGGATTCCCCGGATGGCTGATGATGTGCACGTGACCACTGGCCATCGTGGCTATCATTGCCTGGGTATTGGTGTCTTTATCGTGAGGTGCAAAAACCGGCTCATGGAAGCCCGCAATGATGAGATCCAGGGAGGTAAACATCGGACCTGAACAGTCGATTTCGCCTTCAATATTCTTAATATTCGCCTCGATACCGCGCAGGATCCCTACGCCATCGACGATACGAGGCCAAATGCGCATATTAATAAAGTGCCAGTGATGAGGCGCATCCGCCATGTCCGGTCCATGATCGGTTATGGCAAACAGCTTGATGCCTTTGCGATGGGCTTCGGCGATGTAATCACTTAAGGTGCTGTAGGCGTGGGTACTGGCGACGGTATGCATATGCAGGTCAACGGGATACATAACTCTCTCCTGTAGTCATTTTCCGTCAAGGATAGCAGGTATCGTCGCCATTTATTAGCTCAAACCCGGCACTTGCCGGGTTACCATCAATATCCCCGAACGCGATCGACCTGACCCGTTACGGATTTCCCACTTTCCAGGTCCAAAATCGTACGGGAGATGTAGTCCACCGCCTCTGCCGGGCGTGTTACCGCGGCGATATGCGGCGTCATTGCCACACGCGGATGTTTCCATAGCGGGCTGGTTTCCGGCAGCGGTTCACGGCTATAGACATCCAGCATGGCACCTTTCACTTTGCCGCTGTCCAGCGATGCCAGAAGATCGTCTTCATTGAGATGAACGCCGCGCGCCAGGTTGAGCACGTAAGCGCCATCCTGCAATTGGCTGAGTAAATCAGCGTTAATAATGCCTACGGTTTCTGCCGTATTAGGCAGGAGGTTGATCAGCACGCGAGTTTGACTCAAAAACGCGCCCAGTTCCTCGGTACCGGCGAAGCTTTCCACACCAGACCAGGATTTACGCGTACGACTCCAGCAGCGTAGCGGGAACCCCCATGCTTGCAGACTTTCTGCAACTTTTGCGCCTAAAACACCAGCGCCCATGATCCCGACGCTAAACTCATCGCGGGTATATTCTGGCAACGGTTGCCATTTCGCCTGGTTTTTTAATGCCTGGTAGTCATCAAAGCGACGGAACCAGTGCAATACCTGACTAACCGCATATTCCTGCATTTGCAGGCCCATCCCCGTATCTTCCAGACGGAAAAGCGGGATCGACGCATCCAACATTTCCGGATGAGCGTTTAGTTTACTGAGAATAGAATCGACGCCCGCACCCAGCGCAAATACGGCTTTTAATTTTCGTCCGGCGAGCATTTCAACCGGAGGATGCCAGACCAGCGCGTAGTCAGCATGCGCATTATCACCTGCCTTCCACTCACGGACCCGCGCGCCAGGTATGGCCTTTGTCAGCGCATTAAGCCACCAGGTCGTATCGAATGTTGGGTGATAGAAAATTATATCCATAACGTCTCCTGAACATTGTTATGCGGAACGTACTCGCACTTATAATCATCATTTTTCGAGGGAACATCAGAGTAGCAAATTTTAGGGTGCTGGCAAAAAAAACAATTCCCGCTTATTTAAGCTGCATATTGATTGAAGTTTGTGTAAATGCACGTTTTTTTCAAAAAGTTGATTGACGCCGGAGCGGTATTTCCCTAAATTAGCGCCCGTTCCGGTAGCACAGGAACAACAATATGGTGAGGTGTCCGAGTGGCTGAAGGAGCACGCCTGGAAAGTGTGTATACGGCAACGTATCGGGGGTTCGAATCCCCCCCTCACCGCCATATTCGAGAAAGAGCTCGTACGCAAGTACGGGCTTTTTTTTCGCATGTGAGCCGTCCTGAATAGCGTTAACCTGTAGGTCTGATAAGCATCGCGCTATCAAGCATCATCCCCCGCCCCGTTGCACATTATCTAAACCACTCTTATGCTGTAACTACCGCTTTCTCAAGCAATCAGGAAAATAACGGCATGTTAAACCTAGAAGGAACTTTGCTTGATGAGATCATGTCGCAGGCAGACGAAGCAGGATTTATTCCGTTGAAGGTTTTCTCGCGAAAAATCCTCAAACGTACACCGAATGAAATAAATACGTTTTTCGATCCTGACAGCCGATTCTACGAAGAGTATCAGCGAACGGTTATTTGCAACGTCAGGCATAACGTCACCATTAAAAAAACCTACACCAGCAATGGGATCTTACGAAAAGAAACTACGGAAGGTGGGATTTATAAGGATGACCTACTGACCTTTCTGGCACAAGCGCTAAAGAAAATAGACGAAAATAACCAACTGTTTGACCAGGCCTGCGCCAACTACTAGAGCAGCAAAAGAAAGTAATCTGCTGATGTCAAATAACAAAGCCCGGTTTCCCGGGCCTTGAAGACGGAGTACTTATCAGTTGTATGCATTGAGCGTCCGCTGACAGAGTGCCGAACGGACGCAATCGTCTTTATTGAAACGAACAATCCCAACCATATCATCTTCTTCGAAACGGGCCAGCGCATCGCTTAGCCCTGAGCGAACGTGGGCGGGTAGATCGCACTGGGTCACATCCCCGTTCACAATCACCGTCACATTCTCCCCGAGGCGAGTCAAAAACATCTTCATCTGTGCTGCAGTAACATTCTGAGCCTCGTCAAGAATGACCACTGCATTTTCAAATGTGCGTCCACGCATATAGGCGAATGGCGCGATTTCCACCTTACCAATCTCAGGCCGCAGGCAATATTGCATGAAGGAGGCCCCCAGACGTTTCACCAGCACGTCATACACTGGACGAAAATAAGGCGCAAACTTCTCGGAAACATCTCCAGGTAAGAAGCCGAGGTCTTCATCAGCTTGCAGAACTGGACGGGTTACAATGATCCTGTCCACGTCTTTGTGGATCAGGGCCTCTGCTGCTTTTGCCGCGCTGATCCAGGTTTTACCACACCCGGCTTCACCGGTAGCGAAGATCAGCTGTTTACTCTCGATAGCATTCAGGTACTGGGCCTGAGCTTCATTCCGCGCCGTGATTGGCGTGGCGTCGCGACTATCACGCGCCATACCAATCGCTTCTACGCCGCCCATCTGCACAAGCGAGGTGACCGATTCATCTTCACGTTGTTTATGGCTACGCGAATCCCGCCTCAGCACACGTTTTGCTTCACGACGAGCTTTGATCACTGCTTTTTGTCTTCCCATGGATAGCACCTTGAGTTGTAGGTATACATCACACGCGCCGTTGGCGGCACGATTATGCGCACGAACATCTGAGGGTTGGCTTCCTTGTAAGCCATTGCTTGCTTTCGGATAAGACGCCACACACGGCTACGCGCACCGTACAAGGTGTCAGTTACGAAGATAAGAAGTGAAAGGGAGAGAGATTTGGCGGTGACGAGGTGGCTACCGGAAGAGAAACGTCCGCGTAACGTACTGCAGCTACTGTGAAAAATGTGTCCAATACAGGACTTTTCCATCGCGATCTCCATAGTGAACGACTATCACCGCCGGGAACTACCGCTGTTTCTTATAATTACATCATAATCTTTCGTTAATGCAACAATATTTTTACTTGCTGTTAACTTAAATTCTATCTAATCACCAGAGACAGTCTCTTGCAGAGAGATGACAGAATTATTTCAGTCTCGTGCCGATCATAAAAAATAATTTGTTCATTCATACAGATGTCAGGAAAAGCCCCGCTGTACAACGGGGCGTGATCATCAGGCTTTGAGTAGAGACTGTCCCAGATATTGATCTGCGGTTTTGACACCCGGCAAAGCAAAGAAGTAGCCCCCACCAATTGGTTTGACATACTCTTCCAGCGCTTCACCGTTGAGGCGTTTCTGCACAGTCAAAAAGCCTTTTTCCAGATCGTGTTGATAGCAGACAAACAACAGTCCCATATCCAGTTGACCGGATGGGGTCACACCGAGCGAATAGCTGTAGCCACGGCGCATCATCAGGCTGGACTCGGTCTCTTTCGTGCGCGGATTCGCCAGGCGGATATGACTGTCGAGCGCAATCACCTCACCTTCGGGATCGCTGGCATAGTCAGGCACATCATGCTCGTTCTGCATACCCAGCGGCGCGCCGGTGTGTTTATCTCGACCAAATATCGTTTGCTGCTCTTTCAGCGGCGTACGATCCCAGAACTCGACGCGAAACTGAATGAGCCTGACGGCCTGATAACTACCACCTTGCGCCCAGACAGGTTCGCCCTGTCCGTCCGTAACCCACACCACATCCTGCATCAACTTCGTATCCGTCGCGTCCGGATTCGCGGTGCCATCCTTAAAGCCAAGCAAGTTGACCGGGGTCTCTTTGCCTTTGCTGCGCGCGGCATGGTCGGAAATAAACCCTTCACGTTTCCAGCGCACGCTAAGGAGATCGGGCGTATGTTTAATGATATCGCGCAGCGCATGGATAACGGTGTCCTGCGTGTTGGCACAAATCTGCAGCAGCAAATCACCATGGCACAGCGCCGCATCCAGCGAATCATTCGGGAAGCGGGTCATTTTTTGCAGCTTTTTCGGCATCTGCGATTTCAGGCCATAACGTTCATCAAATAGCGAGGCGCCGACTGACAACGTCATCGTCAGGTTGTCTGGCGCAATGTATGCGCCGAGGATACCGGAATCCATAGGGGGTAAACGCGGGTTCGGCGTATCCGGCGCCGGCCCGCCCGTGGTCAGAAACGCAAATCGGGTGGTCAGCAAGCGGAACAAGCGTTCCAGATCAGCCTTATCGCTGGCGAGAACATCGAACGCCACCAGCATCATCGATGCCTGCTGCGGCGTCAGGATCCCTGCCTGATGCTGACCATAAAACGGCTGCACTTCACTACGCGCATCGGGGGACAGCGTTCCCGGCGCGCTTTGTGGTTTTTGCGCGTGGGCAACCGGACATCCACCCGCCAGCGCCAGCGCCCCACCCAGGGCGCCCATCCCTTTCAGTAAACGTCGGCGTGAAGGTTCGCTCACACCGTTTTCATTATCTTGCTGCATTTTGCTTAATCCAGACCCAGAACACCGCGTAATTGCGACAAGTCTTCCGCCAGCGTCGTGATTGGCCCTTTCAGCGCATTGCGATCGGCGTCGGTCAGTTTGTCATAGGTTTCAAAACCGTCTTTGGTACGGTACTTGCTCAGAATAGTATCGACTTTTTTGAAGTTCGCATCCACCTTCGCCAACAGCTCAGCATTGGATTTTTGTAACTGAGGGCGCAGGAGATCGACGATTTTCTGCGCGCCATCGATATTGGCCTGGAAATCCCACAGATCGGTATGGCTGTAGCGATCCTCTTCTCCGCTGATTTTGCTGGCAGCGACTTCTTCAATCAGTCCTGCTGCCCCGCCAACCACTTTTGACGGTGGGAAGGCCAGTTCGCTAATACGCGTTTGCAGGTCAAGAACATCGCTGTTTAATTGGTCGGCATACTTGTCCATGCCTTTGGTGGTGTTGTCGCCGAACAACGCTTTCTCCAAGCGGTGGAAGCCGGTGAAATTAGGATCGGCGGCTTTTTGCTCATAATCATCTTCACGCGCATCGATGCTACCGTCGAGATCGGAGAACAGTTCAGCAATCGGTTCAATACGCTCATAATGCTGACGGGTTGGCGCATACAGCGATTTCGCTTTTTCCAGATCGCCAGCTTTAATCGCATCGGTGAATGCTTTGGTGCCCGCAACCAGTTGTGCAGTTTCGGCTGTCACATAGGCTTTGTATTCAGTAATCGCGCCACTTAGGCTCAGCAGAGCGTCGCCCTGCGCGGCATCCGCCGTTGCGCTACCTTTCACAATTAGTTTGCCTTTCGGGTTGGTCAACAGACCGCAGGTCATATCATATTCACCTGGCTGCAGGTTAGCTGTCATTTTCTGGCTAAAGCCCGGCGCAATGTTTTCACGTTCTTCAACCACCATAACCCCTTTAAGGATCTCCCACTCCAGCGCTTTCTGGCTGTGGTTCTGGATGATGAACTGCGTTTTCCCAGCGTTAACCGTGATCGTCATCGGCTCACACTGTTTGTCGTTAACCGTGACTTTCACCTGCGGAATATCGGCGGCTTGTGCAGAAAAAGCGGAGGCAAACAGCGCAGCAATACCCAACTGCAGCGCACTACGGCGAAAATTAAACGTCATAACCTATCCCTATAAATAAGTATGTTGTAACTAATGAGTATTCTGCATCGCGTTTTTATCAGGGTGCGGTACGCGATGCCGTAGTGCCTGAACGCGGCGGCAGTGCAAACATAATCAATGCCGGAATCAGGTAGATAAACCAAATGGCGACTTCACTGACGCTCGGCGCTTCCTGATAGCCGAAAATACCTTCCATCAATGTGCCAAACAGCGAATGCGTTGAAAGCACGCTGCTCATGTCAAACGCCACATCCTGAAAATGATTCCATAACCCGGCTTCGTGGAACGCGCGGATGGCCCCAGCAGCAAGACCAGCCGCCACCAGCAAAATGAACAGGCTGGTCCATTTGAAGAATGCCCCGAGGTTGAGGCGAATGCCGCCGAGGTAAATCAGGTAACCCAGTACCACTGCGGTGGCCAGCCCCAGCATCGCACCTAACGGTGGCCAAATGCCTACATCCTGCTGGAATGCCGCCAGCAGGAAGAACACCGATTCCAGCCCTTCACGGGCAACGGCAAAAAAGACCATCATTACCAGCGCCCAGCCGTGATGATTGCCGCGTTGCAGCGCGTTATCGACAGCCTGTTCAAGCTGGACTTTGACGTTGCGCGAAACTTTACGCATCCAGAACACCATCCAGGTGAGGATCACCACGGCAATGACCGCCACGATGCCTTCAAACAGCTCCTGTTCCTTTTGCGGAAATTCACCGGTGGTTTCATTGATGAAAACGCCTAACGCCAGGCATAACGCCGCCGCCAGCAGAACACCAATCCACATCACACCAATCCATCGACCACGCTGAGTCCGTTTCAGGTAGCTGGCAATCAGGCTGACTATCAGCGCGGCCTCTAACCCTTCGCGCAACATAATAAGAAATGGAACAAACATGCGAAGAACCCTTAAACGTTATTCTCAGTCAATTGATGAAAAGAAAAGTAAATTACAGTGATAGTGATTATCATTACAGTAAAGAAAAACTCAAGCAGAATGTTTTGAGAATGATGACTTAATGTAAACAGTTAGGCGGGTAACGATTAGGGCGGTTTTGCAGCGGGGACAAATATAAAAGCCCGCACGCGGCGGGCTTAAAGATCGAGGCGGATTACTCTGCCTGTAAACGTGATGGCGGAGCTGTGTGATAATGCGCATCAGCCTCGGCAAAACGTTGCTGCATAGCGGCTGAAGGCGCTTTACCCAACAGGCTGAAGACCACAATACCGATGCTGCCGAAAATAAAGCCCGGGATGATTTCATACAGACCCAACCAGGCAAACTGCTTCCAGACGATTACCGTCACCGCACCGATGAGCATCCCGGCCAGCGCGCCGTTACGCGTCATACGCGACCACATTACGGAGAACAGAACCACCGGACCAAACGCCGCGCCAAAGCCAGCCCAGGCGTAGCTTACCAGACCAAGCACACGGTTCTCCGGGTTCGCCGCCAGCGCGATAGACACCAGCGCCACAACCAGCACCATGATGCGACCAATCCATACCAGCTCTTTCTGGCTGGCATTTTTACGCAGGAACGCTTTATACAAGTCTTCGGTGATTGCACTGGAGCACACCAGCAACTGGCAGCTCAGAGTCGACATCACCGCAGCGAGGATCGCAGACAGCAGAATACCGGCAATCCACGGGTTGAACAGGATTTGCGCCAGTTCAATAAACACGCGTTCGGCGTTCTGGTTAACGGCACCGGCAAGCTGTGGGTTGTTGTTAAAGTAAGCGATACCAAAGAAGCCAACGGCAACTGCACCTGCCAGACACAGGATCATCCAGGTCATACTGATGCGGCGAGCATGAACAATGCTATGGTGAGAATCAGCCGCCATAAAGCGCGCCAGAATATGCGGCTGACCGAAATAGCCCAGACCCCAGCCCATCAGGGAAATAATGGCAACAAAATTCAGCCCTTTGAACATGTCCACGTTCTCAATGCTCTTTTGTTTAATCACTTCCAGCGAATCGTCAAACCCACCCACGCCAATGACTACCATCACCGGCGTCAGGATCAGGGCGAAGATCATCAGGCTGGCCTGGACGGTATCGGTCCAGCTTACCGCGAGGAAACCACCGATAAAGGTATAAATAATCGTCGCGGCCGCCCCTGCCCACAGCGCTGTTTCGTAACTCATGCCAAAGGTGCTTTCAAACAGACGCGCCCCTGCCACAATACCGGAAGCACAATAGATGGTGAAAAACAGCAGAATAACCAGCGCGGAGATAATACGCAGAATTCGGCTTTTATCTTCAAAGCGACCGGTAAAGTAATCCGGTAACGTCAGCGCATTGTTATTGTATTCGGTATGCACGCGTAAACGTCCGGCCACCAGTTTCCAGTTGATCCACGCACCCAAAATAAGGCCAATAGCGATCCAGCTTTCTGAAATCCCCGACAGGAAAATCGCGCCAGGCAGGCCCATCAGCAACCAGCCGCTCATGTCAGATGCCCCGGCGGATAACGCGGTCACGAATGGACCCAGACTGCGTCCACCCAGAATGTAATCGTCAAAGTTTTTGGTTGAACGCCATGCAATAAACCCTATCAATATCATGCCGAAAATATAGACACAGAATGTCACTAACATCGGTGTGCTAATAGCCATCAAAACTCTCCAAAATTATGTATCAGCAATGCCGTGGCTTGCCGTTTTATTACCCTGCCGGAACGTGGCAAAGATATCTATGTTTACCAGGGCGACCGTATCCTGCCGGAAGCGATGGTCATTCACAATCGATTTAACACACCATTTACATCAAATTTGATCCAGAGTAGATAGCATTTTTCTGTAGGTTGCACTCTCTCACACTTTTTTCGGTTGCACCTTTTAAAAGTGTTAACTACCGCAGAGAAAAAGATTCGGCAACTTTTATAGCCCCCGTCAAAACACTCACGTTTATTAACATTTCATTCATTTCCAAGCTTGCAAACCAAGTCACATTTAACACGGTTGCACAAAGTTGCAACATAGTGGATATTTCTCGGTAACTATCAGACCCGTATTTCAGTACAACAGGAGTAAACGGCATGGGAACCACCACGATGGGGGTTAAGCTGGATGACGCCACTCGCGAGCGTATTAAAACAGCAGCATCACGAATCGATCGCACGCCACATTGGCTGATCAAACAAGCCATTTTTAATTATCTCGAAAGACTAGAAAATGACGACGCGCTTCCTGAACTACCGGCCCTGCTGGCGGGTGCTGCGAATGAGGGCGATGAGTCGACCACGTTGCAAAATGAAGCGCATCAGCCTTTCCTGGAATTTGCTGAACAGATCCTGCCGCAGTCAGTTTCCCGCGCGGCAATCACCGCTGCTTACCGCCGCGCCGAAACCGACGCCGTACCGATGCTGATGGAGCAGGCTCGTCTGCCGCAGCCTATCGCCGAGCAGGCACATAAGCTGGCATACGATCTGGCAGACAAACTGCGTAACCAGAAGACCGCCAGCGGTCGCGCCGGGATGGTACAAGGTTTATTGCAGGAATTCTCCCTTTCTTCACAGGAAGGCGTCGCGCTGATGTGTCTGGCCGAAGCCTTGCTGCGTATTCCAGATAAAGCGACCCGCGATGCGTTAATCCGCGACAAGATCAGCAACGGTAACTGGCAGTCGCACATTGGCCGCAGCCCGTCTCTGTTCGTCAACGCGGCGACCTGGGGTCTGTTGTTTACCGGTCGTCTGGTTTCAACGCATAACGAAGCCAGCCTCTCACGCTCACTCAACCGTATTATCGGCAAGAGCGGTGAGCCGCTGGTGCGTAAAGGCGTCGACATGGCCATGCGCTTGATGGGCGAGCAGTTTGTCACCGGGGAGACCATCGCTGAAGCGCTGGCTAACGCGCGTAAACTGGAAGAAAAAGGCTTCCGTTACTCCTATGACATGCTGGGCGAAGCGGCCCTGACCGCCGCCGATGCACAGGCTTATATGGTTTCATACCAGCAGGCGATCCACGCCATTGGTAAGGCCTCTAACGGGCGCGGTATCTATGAAGGGCCAGGCATTTCTATCAAGCTGTCGGCACTGCATCCGCGTTACAGCCGTGCGCAGTATGATCGCGTAATGGATGAACTCTATCCTCGTCTGAAATCGCTTACTCTGCTGGCACGTCAGTACGACATCGGCATTAATATCGACGCCGAAGAGGCTGACCGACTGGAGATCTCCCTCGATCTGCTGGAAAAACTGTGCTTTGAGCCCGAACTGGCAGGCTGGAACGGGATCGGTTTTGTTATCCAGGCCTACCAGAAGCGCTGCCCGTATGTTATCGACTACCTGATTGACCTCGCCACGCGCAGCCGCCGCCGCCTGATGATCCGTCTGGTTAAGGGCGCCTACTGGGATAGCGAAATTAAACGTGCCCAGATGGACGGTCTGGAAGGTTATCCGGTCTACACCCGTAAGGTGTACACCGACGTTTCTTACCTGGCCTGTGCGAAAAAACTGCTTGCCGTACCGAATCTGATCTACCCGCAGTTCGCCACCCACAACGCCCATACGCTGGCGGCGATTTATCAGTTAGCCGGTCAAAACTACTACCCAGGCCAGTACGAGTTTCAGTGCCTGCACGGCATGGGCGAACCGCTGTATGAGCAGGTCACCGGCAAAGTTGCGGATGGCAAACTGAACCGTCCATGCCGCATTTATGCACCGGTCGGCACGCACGAAACGCTGCTGGCGTACCTGGTGCGTCGTCTGCTGGAAAACGGCGCCAACACCTCGTTCGTCAACCGCATTGCCGACACGACCCTGCCGCTGGATGAACTGGTTGCCGATCCGGTCGAGGCTGTTGAAAAACTGGCGCTGCAAGAAGGTCAGGCCGGTCTGCCGCATCCGAAGATTGCCCTGCCGCGTGACCTGTACGGTAAAGGCCGCGAAAACTCAGGCGGGCTGGATTTAGCTAACGAACATCGTCTGGCCTCGCTGTCCTCTGCCCTGCTCAACAGCGCGCTACAAAAATGGCACGCTAAACCCATTCTGGAGCACCCGGTTGCTGACGGCGAAATGACGCCAGTCGTTAACCCAGCCGAGCCGAAAGACATTGTCGGTTACGTGCGTGAGGCGACTCACGCTGAAGTGGAACAGGCGTTACAGAACGCAGCGAATAACGCGCCGATCTGGTTCGCCACACCGCCACAAGAGCGCGCCGCCATTTTGCATCGTGCCGCCGTTCTGATGGAAGGTCAGATGCAGCAGCTGATTGGCATCCTGGTACGCGAAGCGGGTAAAACCTTCAGCAACGCCATTGCGGAAGTGCGCGAAGCGGTAGACTTCCTGCATTATTATGCCGGTCAGGTTCGCGATGATTTCGATAATGAAACCCATCGACCGTTAGGACCCGTGGTTTGTATCAGCCCATGGAACTTCCCGCTGGCCATTTTCACCGGGCAGATTGCCGCCGCGCTGGCGGCGGGTAACAGCGTGCTGGCGAAACC
>NZ_SZWS01000023.1:80444-81979 GCF_005281245.1 Citrobacter sp. wls826
GGCGGAACAAACCCCGTTAATTGCCGCCCAGGGCATCGCTATTTTGCTCGAAGCGGGTGTACCGCCGGGCGTGGTGCAACTGTTGCCTGGTCAGGGTGAAACCGTCGGGGCGCAGCTCACTTCCGATGAGCGCGTACGCGGCGTCATGTTTACCGGCTCAACGGAAGTCGCCACGCTGTTGCAACGCAATATTGCCACCCGCCTTGATGCTCAGGGGCGTCCAATCCCGCTTATCGCCGAAACCGGTGGGATGAACGCAATGATTGTCGACTCCTCCGCGTTGACGGAACAGGTCGTGGTCGACGTTCTGGCTTCAGCGTTTGACAGCGCCGGACAGCGCTGCTCCGCGCTGCGCGTCCTGTGTCTGCAGGATGATGTAGCCGACCATACGCTGAAAATGCTACGCGGCGCGATGGCGGAATGTCGCATGGGTAATCCAGGTCGCCTGACCACCGATATTGGGCCGGTAATTGATGAAGAAGCCAAAACCAATATTGAGCGCCATATTCAGGCCATGCGCGCCAAAGGACGCCCGGTGTTTCAGGCCGTGCGCGAAAACAGCGACGATGCGCGTGAATGGCAAACCGGTACATTTATTGCTCCGACGCTGATCGAGCTGGAAAGCTTCGACGAATTACAAAAAGAGGTGTTTGGTCCGGTACTGCACGTCGTGCGCTACACCCGTAACAATCTGGGCAACCTGATTGAGCAAATTAATGCTTCCGGCTACGGCCTGACGCTGGGCGTACACACTCGTATCGATGAAACCATCGCCCAGGTCACAGGATCGGCACACGTGGGGAACCTGTACGTTAACCGCAATATGGTCGGTGCCGTTGTCGGCGTTCAGCCATTCGGTGGCGAAGGCTTGTCTGGTACCGGGCCAAAAGCAGGTGGACCGCTGTATCTGTATCGCCTGCTGGCTAACCGCCCGGAAAATGCGTTAGGCATTACGCTTGCCCGCCAGGATGCCGACTACCCGGTCGATGCGCAGCTTAAAGCTGCACTCGTTCAGCCGCTGGAAGCGCTCAGCGAATGGGCAACCGATCGACCCTCGCTGCATGCGCTCTGCCAGCAGTTTGGCGAACTGGCGCAGGCTGGTACCCAGCGTCTGCTGCCAGGACCCACTGGCGAGCGCAATACCTGGACGCTGTTGCCGCGTGAACGCGTACTGTGTATCGCCGATGATGAACAGGACGCGCTGGTACAGGTTGCCGCTGTGGCTTCCGTTGGTAGCTTAATCCTGTGGCCAGATGATGCGTTCCATCGTGAACTGGCAAAACGTCTGCCAGCCGCCGTCTCCGGGCGCATCCAGTTTGCCAAAGCGGACAACATCACTACGCAGCCGTTTGATGCCGTTATTTTCCACGGCGATTCCGACCAACTGCGTTCACTGTGCGAAGCGGTAGCTGCCCGCGAAGGGGCGATTGTATCAGTCCAGGGCTTTGCCCGTGGCGAAAGCAATATTCTGCTGGAGAGGCTGTACATTGAACGCTCCCTGAGCGTCAATACCGCCGCTGCCGGGGGGAACGCCA
>NZ_SZWS01000064.1:0-3522 GCF_005281245.1 Citrobacter sp. wls826
AAAAAGCTACGCCGCAAAAGCGGCGGGCAGCGAACTCGAACTCTATGAATATGATGCGGGCGAGCTTAAGCCGGAAGATGTCGAAGTCCAGGTCGATTACTGCGGTATCTGCCATTCCGATTTGTCGATGATCGACAACGAATGGGGGTTCTCTCAGTATCCACTGGTTGCCGGGCATGAGGTGATTGGTCGCGTGGCGGCGCTCGGCAGCGCGGCGCAAGATAAAGGTCTGAAGGTTGGTCAGCGAGTCGGCATTGGCTGGACGGCGCGCAGCTGCGGGCATTGCGACGCCTGTATCAGCGGCAATCAGATTAACTGCCTGGAAGGTTCCGTTCCCACTATTCTCAATCGCGGTGGCTTTGCCGAGAAGCTGCGGGCCGACTGGCAGTGGGTGATCCCGCTGCCGGAAAGCATCGATCTGGCGGCGGCAGGTCCCTTGCTGTGCGGCGGTATCACGGTGTTCAAACCGCTGCTGATGCACCATATCACCGCCACCAGTCGCGTTGGGGTGATCGGCATCGGCGGCCTGGGGCATATCGCCATTAAGCTGTTACACGCGATGGGGTGCGAAGTGACCGCGTTCAGCTCCAATCCGGCGAAAGAGCAGGAAGTGCTGGCGATGGGGGCGGATAAGGTGGTTAACAGCCGCGATCCGGATGCGCTAAAAGCGCTGGCGGGCCAGTTCGATCTCATTATTAACACGGTTAACGTCGATCTCGACTGGCAGCCTTATTTTGAAGCACTGGCCTACGGCGGTAACTTCCATACCGTCGGCGCGGTGCTGAAGCCGCTGCCGGTGCCAGCGTTCACCTTAATTGCTGGCGATCGCAGCATCTCCGGTTCGGCAACCGGTACGCCGTTCGAACTGCGCAAGCTGATGAAGTTTGCCGGGCGCAGCAAGGTGTCGCCCACCACCGAACTGTACCCGATGTCGCAAATTAACGACGCTATCCAGCACGTGCGTGACGGCAAAGCCCGCTACCGCGTGGTGCTGAAAGCCGACTTCTGATGCAAGGCTCAGTCCCGCAAGGGGCTGGGCTTATTGCCCGTTACGAAACGCGAGCACCGCCTGGCGGCACTGTTCCGTCACATGCTCAATGTCATGGTTCACGTCGATGCGGACAATATCACGTTCGTCCTCCTGCGGGCACTCCAGCGCATCGAACTGGCTTTTGAGTAATCCCACCGGCATAAAATGCCCTGCCCGACGCTGCATGCGCGCCAGAATGGTCTCGTAATCGCCGTCCAGCCACAAAAAATGCACATTCGGACTGCCCTGCCGCAATATATCGCGATACTGTTTTTTTAATGACGAGCAGACAATAAACCCGGTCTCATTCTTTTTATATAAACTGTATGAAGCGTCATTTAATCGCGCTAACCACGGTAGTCGGTCTTCATCGGTTAATGGAATACCTTCAGACATTTTATCAATATTTTTGGCAGGATGGAGATCGTCACCATCAATGAATTTGGCCGATAATACTGCAGCAATTTTGCTGCCAATTAAAGATTTACCGCTACCCGAAACGCCCATCAAAATATAACTTTCCCCGGCCATTGAAAAAACTCCAGATTCATATTCCATGTCGCGATACTACGCCTTCCACATTGCAGAATTCACCTTTTTTCGGCGCGGCTGAGCAGATTTACAAGGCGCATCACGTTATGCGTAACATTGTAGTGTAACAATTTTCCAGCGTGATCTTTATCACAAATAATAACAATCAAAACCGTTTAAATGCTGCCGAGGTTACTACCTGACCAGTGAGGCATTTATGCAAGTCAAAACCCAATCCTGCGTTGTCGCGGGTAAGAAAACTGTTGCCATTACCGACCAAAACATTGAATGGAATAATAAAGGAACGCTGGTAAAAATTACCCGCGGCGGAATTTGTGGTTCCGACTTACATTATTATCAGGAAGGAAAAGTCGGTAATTTTACCGTTAAAGCACCGATGATTTTAGGCCATGAAGTTATTGGTAAAGTGGTGCACAGCGACTCAAAAGAATTACATGAAGGTCAGTCGGTGGCTATTAATCCGTCGAAGCCCTGTGGCCACTGTAAATACTGTCTGCAGCACGAAGAAAACCAGTGCACGGAAATGCGCTTTTTTGGCAGCGCCATGTATTTTCCCCACGTTGACGGCGGCTTTACCCGATTTAAAACCGTCGATACCGCGCAGTGCATCCCCTACCCCCAGCACGCCGATGAAAAAGTCATGGCCTTTGCCGAACCGCTGGCAGTCGCGATCCACGCCGCGCATGAAGCAGGAGACCTGCAGGGCAAACGCGTGTTTATCTCCGGCGTGGGGCCTATCGGCTGCCTGATCGTCAGCGCGGTGAAAACGCTCGGCGCAGCAGAAATTGTCTGTGCTGATATCAGCCCGCGCTCGCTGTCGCTGGCCCAGCAGATGGGTGCTAACACGCTGATTAACCCGCAGCAGGACTCGCTCGATGAGTGGAAAAAAGAGAAAGGCTACTTCGACGTCAGCTTCGAAGTCTCTGGTCATCCGTCCTCAATCACCACCTGCCTGGAAGTCACCCGCGCGAAAGGCGTGATGGTGCAGGTCGGCATGGGCGGCGCGGTGCCGGACTTCCCGATGATGATGCTGATCGGCAAAGAGATCGCGCTCAAAGGCTCGTTCCGCTTTACCACCGAGTTCAACACTGCGGTGTCGTGGCTGGCGAATAACGTTATCGATCCACTGCCGTTACTCAGCGCTGAATATCCGTTTACCGAGCTTGAACAGGCGCTGATCTTTGCCGGGGATAAAACCCAGGCAGCGAAAGTCCAGCTCGTTTTTGCTGAAACAAAATAAGGAAGAACATAATGAACGATCTTTTTTCGCTGGATGGCAAAAATATTCTGATCACCGGTTCGGCCCAGGGTATTGGTTATTTACTGGCGACCGGGCTGGGTAAATATGGCGCGCAGATTATCGTCAATGATATTACGCCGGAGCGCGCGGAGGCCGCCGTCGCCAAACTGCAACGGGAAGGGATCCGCGCCGTTGCCGCGCCCTTCAATGTTACGCAGAAACAGGACATTGATGCCGCCATCGACCATATCGAAAAAGACATTGGCCCAATCGATGTGCTGGTGAATAACGCCGGTATTCAGCGCCGACATCCGTTTACCGAGTTCCCGGAGCAGGACTGGAACGATGTGATTGCCGTTAACCAGACGGCGGTGTTCCTGGTCTCGCAGGCAGTAACGCGTCGCATGGTGGAGCGTCAGGCCGGGAAGGTCATCAACATCTGCTCCATGCAGAGCGAACTGGGCCGCGACACCATCACGCCGTATGCCGCCTCGAAAGGCGCGGTGAAAATGCTCACCCGCGGTATGTGCGTTGAGCTGGCGCGCCACAATATCCAGGTCAACGGTATCGCACCGGGCTACTTCAAAACTGAGATGACCAAAGCGCTGGTCGAGGATGAAGCCTTCACCGCCTGGCTGTGCAAACGTACGCCAGCCGCGCGCTGGGGCGATCCGCAGGAGCTGATTGGCGCGGCGGTCTT
>NZ_SZWS01000064.1:3564-7793 GCF_005281245.1 Citrobacter sp. wls826
CCGATTTTGTTAACGGGCACCTGTTGTTTGTCGATGGCGGCATGCTGGTCGCCGTCTGATACAACACAACGCAACATCACGCAGCGCCCAGGCGCTGCATTTTTGGCCACCCCTAAATAATCCGAGTTGCAGGACGGCGGCAAGTGAATGAACCCGATGAGCTTACTTGAGTAAGTGATTCAGATGAGTGAGCGCAGCCAACACACCTGCAACTTGAAGTATGACGGGGATATAAGAGAAACGATTATGCCATTAATAATAATTGCGGCAGGCGTCGCGCTGCTCCTGGTCCTGATGATTGGTTTTAAAGTTAACGGCTTTATTGCTCTGGTCCTGGTGGCGGCGGTCGTCGGTTTTGCCGAAGGGATGGATGCCCAGGCCGTTTTGCATTCAATACAAAATGGGATCGGCGGGACGCTCGGCGGTCTGGCGATGATCCTTGGCTTCGGTGCAATGCTCGGTAAGCTGATTTCCGATACCGGCGCGGCTCAGCGCATCGCCACCACGCTGATTGGCACGTTTGGTAAGAAACGCGTGCAGTGGGCGCTGGTGATCACCGGACTGGTGGTAGGTCTGGCGATGTTTTTCGAAGTCGGCTTTGTTCTGCTGCTGCCGCTGGTGTTTACGGTGGTGGCCTCTTCCGGCCTGCCGCTGCTGTATGTTGGCGTCCCGATGGTAGCTGCGCTGTCCGTGACCCACTGTTTTCTGCCGCCGCATCCGGGGCCGACCGCGATTGCCACCATTTTCGAGGCTAATCTCGGCACTACCCTGCTGTACGGCTTTATTATTACTATCCCGACGGTGATTGTTGCCGGGCCGCTGTTTTCTAAGCTGCTGACCCGCTTTGAGAAAGCGCCGCCGGAAGGGTTATTCAACCCGCATCTGTTCACCGAAGAAGAGATGCCGTCATTCTGGAACAGTATCTTTGCCGCGGTAATCCCGGTCATACTGATGGCGGTCGCCGCAGTGTGCGAAATCACGCTGCCGAAAACCAACAGCGTACGGGTGTTCTTTGAGTTTATCGGTAACCCTGCGGTCGCGTTGTTTATCGCTATCGTACTCGCCATTTTTACCCTTGGTCGACGTAACGGACGTACGATCGAGCAAATTATGGATATCATTGGCGACTCTATCGGTGCGATTGCGATGATTGTGTTTATCATCGCCGGGGGCGGCGCGTTTAAGCAGGTTCTGGTCGACAGCGGCGTGGGGCAATATATCTCGCACCTGATGACCGGCACGTCGCTTTCTCCGCTGCTGATGTGCTGGACGGTCGCCGCCTTGCTGCGTATCGCGCTCGGTTCAGCCACCGTGGCGGCGATCACCACCGCAGGCGTGGTACTGCCGATTATTAACGTCACCCACGCCGACCCGGCGCTGATGGTGCTGGCTACCGGCGCGGGCAGCGTGATTGCCTCCCACGTTAACGATCCGGGATTCTGGCTGTTTAAAGGCTATTTTAATCTCAGCGTCGGGGAAACGTTGCGTACCTGGACGGTAATGGAGACGCTGATTTCCATTATGGGGCTGCTGGGGGTTCTGGCGCTGAACGCCATTCTGCATTAAGACAGTCATCACCGGGGAGCACAGATCCGCGCTCCCCGGCACTGGAGAGAAAATGAGGAACCACAGAATTTCTTTGCAAGACATCGCCACGCTGGCGGGCGTGACCAAAATGACGGTGAGCCGCTACATTCGCTCGCCAAAAAAGGTCGCAAAGGAAACCGGTGAACGCATCGCGCAGATTATGGAGGAGATTAATTACATCCCCAACCGCGCGCCCGCGATGCTGCTGAATGCGCAAAGCTATACGCTTGGCGTGCTGATCCCCTCGTTTCAAAACCAGCTGTTCGCAGACATTCTGGCCGGAATTGAGTCGGTCACCTCGGATCATAACTATCAGACGCTGATCGCTAACTACAATTACGACCGGGAATCCGAGGAAGAGTCGGTGATCAACCTGCTGTCGTACAATATCGACGGCATTATCCTGTCCGAGAAATATCACACCCTGCGCACGGTGAAGTTTCTGCGTTCAGCCAACATTCCGGTGGTGGAGCTGATGGATATTCAGGGCGATCGTCTGGACATGGAAGTGGGCTTCGATAACCGTCAGGCGGCATTTGATATGGTCAGCACCATGCTGGATAAACGCCAGCGGCGCAAAATCCTCTATCTCGGTTCGAAAGACGACGTCCGCGATGAACAGCGTTATCGCGGCTATTGCGATGCCATGACGCGCCGGGATCTGGTGCCGCTGCGCGTCAATCCGCGTTCTATTTCGTCCATCCATCTCGGCACCCAGATGATGCGGGACGCGCTCGCCGCGCATCCGGATTTAGACGGCGTTTTTTGCACCAACGACGATATTGCGATGGGCGCGCTGCTGCTGTGCCGCGAGCGCGATCTGGCCGTTCCGGAACAGATCTCAATTGCCGGTTTTCACGGGCTGGAAATCGGCAGGCAGATGATCCCAAGCCTCGCCAGCGTGATCACCCCGCGTTTTGACATTGGCCGCATGGCAGCGCAGATGTTGCTGAGCAAAATCAAGAACAACGACCATAACCACAACACCGTGGATTTGGGGTACCAGATTTATCACGGCAATACGCTTTAAGTCATTTTCTCCGGCCATCGCATACTCTCTTTGATGGACATTGCCTATACTCCAGGCAAGATAAATGGAGGAAATCTCAATGAGCGCACCCCTGCTAATTGCCCGCACGCCGGACACCGAACTGTTTTTACTGCCAGGCATGGCCAACCGTCACGGACTGATTACCGGCGCTACCGGGACCGGTAAAACCGTCACGCTACAGAAGCTGGCCGAATCCCTGTCTGAAATTGGCGTACCGGTATTTATGGCCGATGTGAAAGGCGACTTAACCGGCGTGGCCGAGGAAGGGCAGGCCTCTGAAAAGCTACTCGCCCGCCTGAAAAATATCGGCATTACCGACTGGCAACCGCATGCTAATCCGGTCACGGTGTGGGATATCTTCGGCGAAAAAGGTCACCCCGTGCGGGCCACGGTATCTGACCTCGGCCCGCTGCTGCTGGCCCGTTTGCTGAACCTCAACGACGTACAGTCCGGCGTGCTGGATATTATCTTCCGCATTGCCGATGACCAGGGTCTGCTGCTGCTCGATTTCAAAGACCTGCGAGCCATTACCCAGTACATCGGCGATAACGCCAAATCCTTCCAGAATCAATATGGCAATATCAGCAGCGCCTCGGTCGGGGCAATCCAGCGTGGACTGCTGTCGCTGGAGCAACAGGGGGCGGCGCACTTCTTTGGCGAACCGATGCTGGACATCAAAGACTGGATGCGAACTGACGCCAGCGGCAAAGGGATGATCAACATCCTCAGCGCAGAGAAGCTCTACCAGATGCCCAAACTGTATGCCGCCAGCCTGCTGTGGATGCTCTCCGAACTGTACGAACAGCTGCCGGAAGCAGGCGATCTGGAGAAGCCAAAACTGGTGTTCTTCTTCGATGAAGCTCACCTGCTGTTCAACGACGCCCCGCAGGTGCTGCTGGATAAAATCGAACAGGTGATCCGCCTGATCCGCTCGAAAGGGGTCGGCGTGTGGTTCGTCTCGCAAAACCCGTCAGATATTCCAGACAACGTGCTCGGTCAGTTGGGGAACCGCGTGCAGCACGCCCTGCGCGCGTTTACACCGAAGGATCAGAAAGCGGTGAAAACCGCCGCGCAAACCATGCGCGCCAACCCGGCATTTGATACCGAAAAAGCCATTCAGGAACTGGGAACCGGCGAGGCGCTGGTGTCGTTTCTGGACGCTAAAGGCAGCCCGTCGGTGGTTGAACGAGCAATGGTGATTGCGCCGTGCTCGCGGATGGGACCAGTGACGGATGACGAGCGTAACGGGCTGATTAATCACTCCTCGCTGTACGGTAAATATGAAGAACAGATCGACCGCGAGTCCGCCTATGAGCGTTTACAGCAAGGCGTGCAGGCCAGCACCGAGCAGCAAAATACACCTCCCGCCAACGGTAAAGCGATCGATGTGGACGGCGGTATTCTCGGTGGATTGAAGGATATTCTGTTTGGCAGCACCGGACCACGCGGCGGCAAGCGCGATGGCGTGGTACAAAGCGTGGCGAAAAGCGCGGCGCGGCAGGTCACCAATCAGATAATCCGCGGCATGTTGGGGAGTTTAATGGGCGGGAGAAAACGCTAGCAGGAAGGCGCCCCTCCCGCACAGCGGGAG
>NZ_SZWS01000064.1:7867-9623 GCF_005281245.1 Citrobacter sp. wls826
ATCAGGAAGAAGCTGGCGCTTGGCAGCAACGCGCCGATAATCGGCGGAATGCCGTACACCAGCGTCAGCGGGCCAAAGATTTGGTCCAGCACATAGAACACAAAGCCGAAGCTAATCCCTGTCACCACGCGCACGCCCATCGGGACGCTACGCAGCGGACCAAAGATAAACGACAGCGCCATCAGCATCATTACCGCCACAGACAGCGGCTGGAAGACTTTGCTCCACATATTGAGCTGGTAGCGTCCGGCGTCCTGGCCGCTCGACTTCAGGTACTTCACGTAGTTATGCAGACCACTAATCGAGAGCGCATCAGGATCCAACGCCACGACGCCGAGCTTGTCGGGTGTAAGGTTGGTTTTCCAGGTGCCGCTCACCGTCTGCGAGCCGGTGATTTGCTTCGGATCGGTCAGGTTGGATTCATCCACCTGCGACAAACGCCAGACCTTCTGCTCCGGGTCAAACGTCGCGCTTGCGGCATAACGGACGGACTGCAAACGGCGCTTGTCGTTAAAGGAGTAGATGCTAATTCCGCCTAACTCGGCGTCACCTTTCACCCGCTCAATGTAGACAAAGCTGTCGCCATCTTTCGCCCACAAACCTTGCTGGGTCGAGAGCAGCGAGCCGCCGTACATCTGCTGCGCACGATAGTTACGCGCCATCTGTTCGCCCTGCGGCGCCACCCATTCGCCGATGGCCATCGTCAGCAACACCAGCGGAATCGCGGTTTTCATCACCGACAACGCCACCTGCATACGGGTAAAGCCAGAAGCCTGCATGACCACCAGTTCACTGCGCTGCGCCAGCATGCCCAGCCCCAGCAAAGCACCCAGCAGCGCCGCCATCGGGAAGAAGATCTGGATATCTTTCGGCGCGCTGAGCAGGGTATACAGCCCGGCGCCCATCGCATCGTAGCTCCCCTGCCCGGCTTTTTTCAGCTGGTCGACAAACTTGATGATCCCGGAGAGCGACACCAGCATGAACAACGTCATCATGATGGTGGTGAAAATGGTTTTACCGATATAGCGGTCAAGTACACCAAAAGGCTGCATTATACCGCTCCTTTACGCATAAAACGGGCACGTAAGCGGCGCATCGGCACCGTATCCCAGAGGTTAAGCACAATCGCCAGCGCCAGATACGCCAGGTTAACCGTCCACATCCAGAACACCGGATCCAGCTTACCTTTGCCGCCGTTCGACTTCAGCGATGTCTGAACCAGGAAGAACAGCAAATAAAGCAGCATTGCTGGCAGCATGGACAGTACGCGACCCTGACGCGGGTTCACCACGCTCAGCGGTACAACCATCAGCGCCATCATAAATACGGTGAATACTAACGTGATACGCCAGGTCAGCTCCGCACGGGCGCGATCGGTGTCGGTCGTCCATAGCGTACGCATGGTCATCTGGTCGGTATCGTTTGGATCCAGCGCCACGGCCTGATGACCGATAATCGCCTGATAATTCTGGAAGTCGGTAATGCGGAAATCGCGCAGCAGCGCGGTCCCTTCAAAACGCGTCCCCTGGTTCAGCGTCACGACCTGAGAGCCATCGCGCAATTGAGTAAGATGACCGGAGTCCGCTACCACCACCGAAGGACGGGCGTTACCTTTCGGGCGGATTTGCGCGAGGAACACATCGTTGAAATTACTGCCGTCAACGCTTTCGATAAACAGCACCGAGCCGCCGTTAGTGGCCTGCTGGAATTGCCCCTGAGCAAGCGCCGCCATACCGGGGTTCGCTTTCGCCTCCGC
>NZ_SZWS01000064.1:9674-19007 GCF_005281245.1 Citrobacter sp. wls826
TGGAGGACCACGGTCCGGCCCACATCACGTTGACCGCCGCAATAATACTGGTAAACAGCGCCAGCACCATCGCCGCTTTCACTAAGACAGCCTTGCTCAGCCCGCAGGCGTGCATGACCGTAATTTCACTTTCGGTATACAGTTTGCCCAGCGTCATCAGCAGCCCGAGGAACAGGCTTAATGGCAAGATAAGTTGCGCCATTTCTGGCACGCCCAGCCCCAGCAGCGAGAGCACCAGATTCGCCGGGATATCACCGTCAACCGCCGCACCAAGGATCCTGACTAACTTTTGACAAAAGAAGATCAAAAGCAGGATGAATAGGATCGCAAGTTGGCTTTTGAGCGTTTCCCGAACCAGATATCTTATGATTATCACTTTAAATACGCCCGTAAAAACCCGTCTTTTGCCGGAATTTAGCTTGTTTCATGGCTTAAACGTCATTTATTCTCTTGAGTCGTCGAAATCGTCGCTAAGATCATTATACTCAACGGATCCACCTCTCAGAAATTGTTCTGACGTGCCAATGCCGTAATAACGTTAAGATTAACACGAAGTCACCGCAACAGCGGGTATGAGTTACGAAAGCTTGCAATTCTATCCGTAGCCACCGCCGTTGTCTTTAAGATTCAGGAGCGTAGTGCATGGAGTTCAGTGTAAAAAGCGGTAGCCCGGAGAAACAGCGGAGTGCGTGCATCGTCGTGGGTGTCTTTGAACCACGCCGTCTCTCTCCGATTGCAGAGCAGCTCGACAAGATCAGCGACGGGTACATCAGCGCACTGCTGCGTCGTGGCGAACTGGAAGGCAAACCAGGTCAAACCCTGTTGCTGCACCATGTTCCTAACGTTCTGTCTGAGCGAATTCTCCTCATTGGTTGTGGCAAAGAGCGCGAGCTTGATGAGCGCCAGTACAAGCAGGTCATTCAGAAAACCATCAATACGCTGAATGATACTGGCTCAATGGAAGCCGTCTGCTTCCTGACTGAGCTGCACGTCAAAGGGCGCAATAACTACTGGAAAGTGCGTCAGGCCGTTGAGACAGCACAGGAAACGCTGTACAGCTTTGATCAACTGAAGACCAACAAAAGCGAGCCGCGTCGTCCGCTGCGTAAAATGGTCTTCAACGTACCGACCCGCCGGGAACTGACCAGCGGTGAACGTGCGATCCAGCACGGTCTGGCGATCGCCGCCGGCATTAAAGCGGCAAAAGATCTCGGCAACATGCCGCCGAACATCTGTAACGCCGCCTACCTTGCCTCTCAGGCGCGCCAGCTGGCAGACAGCTACAGCAAAAATGTTGTAACCCGCGTGATCGGCGAGCAGCAGATGAAAGAGCTGGGCATGCACTCTTATCTGGCCGTCGGTCACGGCTCGCAGAATGAGTCGCTGATGTCGGTCATCGAGTACAAAGGCAATCCGTCCGAAGACGCGCGTCCGATCGTGCTGGTCGGTAAAGGGTTAACCTTTGACTCTGGCGGTATCTCCATCAAACCTGCCGAAGGCATGGATGAGATGAAATACGACATGTGCGGCGCGGCAGCGGTATATGGCGTGATGCGCATGGTGGCCGAGCTTCAGCTGCCAATCAACGTCGTCGGCGTGCTGGCAGGCTGCGAAAACATGCCGGGTGGCCGTGCGTATCGTCCAGGCGACGTGCTGACCACCATGTCTGGTCAGACCGTTGAAGTTCTCAATACCGATGCCGAAGGCCGTCTGGTCCTGTGCGACGTATTAACCTACGTCGAGCGCTTTGAGCCAGAAGCGGTGATTGACGTCGCAACCCTTACCGGCGCGTGCGTGATTGCGCTGGGCCATCACATCACCGGACTGATGTCGAACCACAACCCGCTGGCGCATGAGCTGATCGGTGCGTCCGAACAGGCTGGCGACCGCGCGTGGCGTTTGCCGCTGGGCGATGAATACCAGGAGCAGCTAGAGTCCAACTTTGCGGATATGGCGAACATCGGCGGACGTCCTGGCGGCGCCATTACCGCGGGCTGCTTCCTGTCACGCTTTACCCGTAAGTACAACTGGGCGCACCTCGATATCGCCGGTACCGCATGGCGTTCAGGGAAAGCCAAAGGCGCAACCGGTCGTCCGGTGGCGCTGCTGTCGCAGTTCCTGCTCAATCGTGCCGGTTTTAACGGCGAAGAGTAAGGCGGTAAGCACAAGCAATAAGACCCGTAGGCCGGATAAGCGCAACGCCATCCGGCCTACGGTTGTGCATCATGGCAACGCATTTAAATTCACCAGAAGAAGCCCCATATATGAGAAACGCAACTTTCTATCTTCTGGACAATGACACGCAACACGATGGCTTAAGCGCCGTCGAGCAGTTGGTGTGTGAAATTGCCGCAGAACGTTGGCGTGCTGGCAAGCGCGTGCTGATCGCCTGCGAAAACGAAAAGCAGGCTCTTCGACTGGATGAAGCCCTGTGGGCAAGACCGGCAGAAAGCTTTGTTCCGCATAATCTGGCAGGTGAAGGCCCCAGAGGCGGCGCACCGGTAGAGATTGCCTGGCCGGAGAAACGCAACAGCAGCCCGCGCGACCTGCTTATCAGTTTGCGCGTTGGCTTTGCAGATTTTGCCACCGCTTTCACAGAAGTGATAGACTTCGTTCCTTACGAAGATTCTTTGAAACAATCGGCACGCGATCGCTACAAAGCTTACCGCGTGGCCGGTTTTAACCTGAATACGGCAACCTGGAAATAATGGAAAAGACATACAACCCACAAGATATCGAACAGCCGCTTTACGAGCACTGGGAAAAGCAGGGCTATTTCAAACCTAACGGCGATGAAAGCAAAGAGTCCTTCTGCATCATGATCCCGCCGCCGAACGTCACCGGCAGTTTGCATATGGGTCATGCTTTCCAGCAAACCATCATGGATACCATGATCCGCTACCAGCGCATGCAGGGTAAAAACACCCTGTGGCAGGCAGGTACCGATCACGCGGGTATCGCAACCCAGATGGTGGTTGAGCGTAAGATTGCCGCTGAAGAAGGTAAAACCCGCCACGACTACGGTCGCGAAGCGTTTATCGACAAAATCTGGCAGTGGAAAGCGGAATCCGGCGGCACCATCACCCGCCAGATGCGCCGTCTCGGCAACTCCGTTGACTGGGAGCGCGAGCGCTTCACTATGGACGAAGGTCTTTCCAATGCCGTGAAAGAAGTCTTCGTTCGCCTGTACAAAGAAGACCTGATTTACCGTGGCAAGCGCCTGGTGAACTGGGACCCGAAACTGCGCACCGCGATTTCCGACCTGGAAGTGGAAAACCGCGAGTCGAAAGGCTCAATGTGGCACATCCGCTATCCGCTGGCCGACGGTGCGAAAACCGCAGACGGTAAAGATTACCTGGTTGTGGCAACGACCCGTCCGGAAACCGTGCTGGGCGATACCGGCGTGGCCGTCAACCCGGAAGATCCGCGTTATAAAGATCTGATTGGCAAGTTTGTTGTTCTGCCGCTGGTTAACCGCCGCATTCCCATCGTCGGCGATGAACACGCTGATATGGAAAAAGGCACCGGCTGCGTGAAGATCACCCCGGCGCACGACTTTAACGACTACGAAGTCGGGAAACGTCACGGCCTGCCGATGATCAATATTCTGACCTTTGACGGCGACATCCGTGAAACCGCGGAAGTGTACGACACCAAAGGCGAAGAATCCGACGTTTATTCCAATGAAATCCCGGCTGAGTTCCAGAAGCTGGAGCGCTTTGCCGCGCGTAAAGCGGTGGTTGCCGCCGTTGATGCGCTGGGCCTGCTGGAAGAAATTAAACCGCACGACCTGACCGTACCTTACGGCGACCGTGGCGGCGTGGTTATTGAACCGATGCTGACCGACCAGTGGTACGTCCGTGCCGACGTGCTGGCGAAACCGGCGGTTGAAGCGGTTGAAAACGGCGACATTCAGTTCGTACCGAAGCAGTACGAAAACATGTACTTCTCCTGGATGCGCGATATTCAGGACTGGTGTATTTCCCGTCAGCTGTGGTGGGGTCACCGTATCCCGGCATGGTATGACAACGACGGCAACGTCTACGTTGGCCGTACCGAAGACGAAGTGCGTCAGGAAAACAACCTCGGTGCCGACGTTCAGCTTCGCCAGGACGAAGACGTTCTCGATACCTGGTTCTCCTCCGCACTGTGGACCTTCTCTACCCTGGGCTGGCCGGAAAACACCTACGCGCTGCGTCAGTTCCACCCAACCAGCGTGATGGTTTCCGGTTTCGACATCATCTTCTTCTGGATTGCCCGCATGATCATGATGACCATGCATTTCATCAAAGATGAAAACGGCAAGCCGCAGGTGCCGTTTAAGACCGTCTACATGACCGGTCTGATCCGCGACGACGAAGGCCAGAAGATGTCCAAATCCAAGGGCAACGTCATTGACCCGTTGGATATGGTCGACGGTATCTCCCTGGCAGAACTGCTGGAGAAACGTACCGGCAACATGATGCAGCCGCAGCTGGCCGAGAAGATAGCCAAGCGTACCGAGAAGCAGTTCCCGGACGGCATCGAGCCGCACGGCACCGACGCACTGCGCTTCACCCTGGCGGCGCTGGCCTCTACCGGTCGCGACATCAACTGGGATATGAAGCGTCTGGAAGGTTACCGTAACTTCTGTAACAAGCTGTGGAACGCCAGCCGCTTCGTGCTGATGAACACCGAAGACCAGGATTGCGGCTTCAACGGCGGCGAAATGACCCTGTCGCTGGCGGATCGCTGGATCCTTGCTGAATTCAACCAGACCATCAAAGCGTACCGCGAAGCGCTGGACAACTTCCGCTTCGACATCGCCGCGGGCATTCTGTACGAATTCACCTGGAACCAGTTCTGCGACTGGTATCTGGAGCTGACCAAGCCGGTAATGAACGGCGGTTCCGAGTCTGAACTGCGCGGCACCCGCAATACGCTGGTCACCGTTCTGGAAGGTCTGCTGCGCCTGGCGCATCCGATCATCCCGTTCATCACCGAGACCATCTGGCAGCGCGTGAAGGTGATTTCCGGTATTACCGCCGACACCATCATGCTGCAACCGTTCCCGGAATATAACGCCGCACAGGTTGATGAAGCCGCACTGGCTGATACCGAATGGCTGAAGCAGGCGATCGTTGCCGTACGTAACATCCGTGCGGAAATGAACATCGCCCCAGGCAAACCGCTCGAACTGCTGCTGCGTGGTTGCAGCGCTGATGCGATGCGCCGTGTGAACGATAACCGCAGCTTCCTGCTGAACCTGGCGCGTCTGGAAAGCATCACCGTGCTGCCAGCCGATGACAAAGGTCCAGTCTCCGTGACCAAAATCATCGACGGCGCCGAGCTGCTGATCCCGATGGCTGGCCTCATCAATAAAGAAGATGAGCTGGCGCGTCTGGCGAAAGAAGTGGCGAAAATCGAAGGTGAGATTGCCCGTATCGAAGGCAAACTTTCCAACGAAGGTTTCGTTGCTCGCGCACCGGAAGCAGTTATCGCCAAAGAGCGTGAGAAGCTGGACGGTTATGCGGAAGCGAAAGCGAAGCTGATTGAGCAGCAGGCGGTCATCGCCGCGCTGTAATTGCCGTTGACGTTATACACGTATTAAAGGCCGGAGCATGCTCCGGCCTTGTTGTATCAGATGAACGGGAAGTAGGTCATCACACCACGTGATACCCACATCGCCGGACCTGTTTCCAACGCCTCTGTATGGTCAGTCAGTTCCAGCGCATCCAAATCCCCTTGTACATGGGAGTTACTGGCCAGCCAACTGACCAGCCACATTTTCATCCACGGATAAGCTAGCCCAAACGTGATGCCTGAAATAAACAACACCAGTACAAAACGCCAGATCAGGCCATGTGCAGTGACGGAAGAATGAAAGCGGATTTTGCCCTCGGCCAGCGCCAGGTTATTCATGAACAGATTACGTAGCGTGGTGTATAAATAGCTTCCAACCACAATAATTCCGGCGAAATAGAGAAAATAGCTCGCCATTATTCTGCTCTGATTCTCCCGGATAAATTCGTCGTCGGCCACGCCTAACACAGCCAACATCACCATTTGCAGAAAAATAGGGGCAATTAGCCAGACAATCACAACAACAAATGGCAGCAGTACCAGCACGGCTTTAATACACCCCACTATGCTTGCTTTCATATTGACGTTAATAGTAAAGCGGTGAATACCAAAATTACCGCCATTACCCACTAACTGCATCCATTTTGCATAGGTAATACCGTAGGTGATACCCATGCCCACAATTCCCACCAACGCAATAAATGCTATTCTGATAAGCATTCCAGTACTGCCCTCAATCCAGTCGGTGGCAAGTATCAGAAGATAAATCACTCCCCAGTTCACCACAGCAAGCACCACTGGCACAACCAGTAAAAAAAGCCATGCATGTAATTGTGAGCAGTCAAAACCAAAACGCACACCGTTAAGCGACGTCATCATCGCCTGATACTGCAGGCTTTTTATGGTCATTAATGGAAGGACAGCTACCAGTAAACCAATCAAAGTAAAACCAACGAGAGGACTGCCGTTAGCAATAGAACTCATGCTGGCACCATAAACCACCATAATCGACAAGAAGCTTACGAATATCGCGCCACCAGTCGCCTTATAGGTAAAGGGTTGGCCATTGAGAGTCATATTTTCGTAAATATAACGCCGACATTTCACTATCGCCCACGGTGTATAAATACCCAGAGTAATACAACACAGCAAAAAATTGACAATGCAAATAATAAAGTACTGCCATCCTTTACCGATAAAAATAAATGTGTGTCGTTGATTTTCCCGACCACCAACAAAATCATTCATGAACAATATCCCTAATATAAATTCCATTAAGATAAAAAATAAAAACCAGTGTTTATTTACTGGTTCGTTTACAATACTATTTTTAATTAGCCAATGTGTTTTAATTTTTTCTGATTCAGGAACGTCTTGCACCCGACAGAAGAGAGTGGTATTAAATAAATATATAAGTGTATTTTTAGAATTGAGCCATATTATGAATGTTGTGCTACCCACCACGCTTACGCTGCGCCGAATCACCGCAGCAGATAATGCCGCTATCGCTGCGGTGATCCGCAAAGTTTCCGCTGAATACGGGCTTACTGCCGATAAGGGCTATACCGTTGCCGACCCTAATCTGGATGAACTATTCCAGGTTTATAGCCAGCCGGGCGCGGCCTACTGGGTGGTTGAGCAAAACGGTGAAGTCGTGGGCGGCGGCGGCGTTGCGCCGTTAGGATGTAGCGAACCGGACATTTGCGAACTGCAAAAGATGTACTTCCTGTCGAGCGCACGCGGTCAGGGGCTGGCGAAAAAGCTGGCGCTGATGGCCCTCGAACATGCCCGTGAGCAGGGTTTCAAACAGTGCTATCTGGAGACCACGGCGTTTCTGACCGAGGCAATCCGCCTGTATGAACATTTAGGGTTTGAGCATATCAACGAAGCGCTGGGCTGTACCGGGCACGTGGATTGCGAAGTGCGGATGTTAAAGCCCCTCTGACTTCAGCCGGAGGGGCAATGGTTGCGTTACTGCATTTCGGCGGAGAGCATCAGCCGAATGACGCCAGCCGCGCGAGCGGTTGGCAGCGTCAGCACCTGTGACCATAAATCCTGCACCATTTCACAGGCGACTTTCTCTTTGCCCACACCTTTACTCGGATCAGCCATAATCTGGATATCCGGTCCAAAGCGCTGTACCAATCCCGGGCTGATGGATTGCAGATCCTGAAGCGCCAGCTGTTTCTCTTGCGCCGTAACCGTATGTTTGTTCGGGCCATAAGCCGCGTGCATCATACTCATGTCGCTGGCCATACGACGATTCATCAGCTCCCGCGGAATAATACGCACCGGGTTAATCCCGCCTTTCACCGCCGGGAACAGAAAGCGAAAACACTCGTCATCGCCCACTTTTGCCACCGCAGCAATCTGCTCGAGGTTAATTTTCATATACTCAATCACATTGGCATCGGGTGCCTGCTGCAAACGCGCCATCTGTACCTGCAGGATTTGCGGCTGAATAGCGTCGATAATCTGTTGTTCGCTTTTCCCAGCTTCTTTCAGTTGCGTTGCCTGGTTGAGGATGTTCTGCCATAACGCGGGTTCCTGCTCTTTAAGTACCTGATAAACAGGCATTGCCAGCATCGCATTTTCAAATTTCTGCGCGTCCGTCAGCCCATAATCAGGGCTTTCGCGCGGGATCAGGTAGTGCACATCAAACAGATTCCACGCGACAATCGCCACCACAAAAACCACCGCGCCGGAGATCTTGCCCAGCCAGCCTTTTTTGCGAAACATGCCAACGACGATAGCAATCACCGCCCCGATATAACCCGCCAACAATACGTGTGCCCAGTTCATTAACCATCCTTATGCAAAACAGTCTCTGTTGCGGGGATATATTTCCCCTTCGTGTGTTTTGATTATTACGGTAGCAGCGAGCGATTTCCAGCCACCAGATTTTGCTAATGGAAACAGGAAAGGTAAAACCGCGCGACGATTAGCGCCGCGCGTCAGAGAAGAGAGTCAGGCTGGCACGCCGCTGTGGAAGCGGAATTCATCGTCGGGAGAAGTAATCAATGCGGCTTCTACTTCGCCAAAGAACCGCACCCGACGACTGATATCGTCGGCAGAAACCTGCTGTGCCAACGCCAGATAGTCCTGATAGTGCCGCGCCTCGGATCGCAGCAGAGAAAGATAAAATGCCTGTAAATCGTCATCCAAATACGGCGCCAGCGCGGCAAACCGTTCACAAGAACGCGCCTCAATGTAAGCCCCGCAAATCAGTTTATCGATTAGCGTTAATGGCTCGTGGGTTCGCACCTCTTTAAGCATGCCTTTGGCATAACGGCTGGCGGTAATTTTGACGTAGGGAATGTTGCGGCTCATCATCGCCTCACGCACCTGCCAGAAGTGGTGCAGCTCTTCTTTGATCAGCAAAACCATGCTGTCGATCAGCTTACGCCCCCACGGATCGTCAGTTTGCGGCATTACGCTTTTGCTAATCTGTTTATTCAGCGCGATAAAATCCGGTTCATCCCCTTCTCTGAAAGCATACGCTTCATAGGGTTTCAGCCAGTCCAGTAGCGCCTGCGATCCCTGTTTATCTGCAACATACTTACGCACCAGCAGCATGGCCGTTTGCGCCGCTTTTAGCTCGCAGACGAGATGATCCGTCAGTAACAGAGGGAGATTCGCCGGGGCTCGCGCTTTATCAAGCCAGGCCTGGGGCGTTTTACAGTGCAGGAAGTTGTGGATCGGGGAGAGTATTTGCAGGTAATCCATACGTTATCCTTGGCCTACGGCAGCAGACGCTACCGTAGGTCAGCA
>NZ_SZWS01000064.1:19055-27380 GCF_005281245.1 Citrobacter sp. wls826
ACGCACGCCGTCATCATCTTCGTCGACGAGGTCTTCATCGTCGCCGTCTTCACCTTCTTCGCCGTTCGGGTCTTCAAAATAGGTGCCCCAACCGTCGTATTCCACATCAAATTTTTCAGCCAGGTTCATCAGTTGCTCAACCTGAGCGTCGATCAACTCGGCATTCAGAGCACATTCGCTCAGGATGTCACAGCAAATAACCGTGTCGCCCTCTTCCACCTCCAGCTCTTCCGGCTCGGTCACTTCATAACCCAGCTTGAAGGCTTCTACTGCCGCTTTTTCCAGGGTTTCAAAGTCGTCCGCGGAAAGGTGATGCTCGATGGTGTACAGCGCGTCTGGATCGCTGCCATCTTCGAGTAACTCTTCAATAATCAAGCGCGTTTCTTCACGCTGTTCTTCCAGTAGTTCCGGGTTTGCCATGGCTCATTCCTCATAATGTCCTGCCGATACTCTTATTGTCACATACCGCTGTCATTGCCTCCACCTTTCCAGGAAAGATTTGTTAAACAAGGTTGCAAATGAATAAACATCCATATAAATTGAATTTTAATTCAATAAATGGCCTAAGCCATGTGAGGGAACTATGTCTGCGTTTTATCAGAAACATTTTTTGAAACTGCTTGATTTCACCTCTGCTGAACTCACGTCACTGCTCCAGCTCGCCGCGCAGCTCAAAACGGATAAGAAAAACGGTACCGAGGTCGCTAAACTCACCGGTAAAAACATCGCGCTCATCTTCGAAAAAGACTCAACCCGCACCCGTTGCTCTTTCGAAGTTGCCGCATACGATCAGGGCGCGCGCGTGACGTATCTCGGGCCGAGCGGCAGCCAGATTGGTCATAAAGAGTCGATCAAAGACACCGCCCGCGTACTCGGTCGTATGTACGACGGTATTCAGTATCGGGGCCACGGTCAGGAAATTGTCGAGACGCTGGCGGAATATGCCGGAGTTCCGGTTTGGAACGGATTAACCAACGAATTTCACCCCACCCAGTTGCTGGCGGATTTACTCACGATGCAGGAACACCTGCCGGGTAAAGCGTTTAATGAGATGGTGCTGGTCTACACCGGCGATGCCCGCAACAATATGGGCAATTCCATGCTGGAAGCCGCTGCGTTAACCGGACTGGATCTGCGTCTGGTCGCGCCCCAGGCCTGCTGGCCGGAAGAAAGCCTCGTTGCGGAGTGTAAAGCGCTGGCACAGAAAAACGGCGGCAATATAACGCTAACCGAAGATGTCGCCACGGGCGTGAAAGGCGCGGACTTCATCTATACCGACGTCTGGGTATCGATGGGCGAAGCGAAAGAGAAATGGGCCGAACGTATTGCGCAGTTGCGTAAGTACCAGGTTAATAGCGCGATGATGGCGTTGACCGGCAATCCGCAGGTGAAATTCCTGCACTGCCTGCCCGCGTTCCATGACGATCAAACCACGCTTGGCAAACAAATGGCGCAGGAATATGGTCTGCACGGCGGCATGGAAGTGACCGACGAGGTCTTTGAGTCACCCGCCAGTATCGTATTTGATCAGGCGGAAAACCGAATGCACACCATCAAAGCGGTGATGGTCGCGACGCTTTCCAAATCATAGCATTGCGTGATTGAATTGCCGGATGGCGATGCTGACGCACCCTATCCGGCCTACCATCGTACTTCCGTAGGCCGGGTAAGTCGCACCCGGCAAACTGGTTTATGCTACCCGCATTTTCACCACGGCTTTGCGTACCAGTGCCGGAGCGCCGACCGCGCACAGCGGTTTATGCACTTCGCCCGGATAAAAGACGACGAAGTCACCTTCGTTCAGCACCACCGTTTTCTCCTGTTCGCCTTCCGGCAGGAAGGCGATATCTTTATCCGCCAACCAGTCAGTTTCCGGTGCGCCCGCAGGCTGCGTGCTGAAAGTCATGCCTTCCTGACCTTTGAGCAGGATCTGAATATCCAGATAGCGAGCGTGATATTCGGCGCGGCGCTGCGCAAACGGCTCCGTCATATCTTCAGCAATCAGATAAAACAGACGTTCGCCATCGATGTCGTGTTTACCCTTTTCCGTCGCATCCGTCACGTGCGCTTTAATGTGCTCAATCGCCTGACGCAGCTCTTCCGGCAGCCAGGCATCCAGGTTGTGAATATTGCCGACAATCATTTCAAACCCCTTAATTAAAACATCGTTTCATTTTAGTTGTTATACGAAAAAACGGTCTGCCATACCACTGCTATTTGCCGATATTTTGCGTCAACGCATGTTTATCGCTGATGATGTTAAATAATTGCTAATAGCCAGCAACAGGTTATGCATAAACTCTGCATAACTTTCGTCTCATACTTTTCAACTCAGTCACTAACTCACTGTTATAGAAAGCTTTGTTAGAAAAACCAGCAATCGATCACAGTTTACGTCTCCTTCGTTATCTTTCTTCATCGTCATATTTATTTTGAAATAAACCTTACAGCACAAATAATAAAATAATAGATTCGCATAAAAATTCATTAAATATAGAAAAACATATAAAAATCAACGCACTATTTAATTTATTAAATATTTAGATATGTACATAAAATTAACACAGTTAAATAACAAGACATATTCCTGCGTAGTAATTCAATTATTCATGTTTTTATTTTTTAAATTCTCAGAGCCATCTCATAAATTAAACAACAAATGCAAAACATCGACCTGACTGTGAAATGAATCACGTTTCTCTATCAGATAAGATCTAAATATAGATTCTGAAATCAGCTGAAAAATCATGACTGCAATAAACATTATTTGCAGGCATCTCCTCTTTATTTTTTAAAATCGTATTAAAGGAATAATGATGGAAAAGCATTATGTCGGGTCTGAAATCGGTCAATTACGTAGCGTAATGCTACATCGCCCTAACCTCAGCCTAAAAAGGCTGACGCCGTCAAATTGCCAGGAACTGCTTTTTGATGATGTTCTTTCGGTAGAACGTGCAGGAGAAGAGCATGACATTTTCGCCAACACGTTACGTCAACAGGGAATTGAGGTTCTGTTACTCACTGATTTATTGACACAAACTCTGGATATCCCCGATGCCAAAAGCTGGCTACTGGATACACAAATTTCTGATTATCGCCTTGGCCCCGCTTTCGCCACGGATATTCGCGCCTGGCTTGCAGATATGCAGCACCGGGAGCTCGCCCGACATTTAAGCGGTGGGCTGACATACGGAGAAATTCCTGCCTCAATCAAAAATATGGTGGTCGATACTCACGATATTAATGACTTTATTATGAAGCCATTACCAAACCACTTATTTACCCGCGACACCTCATGCTGGATATATAACGGCGTATCCATTAATCCGATGGCAAAAACTGCACGTCAACGAGAAACTAATAACTTGCGGGCGATTTACCGTTGGCATCCACAATTTGCCGATGGTGAGTTTATTAAATATTTCGGCGATGAAAATATTAATTACGACCACGCCACATTAGAAGGTGGAGATGTGCTGGTCATTGGTCGCGGCGCAGTTCTCATCGGTATGTCGGAACGTACCACGCCGCAGGGCATTGAGTTCCTTGCCCAGTCGCTATTTAAGCATCGCCAGGCAGAACGCGTCATCGCAGTCGAACTGCCGAAACATCGCTCCTGTATGCACCTCGATACCGTCATGACCCACATCGATATCGATACCTTCTCCGTCTACCCGGAAGTGGTGCGCCCGGATGTCCAGTGCTGGACCCTGACACCAGACGGGCGTGGCGGCCTGAAACGCACCCAGGAAAGTACGCTGGTACATGCCCTCGAAAAAGCACTTGGCCTCGACCAGATCAATCTGATCACCACCGGTGGCGACGCCTTCGAAGCTGAACGCGAACAGTGGAATGACGCGAACAATGTTCTGACGCTGCGCCCCGGGGTTGTGGTGGGCTACGAACGCAACATCTGGACCAACGAGAAATACGACAAAGCTGGCATCACTGTTTTACCCATTCCTGGCGACGAACTGGGACGTGGGCGCGGCGGTGCGCGCTGCATGAGTTGTCCGCTGGAACGCGACGGTATTTAAGGAGACGTTATGGAAAACAAACCTACCCTGGTTGTGGCGCTGGGCGGCAATGCGCTACTCAAACGCGGCGAACCGCTGGAAGCCGACATCCAACGCAAGAATATTGAGCTGGCGGCAAGAACTCTCGCTCAACTCACGCAGCAGTGGCGCGTAATTCTGGTACACGGCAATGGCCCGCAGGTTGGACTTTTGGCGTTACAAAACAGTGCTTATGCCAACGTCACCCCCTATCCGCTCGATATTCTCGGCGCAGAAAGTCAGGGAATGATTGGCTATATGCTGCAACAGGCCCTGAAAAACCAGCTCCCACAGCGTGAAATTAGTGTCCTGCTGACTCAGGTTGAAGTCGATGCCCACGATCCGGCCTTCAGCAATCCCACCAAATATATCGGGCCGATTTATGACGAACCCCAGGCCCACGCGTTACAGGCGGAAAAAGGCTGGGTTTTCAAAGCCGATGGTAAAGCATTCCGCCGTGTTGTGCCCTCTCCACAACCCAAACGTATCGTGGAAAGTGACGCCATTCGCACACTGATCGCCCGCGATCATCTGGTTATCTGCAACGGCGGTGGCGGCGTACCGGTGGTGGAAAAAGCCGATGGCTACCACGGTATTGAAGCGGTGATCGACAAAGATCTCTCCGCCGCCCTGCTCGCCAAACAAATCCACGCCGATGCGCTGCTGATCCTGACCGATGCCGATGCGGTGTATCTCGACTGGGGCAAACCTACCCAGCGCCCGCTGGCCCAGGTTTCGCCGGAACGGCTCGGCGAAATGCAATTCGACGCCGGTTCAATGGGCCCCAAAGTCACCGCTTGCGCGGAATTTGTCTCTCACTGTCACGGGATTGCTGGCATCGGCTCGTTGGCTGACGGTTCGGCCATTCTCGCCGGTGACAAAGGCACGCTAATTCGGCGCGAAGCCACTGATGTTAACGCTTAAGGCTTTTTTTGCTGGGTAAAGCGAAGCCTTATCCAGCCTACATAAGGATATTTTCATGACTGTTAACCTGAAAAATCGCAATTTTCTCAAATTGCTGGACTACACCCCAACGGAAATCCAGTACCTGATCGATCTGGCTATCGAGTTAAAAACGGCGAAAAAAGCCGGGCGCGAAAGGCAAACGCTGGTCGGTAAAAATATCGCGCTAATCTTCGAAAAAACGTCAACTCGCACCCGCTGCGCCTTTGAAGTCGGCGCTTTCGATCAGGGCGCACAGGTGACCTACCTTGGCCCAAGCGGCTCGCAGATTGGTCATAAAGAGTCGATGAAAGATACCGCCCGCGTGTTAGGTCGCATGTATGACGGTATTGAATACCGCGGCTACGGCCAGGAGATCGTGGAAGAACTGGGGCAGTTCGCTGGTGTGCCGGTCTGGAACGGGCTGACGAATGAATTCCACCCTACGCAGATCCTCGCGGATCTGATGACCATGCTGGAACACGCCCCGGGTAAAACCTTACCCGAACTGAGCTTCGCTTACCTCGGTGACGCCCGCAATAACATGGGCAATTCGCTGATGGTCGGCGCGGCGAAAATGGGGATGGATATTCGTCTGGTCGCACCGAAATCCTTCTGGCCGGACGAGGCGCTGGTTGCCGAATGCCGTGAAATCGCCAGCGTGACGGGCGCGCGCATTACGCTCACAGAGGATGTTGAGGAAGGCGTTTACGACGTGGACTTTCTCTACACCGATGTCTGGGTTTCGATGGGGGAACCCAAAGAGGCGTGGGCAGAACGCGTCAGCCTGATGACGCCTTATCAAATTAACCAGCAGGTCATCGATGCAACCGGCAATCCCAATGTGAAATTCATGCACTGCCTGCCCGCCTTCCATAACGAGCACACCAAAGTGGGCCGTGAAATCGAAGCGGCTTACGGCCTGAAAGGGCTTGAAGTCACGGAGGAGGTATTTGAGTCAGCGCATTCCATCGTCTTCGACGAAGCAGAAAACCGGATGCATACCATCAAAGCGGTCATGGTAGCGACACTCGGCGACTAACCCCAGCGGGCATGTGTCGCCTGGCGGCATATGCCCAAGCTATCCGGAGAACATCATGGGCAAATTCAAATTTCCCAGCGCGTATACCATCCTGTTTATTCTTATTGCGCTCGTCGCCGTTATGACCTGGATTGTCCCTACCGGGAAATACCAGATGGCGATGAATGCCACCCTGGGCAAAGAAGTGCCGGTTGCCGGTACCTATGCCCCAACAGAGGCGCATCCACAAGGTTTAACGGCTGTACTGCTGGCTCCGATTGACGGGCTTTATAACCACGAAACCTACACCGCAGGCGCGATTGATGTGGCGTTGTTTGTCCTGATTATTGGCGGGTTTCTCGGCGTGGTAAACAAAACGGGCGCCATCGACGCAGGAATCGAACGCGTGACGGTCAGGCTGAACGGCAAAGAAGAGTGGATGATCCCCATCCTGATGGGACTTTTCGCCGCCGGAGGCACGATTTACGGCATGGCGGAAGAATCACTCCCTTTCTACACCTTATTGGTTCCGGTCATGATGGCTGCGCGCTTTGATCCACTGGTTGCTGCTGCAACCGTTTTGCTTGGCGCAGGCATCGGCACCCTCGGTTCAACAATCAACCCTTTCGCAACAGTTATCGCCGCTAACGCCGCCGGGATCCCCTTCACCCAGGGAATGCTGTTGCGCATTCTGCTGCTGGTCGTCGGCTATGTAATCTGTGTGATATGGGTCATGCGCTATGCGCGGAAAGTTCGCAGCCATCCTGAGCTTTCCATCGTGGCCGATAAAATGGAGGAAAACCGTGCCCATTTTCTCGGTAGTCGCGCCAATACCAATCTTGAATTCACGGCTACGCGTAAGTGGATCCTGCTGATATTCGCCGCCGCCTTTGCAGTGATGATTTATGGCGTCGCGGTGCTCGGCTGGTGGATGGCGGAAATATCTGGGGTTTTTCTGGCATCTGCGATTATCGTCGGCGTGATTGCCCGCATGAGTGAAGAGGCATTCACCAGTACCTTCATTGACGGGGCTCGGGATCTGCTCGGCGTGGCGCTGATTATCGGCATTGCGCGCGGTATCGTCGTGGTGATGGACAACGGCATGATCACCCACACCATTTTGCACAGCGCCGAAAATTTAGTCTCCGGTCTGTCCACCACCATTTTCATCAATGTGACTTACTGGCTGGAAGTCTTGCTCTCCTTCCTGGTCCCTTCCTCGTCTGGCCTGGCGGTACTCACGATGCCCATTATGGCCCCGCTGGCTGACTTCGCCCATGTGCAAAGGGATCTGGTCGTCACCGCGTATCAATCCGCTTCCGGCATTGTGAATCTGATTACCCCCACCTCAGCGGTTGTGATGGGAGGATTGGCTATCGCTCGTGTTCCTTATGTGCGCTATCTGAAATGGGTCGCACCACTGCTGCTAATTCTGACGGTGCTGAACATGGTTGTTCTGAGTATCGGCGCGATGCTGTAGTCCTGTTGGCCGTCGGATCCCGACGGCTTTTTTGAGCGCGCTCTCGTTTTTCTGCACAACCGCCCGTTTGAGCCGTTATTGATACTGCAAATGTGGTGAATTTCGCCATCGCATTGATACAAATGATAAATTTAGGGTGTTTTTATGAAGGAATTCGATGATTACTCGACCAAAGAGCAGAAACAGTTGGCGATTTGTCAGCGCCTGATTAGCGAAAAAAGCTACCTGTCTCAGGAAGCACTTCGCCGCGATCTACAACACCATGGTTTCACCGGGATTAGCCAGTCAACGGTATCTCGTCTGCTGAAACTGCTCGGTGCTATAAAAATAAGAAATACAAAAGGGCAAAAAATTTATTCTGTAAATCCGCAATCACGACCCGCGCCTGATGCTGCCCGATCGATTGCTGAAATGGTGGTCAGCGTGGAACACAATAGCGAGTTTATCCTCATCCACACGGCGGCAGGCTATGGTCGCGCCGTAGCCAGAATCCTCGATTATCACGCGTTGCCAGAAATTCTCGGCGTCATTGCCGGTAGCAGTATTGTCTGGGTCGCGCCGCGGGTGGTACAGCGAACCGGCCTGGTCCATAAACAGATTAATTATCTATTCAAAATGAATTAAAATTCATAAGAACCGTTTGCGATGAATAAATAGTGCATTTTTCGCTTGATCCCATAACGGAGCTGAGTATAATCGCGGACAATTTGCCGGGAGGATGTATGGTTCAGTGTGTACGACATTTTGTCTTACCGCGTCTGAAAAAGGACGCTGGCCTGCCGTTTTTCTTTCCGTTGATCACCCATTCCGAGCCCCTCAATTGAGGG
>NZ_SZWS01000064.1:27423-29358 GCF_005281245.1 Citrobacter sp. wls826
TTTTTTTTTGCCCAGGCGTCAGGAGATAAACATGGCTAACCCGCTCTATCAAAAACACATCATTTCCATAAACGACCTCAGCCGCGATGACCTTAATCTGGTCCTCGCGACGGCGGCGAAATTAAAAGCTAACCCGCAGCCAGAGCTGTTAAAACATAAGGTCATCGCCAGTTGCTTCTTTGAAGCGTCAACCCGCACCCGTTTATCTTTTGAAACCTCCATGCACCGTCTGGGCGCCAGCGTGGTGGGTTTCTCTGACAGCAGCAACACGTCGCTTGGCAAAAAAGGCGAAACTCTGGCCGATACCATTTCCGTCATTAGCACCTATGTCGACGCCATCGTGATGCGTCATCCGCAGGAAGGTGCCGCGCGTCTGGCAACAGAGTTCTCCGGTAACGTGCCGGTACTGAACGCCGGCGACGGTTCCAACCAGCATCCCACCCAAACGCTGCTGGATCTGTTTACCATTCAGGAAACGCAGGGTCGCCTGGACAATCTGCAAATCGCCATGGTGGGTGACCTGAAATATGGCCGCACCGTCCACTCCCTGACCCAGGCGCTGGCAAAGTTCGAAGGTAACCGCTTCTACTTCATCGCCCCGGACGCGCTGGCCATGCCGCAATACATTCTGGATATGCTGAATGAAAAAGGTATCGCCTGGAGCCTGCATGGCACTATCGAAGAGGTAATGGCGGAGGTCGATATCCTCTACATGACCCGCGTACAAAAAGAGCGTCTGGACCCGTCCGAATACGCCAACGTGAAAGCACAGTTTGTTCTGCGTGCCAGCGATCTGAACGGTGCCAGAGCGAACATGAAGGTGCTGCATCCGCTGCCGCGCATTGATGAAATCACCACCGACGTCGACAAGACGCCGCACGCCTGGTATTTCCAGCAGGCTGGCAACGGCATCTTCGCCCGCCAGGCGTTACTGGCACTGGTACTGAATAGCGAACTGGCACTGTAAGGGAGAAAAAGAGATGACACACGATAACAAACTGCAGGTTGAAGCCATCAAACGTGGCACCGTAATTGACCATATTCCCGCACAGGTTGGTTTTAAGCTGCTGACGTTGTTCAAACTGACTGAAACCGACCAGCGTATCACCATCGGCCTGAACCTGCCGTCTGGCGAGATGGGCCGTAAAGACCTGATTAAAATCGAAAATACGTTCCTGACCGACGAGCAGGTAAACCAGCTCTCCCTGTACGCTCCGCAGGCAACGGTAAACCGCATTGACGATTATGACGTGGTGGGTAAATCACGTCCGAGCCTGCCTGAACGTATCGATAACGTGCTGGTTTGCCCGAACAGCAACTGCATCAGCCATGCTGAACCAGTATCGTCCAGTTTTTCAGTGAAAAAGCGCGCTGACGACATCGCACTCAAATGCAAATACTGTGAAAAAGAGTTTTCGCATTATGTGGTGCTGGCCAACTAATTGGTGTTGGTAATGATTTCCCGGCTCCCTATAATGGCCGGGAACATTCTATTACCGCTGTAATTCAGGAGAAATCATGAGCAAGACTATCGCGACGGAAAATGCACCAGCAGCAATCGGCCCATACGTTCAGGGCGTTGACCTGGGTAGCATGGTAATCACTTCCGGTCAGATCCCGGTCGATCCGAAAACCGGTGCCGTATCGGAAGACGTGTCCGCTCAGGCGCGTCAGTCGCTGGAAAACGTACAAGCTATCGTTGAAGCAGCAGGCCTGAAAGTGGGCGACATCGTAAAAACTACCGTCTTCGTTAAAGACCTGAACGATTTCGCAACCGTAAACGCGACCTACGAAGCGTTCTTCACCGAGCACAACGCTACTTTCCCGGCGCGTTCTTGCGTGGAAGTTGCCCGTCTGCCGAAAGACGTGAAAATCGAGATTGAAGCGATCGCCGTTCGTCGCTAAGCGTAAAAAAAACCGCCGGAAATCACTCCG
>NZ_SZWS01000064.1:29408-32816 GCF_005281245.1 Citrobacter sp. wls826
ACTCACTCAGGCTGTTATCAGAAATTGTGTTTAATATTCAGCATAAAGCCCTTGTCGCTGATGTTGTCCTCTTTCCAGTGGAAAGCGTCCAGCCCGGCGCTGGTGTTACCGGCGTTATACTTCACACCCACCTGTGCCATGCTGTTGATGCTGCCACCTTTCTGACCGTCGTCAACGTTGAAGCTCTGACCTGCCGCCCCCTGCAGGGACGCTTTTTTACCGGTGCTGACGTAGCTCAGGTTCGGGCCGCCTTCCAGCGTCGCCGTTGCTGCCCAGCCATCCTTACCGGCATAGCTCAGCTTCATACCCACCACTGAATCAACCGCCGTTTCCGTGCTGCTGTTCATGTTCAGGTTAAAGTCGCCAGCACCGCGCTCCTGATAACCGTCTTCCATGGTGTGACGCAGTTTCAGACCAGCATATGGCACAACATCCAGCCCTTCGCTGACGGCGAAGGTTTTACGACCCTCGGTACGCAGCTCCAGGTATTGCTGACGGCTGTCCGCCAGCGCCTGTTTGTTGACATCACCGTAGTTAATGCCGCGTTTGCTGTCGAGCTGATGTACGTCGTAACGCAGGGCGTTGTTCCAGGAGAGACCTTCCTCACCGAGCGGCATGGCGTGCTCCAGACCCAGGAACTGACTGTAACCGCCGGTGATACCGTCGCTGCCGGAAGAGACATTGCCTTTACCGTCCAGACGGGCAATACCGTACTCCATGGTCAGCGACTGATTATCGCCAAAGCCCAGTTTCTGACGCAGAGCCATCATGTCGTACTGAGTGTCTTTACCCAGTTCGGCACGCTGGTCACCTTTCGCCACCAGGTTAAACGACAGACCGTTACCCAGTTCCGGCGCGGCATCCGCCAGCATATCGAAGCGGTTGCTGAGTCTGCGGGCGTCGCGGGAGACGTTCACAGCCTTGTTGCCGCTGATTTGCTTCATCGCCTTCGTCACGTCGGCAGAGGTCTTCAGGTTCAGACTACTGAACAGCTCGTTGTTGGTGTAGGCGGCATCCAGCGCGCCAGCAACACCGCTGACGCTGCTGTCGGTCACCACGTCGGTGTAGGCGTTTTTGGTCATGGTGACGTCCACGTTGCCGTTCGCATCTTTCTGACCCTGCGCGCTCCACACCACGCTTTCAGAGGTGATGTTTTCCACGCCTTCCACATCAGCCCCGGTAAAGACGTTGTCGAAGGTCTGAGTCGTGGCAGCCGTACCTGCGGTGAAACCGGTATCCACGCTGACCGAATCCAGTGCCAGGGCATTACTACCCGCATTAAGCGTACCGACAGAGCCGCTGGCGCTGGTACCCAACACATAACCACTCACACGCTGAACAGAAGCAGGGGCAGAATTGCTGTCAGCTGGCACGGAACCCATATGCGTATCATCTGACGACATTGCGCCGCCGTTCAGATTAATGGTGCCGCTGTTATGGATAGTGCCTGTGCCGTCGTTGTAAAACGCCTGACCGTTGTCGGCATTAATATTGATGGTGCCATCGTTGTACGCAACACCGCCCTTATACACCGCCATTCCGACCAGCGGTTTAGTCTCATCATAGAACTCGTTTTTTTCGAGATTAATGGTGCCCTGGTTAATAATCGTGTTACTAGCGCCAGATACAGCCATGCCTGCACCCGCATTATAAATAGTGATGGTGGCATCCTTGTAGTTAACTGCCGAACCACCGGAGCCGGTACCCGCTAAACTTCCCGCCCCCATACCAATGGCAAAATCAACTGCCCTTGTAGAGGATACGCCAGCGCCAATCACAGTTGTGTCATTTGCATCTTTCCAGAGTCCATCCGCAGTAATCGTTCCGTAGTTACTCGCTTTTGACGAATGGGCGTGCATTGCTTCACCGCGACCATATAAAGCCAGCGTGCCGTTGTTAATAGATTCGCTTCCGTCAATCCCATCCATAAGGTTTATGGCATAGCTGCTGCTGTTGAACAAATAACTAGCCGACCCAGTACTAGTCTGCACACTGTTCTGAGCGCGCACATATCCAGTGATATCTCCGTTATTCACACCATGTGACTTACCCGTGGACATCATGCCGAATGTCGGTTCTCCGTCATTACTTGATAAAGCCATTTTTCTGTCAAGAGTCACGGAACCGTCATTCGTAAAGGATGAAGCCCCCTCCATGAAAGTTAAATTCATGTCGCGTAGGTTGATCGTTCCTTTATTGGTCGCCGTACCGCCACTTCCCAGCGTGACCAGAGAATTATCGCCAGCACGCCAATAAGTATTCATACTTTCGATGTTGGTAGTGACAGTGGCATCTTCACTAATTTCAAGATAACCCTGATTGGTTACGTTAAATATGCTTTCAAAAGTTGTCGCGTAGTTACCATTGATGGATGAGTCACCATGCAGGTAAAGCGATGATTTACCGTTAACGGTGACTACTGAGCCTTTACTGTTGCCAATAGCACTACGCTCTGTCCCGGGAATTTGATTGACTTCACCGGTAAGCTCAACCCCCCCCAACAGATCGACACGGTTATTGTCACCGCTGACAACTACTCCACGAATGGCTTCTACGGTACCATCGCGTTTCTGGCTAACATGATCAAACGACTCAGTATCTACAATGACCTGAAGATGCCCGTCCAGCACCACCGTGTTACCGCTACCGCTGACGTTAATCCCGGTCGATGGAGTAACGAAATAGTCCATCGCCTGTGGGGATTTCTGGTCTTTATCCACCACCATATCGCCGGTCAGCGTCACCGTATTGGCTTCGCCGGAAACGTTGACCCCGGTAGCCTTATTACCGGTGATGCTCATCTCTTCAGACGCCAGGTTAATGGTGTTTGATTTACCCGTCACGTTCAGACCGGTGGAGAAATCACCCACCACCATTTTACCGTTCTGGTTAATGGTATTGTTATTACCGGCAACATCCACCCCGGTGCTCGGTTTGGTACTGTCGGTACTGCCTGCGGTCATTTCCCCTGCGTTGTTCAGGGTGTTGCCGTCACCGCTGACTTTTGCCCCCGTCGCACCGTCAATGACTTTGCTGGCGCCATCGTTATTAATGGTGTTGTTATTACCCGCGACATCAGTACCGGTCGAGCCTTCCCCTTCTGCGGTGGTGGTGCCTTTGTTGTCAATGGTGTTGCCGCCACCGTCCACGCTGGTGCCGGTGCCGCCAGCAGTTGCGCTGGTATCACCTTCGTTGTTGATTTTGTTGCCGTCGCCGGTTACGTCAGTACCGGTGGAGCCAGTCCCATCAGCCGTAGTTTGACCTTTGTTGTCGATGGTGTTGTCGTTGCCGTCCACGCTGGTGCCGGTGCCGCCATTGGCTGCGCTGGTGCCACCTTCATTGTTGATTTTGTTACCGTCGCCGGTTACGTCAGTACCGGTGGAGCCAGTCCCATCAGCCGTAGTTTGA
>NZ_SZWS01000064.1:32826-33495 GCF_005281245.1 Citrobacter sp. wls826
TCGCCTTCGTTGATGATTTTGTTGCCGTTACCGTCTACATCCGTACCGGTAGAGCCTGCGCCATCGGCAGTGTTGTTACCCTTGTTGTCGATGGTGTTGCCGTTACCGTCAGCTTTAGTGCCGGTACCACCGCCAGTGGCGCTGTTGTCACCGGTGTTGTTAATGTCGTTGCCGTCGCCGGTCACGTCTGTACCGGTGGAGCCTGCACCGTCGGCAGTGTTTTTGCCACCGTTGTTGATGGTGTTGTCGTTGCCGTCCACGTCAGTGCCGGTGCCGCCGTTGGTGGCGCCGTTATCACCGGTGTTGTTGATGTCGTTACCGTCGCCGGTCACGTCAGTACCGGTGGAGCCTTCACCGTCTGCGGTATTTTTGCCGCCGTTGTTGATGGTGTTGTCGTTACCGTCCACGCCGGTGCCAGTGCCGCCGTTGGTGCCGCTGTTATCACCGGTGTTGTTGATGTCGTTGCCGTCGCCAGTCACGTCTGTACCGGTGGAGCCTGCACCGTCGGCGGTGTTGTTGCCACCGTTATCAACTGTGTTGCCGTTGCCGTCCACGTCTGTGCCGGTGCCGCCGTTGGTGGCGCCGTTGTCGCCGGTGTTGTTGATGTCGTTGCCGTCGCCGGTCACGTCTGTACCGGTGGAGCCTTCACCGTCTGCGGTATTTTTGCCG
>NZ_SZWS01000064.1:33571-34057 GCF_005281245.1 Citrobacter sp. wls826
TGTTGATGGTGTTGTCGTTGCCGTTCACGTCGGTGCCGGTGCCGCCGCCAGTAGCGCCGGTGTCACCATTCACATTAATATCGTTACCATCGCCGTTGATAATCGTCCCGGTATCACCCGGGCCGCCTGCGGTGGAGCCACCATCAACTGTTTTCTGCTGCCCGTCGCCGTCAATAACCGTGGTGTCTGGCCCCGCAAGAGTAAGCTTTCCTGCGCGGTTGTACGACCAGAACAGGTTGTTACTGCCGTACGTTCCCTGCATCACCAGCGCATTGCCCATCACGTTCAGGCTGGTCACGGTCAGGGTTTTGCCGTCCGGCGCGGTCAGCAGGTAGCCGTCGCCCTGCTTGGTAATGGCGAAGGTGGTATTGGTATAAGTGACGCCGTTCACCACCAGCGAGGCAAAGGTCAGGGTTTTCGCGCCCCGGTCAAGGGTAACGCCATTGTCATAAACGGAGGGGGGGGGTATCAGGTGTAACGGGGTCC
>NZ_SZWS01000064.1:34175-34914 GCF_005281245.1 Citrobacter sp. wls826
CCCATGCCCAGCCCTGCTCTAAAACGCTTTCCGTGGCTTTCTGGCACTCCGGCGACAGTTTGGCCAGCTCAGCCTGAGAAAGGCTGCTGATATTTTCGGGACACTGCTTTTTTTTGTCTTCGTTGTTGTTAAGATCGGCGGCAAATGTATTACCGCTTAATGCCAGGGCAATACAAAATGAAATAGCTTTCCTTTGCATAATGTGAGTCTCTCTGATGTGAGCGAAATGATATAGATAAAACGACATAGCGACGAAACACGCCGCCGCAGATTCTCCGAATCTGTAATACAGCGGCACCATATAAATAAATTTATATAGAAGCGAGTATATCCAAAGACATATTTCATAACAACGAATCACCGCCATGAATATATATCTCAACGCATTGTTTTTATTGGGATTGATAAAAATAAGAATAAAGGAATCATTAAAAAAAACATAAAATACAACATGTTGCAATCATAGATTTTTATGTAAATTTTTTAATTCTCGATATTTTGCGGAATGAATGGAGGGGGAGTGCTAAGGCATATCTTATAAATTATAATTTTTAATGTATGAATATTAAAAAACAATATTCTACGTGAATTTATTCACTTATCATTCACATTTATCGAATTAATTATCTTTTAACAGAAATAATAATACGCATGAATTTTCTGCGGCACGAATCATCGGGCGATACCGATATTCCTCCTGCGCCAGGTTACAGCTGCGTTGGCTTTTTAAGGGGCCAAC
>NZ_SZWS01000064.1:34991-55040 GCF_005281245.1 Citrobacter sp. wls826
AGCTGGGTTAATGTCATGTAGCCCGCCAGAATCGCAATCAACCACGGGAAGTAGCTCAGCGGCAGCGCCTGCAATTGCAGATAGTTGGCCAGCGGCGAGAACGGTAATGCAATGCCTACCACCATGACCACCAGCGTCATCAGCATCAGCGGCCATGCGGCGCGGCTTTGGATGAACGGCACGCGGCGGGTACGGATCATATGCACAATCAGCGTTTGCGACAGCAGGCCTACCACGAACCAGCCAGACTGGAACAACGTCTGATGTTCTGGCGTATTCGCATGGAAGACGAACCACATCAGGCAAAATGTCAGAATGTCGAAGATCGAGCTGATTGGTCCAAAGAAGATCATAAAGCGCCCCAACTCGCTGGGATTCCAGCGCTGCGGCTTTTTGATCTGCTCTTCGTCGACGTTATCAAACGGAATCGCCACCTGGGATACATCGTACAGCAGGTTCTGAATCAGTAAGTGCAGCGGCAACATGGGCAGGAACGGTAAGAAGGCGCTCGCCACCAGCACGCTAAACACGTTACCGAAGTTAGAACTGGCCGTCATTTTGATATACTTCAGCATGTTAGAAAAAGTACGGCGTCCTTCGATCACCCCTTCTTCCAGCACCATCAGACTCTTTTCCAGCAGGATGATATCAGCGGCTTCACGCGCAATATCAACCGCGCCGTCAACGGAGATACCAATGTCCGCCGCGCGCAGCGCCGGGGCATCGTTAATGCCATCCCCCATAAAGCCAACCACATGACCTTCGCGCTTGAGCAGCGTGACAATGCGCTCTTTGTGCATCGGTGTCAGACGAGCAAACAGCGTGGTGCGCTGGGCCAGCGTTGCCAGCTCATCGTCGCTTAACCCTTCAATGTTGCTACCGATAACCACATCGCCCGCATCCAGCCCCACTTCGTGACACACTTTCGCCGCCACCAGCTCGCTATCGCCAGTCAGGATTTTCACCGTAATACCGCTGGCTTTCAGGGCTTTGAGCGCTGGCGCGGTGGTCTCTTTCGGCGGATCGAGGAACGCAATATAGCCTTCGAGGATCAGATCTGATTCATCAATACGCTGGTAATCGCCCTCACGCGCTGGCAGGTATTTCGTCGCCACTGCTACCACGCGCAGCCCCTGGCGATTCAGCGTATCCGTGACGCGCTTCACCCGACGCAGCATGTTGTCATCTAACGGGACAACCTCACCGCTGTAGCGCACCTGGGTGCAGACGCTGAGGATCTCCTGCAGCGCGCCTTTGCACACCAGCTGATGCACATCGGTTTCTTCAGCGACCACCACCGACATGCGGCGGCGTTCGAAGTCAAACGGGATCTCATCAATTTTCTGCCAGCGGGTAGAGAGCTGGCGGGCTGATTCTTCGTCCACACCTTCCAGCACTGCCGTATCCAGCAGATTCTTCAACCCGGTCTGGTAATGGCTGTTCAGCCACGCAGAATGCAGGACGTGCTCGCTGGGCTTACCAGATATATCTGTATGATTCTCAAGTACAATTTTGTCTTGTGTCAGGGTGCCCGTTTTATCGGTACACAGGATATCCATCGCGCCAAAGTTCTGAATAGCATCGAGGTGTTTGACGATGACCTTTTGTTTTGACAGCTTCACCGCCCCGCGCGCCAGCGTCGAGGTGACGATCATCGGCAACATTTCCGGGGTCAGCCCCACCGCGACAGACAGGGCAAACAGCGCCGCTTCCCACCAGTCGCCTTTGGTATAGCCGTTGATGATGAGCACAATCGGCGCCATCACCAGCATAAAACGGATCAGCAGCATGCTGACGCGACTGATCCCTTTCTGGAAAGCATTCTGCTCGCTTTCCTGCTCGCTGACGCGGCCCGCCAGTTGCCCGAACCAGGTATTGGCTCCGGTCGCAATCACGATGGCCTGCGCCGTGCCGCTCACCACGTTGGTGCCCATAAAGCACAGGGTATCGCATTCGAGCGGGTTGCTTTGCTGCGGGTCGCGGCTGGTTGCGACTTTCTCCACCGGCAGCGATTCACCGGTCAGCGAAGCCTGGGCCACGAACAGGTCACGAGCCTGCACCACACGCAGATCGGCCGGGATCATATCCCCTGCCGCCAGCTTAATGATATCGCCGGGAACTAACTGGTCGATCGGCAGTTCAACCCAGCCGTTCTCTCCTTTCTCGTTGATAACGCGTAGCACCGTAGCGGTGTTACTGACCATCGCCTTCAGCGCATCTGCCGCTTTGGTGGAACGCGCCTCCTGCACAAAATTCAGTAACGTAGAGATGACGACCATCAGAGCAATGACGCCAGCGGCAAACAGATCTTCGGTGGCATAGGAAATCGCACCGAGGATGGTCAACAAAATATTAAACGGGTTACGGTAGCAGACCCACAGATGCACCCACCACGGCGACGGCTTCTGCGCCGGCAGTTGGTTCTCACCATGTAATTCGCGAGCGTTTTCCACTTCTGCGGCGTTTAATCCTTCCGGGTGCGCGCCAAACGTTTTCCACAGCGCGGCTTCGTCCATCAGCGCCATTTTCAGACAATGTTCGCTCAGCGATGGTGGGATCGGCGTGCTGGCAACGGTCTGGGCATTAGGCAACGGATCGCGATGCACCAAACGATGTGGTAAATGGCGGTTTAGCCGGGCAAATAGCTGGCGAGTAATATTTTTGAACATAGGCAGTCCCTCTGCGCCAGTCTCAACAGGCGCAGTAAATCCTTCAGGCGTGGCAAAGCCTTACCTGATGGCAATATTAAAATCACAACAGGGACGTCAGAACGTCACTGTCTTACTGCTCCGGTAAGACAGTGAAAGACAGGCTTACCGGAAAGGGGGGTTTCTCCATCTCGGGAGAGGGGTGGGATCGGGATCCATATAGCCTCCGGTAAGTGAATGATTTGCGCTGCGGATTATACGCAGAAAACCATAAGGTTTGTGGCAATTATGGCAGTATGATAAACCATGGAAACTAAACCAAACGTATACCAGACTTTGCCCATTGCGCTGCGCTTGAGTAAAGTTATTCTCTATTTGGCATAACTTCACACGCAACACGGGAAAACAGGATGCAAAACCGGCTGACAATTAAAGACATCGCCCGCTTAAGCGGTGTGGGAAAATCAACCGTTTCCCGTGTGCTTAACAATGAAAGCGGTGTGAGCGAACGCACCCGCGAACGCGTTGAAGCGGTGATGAATCAGCACGGTTTTTCCCCTTCCCGCTCCGCTCGCGCCATGCGTGGACAAAGTGACAAGGTGGTGGCGATCATCGTCACGCGTCTGGACTCGCTTTCGGAAAATCTCGCCGTGCAAACCATGCTGCCCGCCTTTTATGAGCAGGGTTACGACCCGATCATGATGGAAAGCCAGTTCTCGCCCGAGCTGGTTGAAGAGCATCTCGGCATGCTCAGACGCCGCAATATTGACGGCGTGGTGCTGTTTGGTTTTACCGGCATAAGTGAATCCATGCTCGCCTCCTGGCAGGATTCGCTGGTGCTGCTGGCAAGAGATGCCAAAGGCTTTGCCTCCGTCTGCTATGACGATGAAGGCGCCATTCGCACCCTGATGCAGCGTTTATACGATCGCGAGCATCGCCATATCAGCTTTCTTGGCGTTCCCCATAGCGACGTGACCACCGGTAAGCGCCGCCATGAAGCCTACCTGGCGTTCTGTAAGAAACACAAACTGCATCCTGTAGCCGCGCTACCGGGTCTTGCCATGAAGCAGGGTTATGAGCAGGCCGCCAACGTCATCACCCCGGAAACCACTGCCTTAGTCTGCGCGACGGACACCCTCGCCCTTGGTGTCAGCAAATATCTGCAAGAGCAGCGAATTGAGAATCTACAGCTGGCGAGCGTGGGCAGTACGCCGCTGATGAAATTCCTCCATCCGGAAATTATCACCGTCGATCCAGGATATGCCGAAGCCGGACGACAAGCGGCCTCGCAGCTGATCGAGCAGATCAACGGCCGTAGCGAACTACGACAAATCGTTATTCCTTCCACCCTCTCCTGATCGCTTTCTGAGCGTTAATTTGTGATCTTCGCTGCGTTTCGGGAACGTTCCCATTTTTAAAAAATCATCGACGATATACTCTGGCCACAGCAACGAGAGAGTTGCCAGATGGCGATGCTAAAACGTCTTATCCGGCCTACGGGGAACACACATCATCATGAGCAAAATAAAACAAGCAGACATCGACCGGCTGATTGAGCTGGTAGGCGGGCGCGACAATATCGCCACGGTAAGTCACTGCATTACTCGCCTGCGTTTTGTGCTGAATCAGCCTGCGAATGCCAGGCCAAAAGAGATCGAACAGTTGCCGATGGTCAAAGGCTGCTTCACCAACGCCGGGCAGTTTCAGGTGGTGATTGGTACCGAAGTGGGCGATTACTACAAAGCGCTGCTGGCGACAACCGGTCAGGCCAGCGCCGACAAAGAGCAGGCGAAAAAAGCCGCGCGGCAGAATATGAAATGGCACGAACAGCTGATTTCTCATTTTGCGGAGATCTTCTTCCCGCTGCTGCCAGCGCTGATTAGTGGCGGCTTGATCTTGGGGTTCCGTAATGTGATTGGCGATCTGCCCATGAGCAACGGGCAGACGCTGGCGCAGATGCATCCTTCGCTGAAAACCCTTTACGACTTCCTGTGGCTTATTGGCGAAGCGATCTTCTTCTATCTGCCGGTCGGGATCTGCTGGTCAGCAGTGAAGAAAATGGGCGGAACGCCGATCCTCGGTATTGTGCTGGGTGTGACCCTGGTTTCACCGCAGCTAATGAACGCCTATCTACTCGGTCAACAGGTACCGGAAGTGTGGAACTTCGGCCTGTTCAGCATTGAGAAAGTGGGCTATCAGGCGCAGGTTATTCCGGCACTGCTGGCCGGTCTGGCGCTCGGGTTTATTGAAACACGCATGAAACGCATCGTCCCGGATTATCTGTATCTGGTGATCGTCCCGGTGTGCTCGTTGATCCTCGCGGTGTTCCTCGCGCACGCCTTTATTGGTCCGTTTGGCCGCATGATCGGCGACGGTGTCGCGTTTGCGGTCCGTCACCTGCTGACCGGCAGCTTTGCCCCGATTGGCGCGGCGCTGTTCGGCTTCCTGTATGCCCCGCTGGTGATAACCGGCGTGCATCAGACCACGCTGGCTATCGACATGCAGATGATTCAGAGCATGGGCGGTACGCCGGTATGGCCGCTGATCGCACTGTCGAATATCGCTCAGGCTTCTGCGGTAGTCGGGATCATCATCTCCAGTCGCAAACACAATGAACGTGAAATCTCCGTTCCTGCCGCGATCTCCGCCTATCTCGGGGTCACTGAACCGGCCATGTACGGGATCAACCTGAAATACCGCTTCCCGATGCTGTGCGCGATGATCGGTTCCGGTCTCGCCGGACTGCTGTGCGGCCTGAACGGTGTGCTGGCGAACGGAATTGGCGTCGGCGGTTTGCCAGGCATCCTCTCCATCCAGCCGACTTACTGGCAGGTATTTGGCATGGCAATGGTCATTGCGATTGTTATCCCCATGGTACTGACCTCATTCGTTTATCAGCGTAAACACCGTATGGGCACACTACAAATTGTCTAACTTTTCTTCGGGGCGCAGTTGCGCCCCATCGTATTTCCAGGAAACAACCATGAATATTCCCCACTGGTGGCAAAACGGCGTCATCTATCAGGTTTACCCCAAGAGTTTTCAGGACACCACCGGCAGCGGCACCGGCGATTTACGCGGTGTGACGCAGCGCCTCGGCTATCTGCAAACGCTGGGGGTTGATGCCATCTGGCTAACGCCGTTCTATATTTCGCCGCAGGTTGATAACGGCTACGACGTCGCGGATTACATGTCTGTCGATCCGGCCTACGGAACGCTTGCAGACTTTGACGAACTGGTGGCGCAGGCGAAAGCGCGCGGCATCCGTATTATTCTCGATATGGTGTTTAACCACACTTCAACCCAGCACCCCTGGTTTCGCGAGGCGCTGGATAAAGACAGCCCGTATCGTCAGTTTTACCTCTGGCGCGACGGTACGCCAGACAGTCTCCCGAATAACTGGCGCTCCAAATTTGGCGGCAGCGCCTGGGGCTGGCACGCCGAAAGCGAGCAGTACTATCTGCACCTCTTTGCTCCGGAGCAGGCAGACCTGAACTGGGAGAACCCGGCGGTCCGCGCCGAGCTAAAAAAAGTGTGCGAGTTCTGGGCCGATCGCGGCGTGGACGGACTGCGTCTCGACGTGGTGAATCTTATCTCTAAAGATCAGGACTTCCCGAGCGATCCCGACGGCGATGGGCGGCGTTTTTATACCGACGGCCCGCGCGCGCATGCGTTTTTACGTGAAATGAATCGCGACGTCTTCACGCCCCGCGGCCTGATGACGGTCGGCGAAATGTCTTCTACCACGCTGGAAAACTGCCAGCAGTACGCCGCACTCGATGGCAGCGAACTGTCGATGACCTTCAACTTCCACCACCTGAAAGTGGATTACCCCAACGGTGAGAAGTGGACGTTAGCCAAACCCGACTATGTGGCGCTCAAAACCCTGTTCCGCCACTGGCAACAAGGCATGCACAATCAGGCCTGGAACGCGCTGTTCTGGTGTAACCACGACCAGCCACGCATCGTGTCGCGTTTTGGCGATGAAGGTAAATACCGCGTTCCGGCCGCAAAAATGCTGGCGATGGTGCTGCACGGTATGCAGGGCACGCCCTACATCTACCAGGGTGAAGAGATCGGCATGACCAATCCGCACTTCCGCCAGATTACCGATTATCGCGATGTGGAAAGCCATAACATGTTTGCCGCCCTGAACGGCCAGGGGCTCGATGCGCAAGAGCTGCTGGCGATCCTCGCCTGTAAATCGCGCGATAACAGCCGCACGCCGATGCAGTGGGATGCCAGCAAACACGCGGGCTTTACTGAGGGTGAACCGTGGATCAATCTGTGCGACAACGCAGCGGATATCAACGTGGCGGCAGCGCTGTGCGATACCGACTCGGTGTTCTATACCTATCAGAAGCTGATCGCATTGCGTAAAGCAGAGCCGGTTATCACCTGGGGCGACTATCAGGATCTGCTACCGGACAGCCCGCATCTGTGGTGCTATCAACGTGAATGGCAAGGACAGCGATTGCTGGTCATTGCTAATCTGAGCGATACCTTCCAGAGCTGGCAGCCGACCCAGACCGACGGCAACTGGCAGGTGCTGATGCACAACTATGCCGAGGTCGCCAGCCAACCCGCAGACATGACGCTACGTCCTTTTGAAGCCGTCTGGTGGTTGCAAAAGTAACGCCGCAAAGATACGGATAAGCATCTTTATCCGTATCTTTTATTATGCAATCCAGGTGTGACGTATAGCGATACCTGAAATGTACCATGATAAAATTTACAAGTGCTGGAGAATAAAACAAAAATACACCTGCCTCTTATTATATAACCCGGCAGGATATTATGAAAAAACTTATTAGGACATGTACTCTTTCAGCATTACTGATTAGCAGCCAGGGATGGTGTGGGAATACTGCTGTTGATTTACGTTTTGGTCATAACACTAACTCTGACGTTAATGATTCAAGAATTAAGGTCATGCATCAAGCTGATAATGGTTTTTATTTTTCTGTTGAAGCTGCACAAAATCACAATGACACATTTTTTGGCGATACCGATCGTAACGACCCCGATGATAAAGGTGTTACTGAAGCTGCTCAAGAAATAGAAACACGCTGGCGTTTTGACTTAGGTGACGGTTATGCTATTGCACCAGGCTTAGTTACGGTATTTACCACCAGCAACACACATTACCGCCCTTTTATTCAGGGATGGAAATCTTTTGACAATGGGATTAATCTCTCCGCTCGTTATCGTTATAACACCGTAAATGACTCACACAGTGACAGAGAATTAGACGGCAGCGGGTATACCCGCCGCGAATCTCACCAATTCGATATCTGGTTTGCTTATAATATTGGCAAGTTTGGTATGTCTTATAATCCCCGTTTCCGCTGGCAGGACGGGGTCGACCAGGGAACGGGTGATGATACGTACTGGGAACATACCGTGGCATTCAATTATAAACTGGACGATGGTTGGACGCCGTATGTTGAGCTAGTGTCTCTTGATAAAACCTACATCAATGACAACGGAAATCATGAAAATGATTATGCCGTGCGTCTGGGCATCGTTAAGCAACTCTGATGTTTTACGCCGCATCGTGTTGCAACAAATAGCAACCGATGCGGTCAACAACGGTCAGCAGCTCCAGTTGGCCTTCCCGTTGATACAAGGAAATCGCATCGATATCAATGTCGAGGGGCCAACACAAAGTAGCCAGCGCCGCTAACGAAGATTCTCTTCTGGTAATCGCAATTATTTTTAGCCCTTTACGCAACGCATTTCTTGCCATTTCAACTAAAGAAGCGGTTTCTCCCGATTTACTGATCAACACCAGTGTTCCTCGGGAGACCCGAGTAAGCTGATGAATATCATTGAGAATTAAATGGGGCAGACTCGCCAGTGAGAGAAAACGAGAAAGGTAATTCAAACTGGTCAGCGATGCACCACGTGAATATAAAAATATATGACTTGAATTACTCAACTGGTTACACAATTGTATAATTACTTCTTCTTTTTCGTTGCCAATACTATATTTTACCGGCTCGGCAACGCGTCGGTCTCGTGAAAATTTATAGCGTAGTTCCGTATAGCTTTGATACCCCATTTTCTTACACACCCGATTCACGGACGTCGTCGTAGTGAAGGTCTCGGTAGCAATCACTTTAGCGGAAATGCCAGAAATTTCATGTGCATGACACTGTATATATTCAAATATTAATCTTTCACTACCTTGAAAAGAATTCATGAAATAGCACTCTTTAACTACAGATAGAATAATCATACCCGTATCCTAGGCCAGACACTGCAATACGAATCACACTATCATGATACAGGTATGTCCATACGCAATAAGTATCACCAAACGTTTATTGGTTTGTTTAATTCTCTTTATAATTTTCGCAGTCCTATTTTCAGAGATTTCACAATGACAAAACTAAAAATTGTTGCAGTAACGGCATGCCCTACAGGTATCGCCCATACATTTATGGCGGCCAACAAAATTGTCACATGGGCGAAAGAAAATGGCTTTAACGTTAAAGTAGAAACACAAGGAAGCGACGGAGTCAAAAATAAGCTTTCCCGGCAAGATATCGCCAGCGCTGACGCTGTCATACTGGCAACAGACGTTCCCATCCAGGATGCTGAACGATTCGAAAACACGCAACATCTTAAAATTCGTACACAGGAACTGATTAAAAATACCGAGCGCTATATTCGCCAGGCGCTAGCCTTAAGCAAAGGATCCACCCAAATAACTGACGAATCGGAAGAGCGTCGTTCCGCATGGCAAATATTTATTGGCCATATTATGGCGGCAATCAGCTATATGTTGCCTGTCGTCGTTCTGGGCGGGTTGCTCATGGCGGTGGCTAAAATAACCGGGCAATTTATCCCCATCGCCGGTACGCCGTTTGAGGTGCTGGATAAACTGGGCTTTATGGTTATCAAGTTCATGTACCCAGTATTCGCTATGTATCTCGCCTTTTCGATTGCCGGGAAACCTGCGCTGATACCCGGCCTTATCGGCGGAATTATGTCTGACGAAGTCTACAAGCGCTTTTTTAATCTCGAAGGTTTTATGCCTTCGGGATTTTTTGGTGCAATCGCTATCGGCTTTTTTGTCGGCCACCTGGTGCAATGGCTTAACGATACGATAAAAGTACGCCAGCAAATCACTACCATCAAAACCATGTTGATCGTGCCACTGTGCACCGGTATCACGCTGGTTATTGTGATGCAGTATCTGATTAACCCCATTTTTGGCGCACTGAATCAGGCGATGGTGACCTTTTTTACTTCCGCCGGGGACTCCGGACGCAATTTTTATTCTCTGATGATCGCAGCAGGTACCGCTTTCGACCTCGGCGGACCAATTAACAAAGCGGCGGGATCGGTGGCGCTGGGACTTAACGGCGTGAGCGAGACCTTCGATCTAACGGCCAGAGAGTTGGCTATCGTCATCCCTTCAATCGGCGTCGGCATTGCCGCATTGCTCAATAACCGCTTCGGTCTTCCTGATGTGTTCAATAGTGAAGAAAAAACCATCGGTAGCACCTCGCTACTACTGGGATTCATTGGCATTTCCGAAGGGGCGATCCCCTTTATTCTGAAAAACCCACGCCTGATTCCCGTCTTTATGGTCGGCGCGATGTCTGGCGCACTGATTGCTACAACGTTAGGCGTCAAACAATCCTTACCGCTGCCCGCTATTTGGGGATGGCCGCTAGCTACCAACGTTACGGGTTATCTGATCAGCGTTTTCGCAGGCTCTCTGGTGTGCGCGTTGGGCGTGCTTTTCTTCAGCCCGAAACTGGCAACAAATTCAGGAAAGTAAAATGAGTCATATCCATGTCATCGCCCACACGCACTGGGATCAAGAGTGGTATTTCACACTACAGGACAGCAATATCCTGGCATCACGAAATTTTGCCGATGTTATCGACACATTAGAACGTAACGCCGATTACACCTGTTACCATTTCGACGGACAAACCGCGGTTGTTGAGGATTTTCTGGCCGTCAATCCGCAATATGCTGACCGCCTGAAGCAACTCGTCAAAAACAAGCGGCTTTATATTGGCCCGTGGTACACCCAGACGGATACGTTTAACGTTCACGGCGAATCGATTATCCGCAACCTGAAGTACGGCATACTGTCCGCGCGTAAACTGGGCCACGCCATGATGGTGGGCTATCTCCCCGATACCTTTGGTCATAACAGCCAGCTTCCGACGCTGCTTCGCGGATGCAATCTGGATAACATCGTGTTCTGGCGCGGTATTGATCATGACACGCAGGTTGCACAAAGCCAGTTTATCTGGCGAGCGCCGTCAGGTTCGCAGGTCATCGCCTGCGCAATGCCGTTTGGCTACGGGGCGGCCAAAAATATTCAGCCGGACGATGCCCACCTGCAAGAAAAAATCTTTCCGATGGTGAATCTCATCCGCCAACGCTCCGGTCTGCATGACTTACTCCTGCCCTGCGGTGGCGATCAGGTCAATATTGATCCCCTGCTGCCAGAGATTCTGCAGACGGTCAGCGAACGCTCATCTGAAGGCGATCGGTTCCATATCTCGTCGCTGGAGGCGTATGTTGATACGCTTCGTCAGCAAGCCGATGGATTTACCTGCTGGCAGGGAGAACTGAAATCCCCGCGCTATACCCGGATCCACAAAACCATCGGCTCCGTTCGCTACGACATTAAAAAGATAAATTACGATGTCGAACAATTTTTGTTGAGCAAGCTGGAACCGACAATCGCGTTGGCCCGCCATCATGATATTGACGTCAACCTCCAGTGGGTTGATCAAATCTGGAAAAACCTGTTACGCAACCATGCCCATGACTCTATCGGCGGATGCAACAGCGATGCCACCAACCGGGATATTCTGCATCGACTGGAACAAACGGATCAGCTCAGCCAAAGCCTGTGGAATCTGGTTATCAAAGAACTGGCCATTGCCAGCAGTCAGGAGAACGATCTCTTTGTGGTGAACCCTGGCGCGACGCCCTGGTCCGGGATTGTCAACGCCACGCTATATACCAGCGCGTCATCCCTTGAACTCTGCGCTGGTGGGCGGACTCTTTCATATAGCATTCTTGAACAAACAGAGCTTTCCGGTGGACGCGTGATTCAGGTTACGCCGCAGGGAGAAAAAGAGGTTGAGCTACCGCCCTATTACCGCTCGCAGGTCGCTATCGATACGCAGGCACTGCCCGCGCTGGGTTATATTAATATCAGCGTTCGCGAGGGCGCATGCGCGGTTTCTACGCTACGTCCTTGTGCTGAAAACTACATTGAAAATGACCACTACCGGCTAACGCTTGCTGGCGGAACGCTGACGCTGCGGGATAAGCGTACCGGCAGGACTATCTCCGATCTGCTAACTTTCGAAGATTGTGCGGATGCAGGCGATAGCTATGATTTTTCGCCGCTGGAAGGTGATATCCCGCAAAAGTTCAATCACTTCACGCTTGATGCCTGTGAAAAGAGCCAGCACGTTGAGCGCTTAACGTTGGGCATCACGCTCAACCTGCCTTATTCATTAAGTCAACGCGCGCCACAAGAGTGCCTGGTACAGGTGGTTTGCGAACTCCGTCAGGGAGAAGCCCATCTTTTTATTGATACCCGCCTGGAAAACAACGTTTGCGACCACCGCCTGCGCCTGCTGATCAACAGCGATATTCACACCCACGAATCAATAGCTTCGCAGCCTTTCGGCATTATTCACCGCCCCATTGCCGACGCCCCTGCGAACTGGCAGCAAAACTATCGTGAGAAACCTGTCGATATCGAAACCAGCGAGGGCATTATTGCTATTGCGGAAAACGACAGCGCGCTGATCGTTAACAGTCTGGGTATGAAGGAGTATCAGATCCTGCAAAATACAACATCGCAGGTGGCGCTGACGCTCTTCAAATCGACTGGCGTTCTGGGACGTGACGACCTGGCATGGCGACCCGGACGCGCTTCCGGCATCAATAACACCGTTATTTACACGCCAGAGGCTCAGCTCCACAAGCTCCTACATTTTAGCCTGACGTTATCTCTCGCCAAACGAGCCGATCATATGACATTACGTCGCCTTGAGGCTCGAGCGTTACGCCAGCCTTTCAGCTGGCAGAACCAGAAGCTAAACACGCTGGACAACCGTCTGGAGCGCTTCACGCTTAATTTCACGCCGCGTTCCCTGCCAGAGACCTGCAGCCTGCTAACGCTGCCTGAACCGCTCATCCTTTCGGCGCTGCCACACGCCCAGACGATAAATGGAACAATATTACGTATTTTCAATGCCGGTGAGCATCCTGTTGAACTTCCGCCATTACTGCAACAGATACCGCAGATTAACTATCTGGAAGAATCCGTTGAATGCTGCCGCGAAATTGCGCCTTTCGCTACATGCGATTTTCTTTTCTCACTGCCGGAGCGTGACGTAAAAGTATGAATATCTCCCCACATAAAGCATTTATCCGCGAGACGCTGACACAGCTCTACCCGCATGCAGATCATCAGGAAATCGCCGCAAAAATCGAGCAACTTGCTCAACGCTGGAAACCGAAAACGCCAACAGCAGCTGCGTTAGATCAAAGCCGTATCTGGATGATCGCCTATGGCGATAGCATCAGCGCGCAAGGGGCAAATCCCCTGTCGATTCTCCACCAGTTTGCAAAACTGTGGTTGAAGGGGACGATCAGTGACATTCACCTGCTGCCGATGTTCCCCTGGACTTCCGATGACGGTTTCAGCGTGGTGGATTACCGACAGGTTGATCCCAATCTTGGGCAGTGGTCAGATATTGCCGCGCTGGCGGGCGACTTCAATCTAATGTTCGATTTTGTGATAAACCATATTTCACAGCAAAGCCGTTGGTTCCAGGGCTATCTGCGCGGTGAGCCACGCTATCAAAACTACTTTATTAACGCCGATCCGGATGACGACTACCACCAGGTGACGCGTCCCAGGACGCTGCCGCTGCTCACCCCTTTCAAGCGAGCAACAGGGGAAACAGCACACATCTGGACCACATTCAGCGCCGATCAGATCGATCTCAATTTTCGTGAACCTGATGTTTTACTGGAAAGTATTGATATTCTTCTGGAATATGCCTCCCGTGGCGCTCGGGCGATTCGACTCGATGCCGTAGGTTTTTTGTGGAAAGAGAAAAACAGCCGCTGTATTCATCTACCGCAAACTCATCTGATCATCAAACTCTGGCGGGCGATTCTGGAAGAGATCTGGCCTGACTGCCTGTTGATTACCGAAACCAATGTGCCACATCAGGAAAATATCAGCTATCTGGGCTGCGGGGATGAGGCTCATATGGTGTATCAATTCCCGTTACCGCCGCTGACGCTGCACGCCTTCCTGCGTGGCAATGCACGCTGGCTACGCCAGTGGGCGCAAAGGCTGGAGCAGGACACCTTTCCTGACAACACCACGTTTTTCAATTTCCTCGCCAGCCACGACGGCATCGGATTGCGACCCGTTGAAAATATTCTCTCTACGGAAGAAAAAACGTTTCTGGTCAGTGAAGTGGAGCGCAAGCAAGGGCGTATTTCCTGGCGCACCAATCCGGACGGCAGCCAGTCGCCGTACGAGATGAATATTAACTTTCTGAGTGCGTTGAGCGAACCGGGAGAAGCTCCCGACACGCAGGTCGCCAGATTTGCCGCCGCTCACGCCATCCTCTTTATGTTGCGGGGAGTACCTGCAATTTACTACCACAGCCTTCTCGGTAGCGAAAATGATATTGCAGGGTTGAACGCGTCAGGGATAAATCGCCGCATTAACCGTGAAAAGCTGGATTTTTCCACCCTTCACAACACACTTATTACGCCTGAGTCAAAACAGGCCAGGATCTATGCCGCATTGACGAACTTACTGCGTATACGTAAGCAACATCCGGCTTTTTCACCTTTCGCCACACAGCGCGTTCTTGAACTACCTGATGCGCTTTTTGGTGTTGAACGCCACCATTCGACAGAGGGGGAAACGGTGTACTGCGTGGTAAATGTCACCGGTCTCCCACAATCACTTTCTCTCCCCATCGGAGGAATAGATCTTTTGTCGGGAAAAGCCTTTAACGGCATTTGCGAGCTAACGGGCTGGCAAACCGTCTGGATCCGTACCACAACGCAATCGGAGGCATAACATGGAACTGTCAGCACTGACTCGCTCTGAACTCATTTTTATCGATCCGCCGCAATCTTCTCCCGATGCGATCATCCGGCATATGTCTTCGGCACTGTTCGAATGCGGACTCATTACCCATAAAGACGCTTTTATTGACAGCGTTCTGCGCCGTGAAAAAGAAGGACCGACCGCGCTGGGAGAAGAACTGGCCGTCCCTCATGGAAAATGTGAGTCCGTCGTGCAGGCGTCGTTCTGCGTCGCCCTCTTTCCCGAGCCAATACTGTGGCCCGGTCTTGAAGGGCCAGAAACCGTACGGTTAGTGTTCCTGCTGGCGATCCCGCCCACGGAAGCAGGCACCACGCATATGCAACTATTAACCCAGCTTACCTCGTCGCTGGTTGAAGATGAGATGCGAAGCGCCATGCTTAACGCTACATCAGCCGAAGAGGTACTGACGCTGCTCTCGCCTGGCGCTACGCCAGCCGAGGAAACACCAGAAAACCGCGTGAAAAGTCATCGTCTTGTACCGCTCATTCTGGGTCTCGTCGCCTCAGCTGCCTTCATTAACGCAGGTATCCACTGGGTGCAGTCGCTGTCGTAATAGCGTATTCCGGGCAGCTGATGCCTGCCCGGCTATACCTTTCTGTTTTTGTTGAATAATTAATCAGAATTTTCTGCCCACAATTTACAATCAGCTGTAGTGCCCGTCATCTGTACGCTCCGATTTTTACTTTGCGCTACATCAAATAAATCGTAAACATCCTTGATGCAAATCACTACATATAGAACTTAAAATGCACGCCGACCCAATATGTTGTATTAATCGACTACAATTGCTACAACTACAGTGCACCGCTTCACGGTGGAATTGTGGATAAAGTGGGTCAGGATTGCGGGAAGTCATTGGCAATAGAGATGAATAAAGCCCTGATGGCCTCCCCAACCTCTGTGGATAACCTGTTCTTATAAATATGGAGTGATCATGACACCGCATGTGATGAAACGAGATGGCTGTAAAGTGCCGTTTAAATCAGAGCGCATCAAAGAAGCCATTCTGCGTGCAGCTAAAGCAGCGGGAGTCGATGACGCAGATTACTGTGCCACCGTCGCAGAAGTCGTTAGTAGCCAGATGAATGAGCGCAGCAAGGTCGATATCAACGAGATCCAGACAGCGGTAGAAAACCAGCTAATGTCTGGCCCGTACAAACAACTCGCCCGTGCGTACATCGAATATCGCCACGACCGTGATATCCAGCGTGAAAAACGTGGCCGTCTGAACCAGGAAATTCGTGGTCTGGTTGAGCAAACCAACTCTGCTCTGCTGAATGAAAATGCCAACAAAGACAGCAAAGTGATCCCAACCCAGCGCGACCTGCTGGCCGGTATCGTTGCCAAACACTATGCGCGTCAGCACCTGCTGCCGCGTGATGTCGTCCAGGCGCACGAGCGTGGTGATATTCACTATCACGATCTCGACTACTCTCCGTTCTTCCCAATGTTTAACTGCATGCTGATCGACCTGAAAGGCATGCTGACGCAGGGCTTTAAGATGGGTAACGCGGAGATTGAACCGCCAAAATCCATCTCTACCGCGACCGCCGTCACCGCGCAAATTATCGCGCAGGTCGCCAGCCATATTTATGGCGGCACCACCATTAACCGTATTGATGAAGTTCTCGCGCCGTTCGTTACCGAGAGCTTTAATAAACATCGTAAAACCGCTGAAGAGTGGCAGATCCCGGACGCCGACGGTTATGCCCATTCCCGTACCGAGAAAGAGTGCTACGACGCATTCCAGTCTCTCGAGTATGAAGTGAACACCCTGCATACCGCCAACGGTCAGACGCCGTTCGTGACCTTTGGTTTTGGCCTGGGAACCAGCTGGGAATCGCGTTTGATCCAGCAGTCCATTCTGCGTAACCGTATTGCCGGCTTGGGTAAAAATCGTAAAACCGCAGTGTTCCCGAAACTGGTGTTCGCGATTCGTGACGGTCTGAACCACAAGTTTGGCGATCCGAACTACGACATCAAGCAGCTGGCACTGGAGTGCGCGAGCAAGCGTATGTATCCGGACATCCTGAACTACGATCAGGTGGTCAAAGTGACCGGCTCGTTCAAAACGCCAATGGGCTGTCGCAGCTTCCTCGGCGTGTGGGAAAACGAGAACGGCGAGCAGATTCACGACGGACGTAACAACCTCGGCGTTATCAGCCTCAACCTGCCGCGTATCGCGCTGGAAGCGCATGGCGATGAAGCCACCTTCTGGAAACTGCTTGACGATCGTCTGGTGCTGGCGCGTAAAGCGCTGATGACCCGCATTGCGCGCCTGGAAGGCGTGAAGGCCCGCGTGGCGCCAATTCTGTATATGGAAGGGGCCTGCGGCGTGCGTCTGAAAGCGGACGATGACGTGTCAGAAATCTTTAAAAATGGTCGCGCATCCATCTCTCTGGGCTACATCGGTATTCACGAAACCATCAATGCGCTGTTTGGCGACAAGCATGTGTATGACAGCGAGCAGCTGCGCGCCAAAGGTATCGCCATTGTGGAACGCCTGCGCCAAGCGGTCGATCAGTGGAAAGACGAAACTGGCTACGGCTTTAGCCTGTACAGCACGCCAAGTGAAAACCTGTGCGACCGTTTCTGCCGTCTGGATACCGCCGAATTTGGCGTGGTCCCGGGCGTGACCGACAAAGGCTACTACACCAACAGCTTCCACCTCGACGTGGAGAAGAAGGTTAACCCGTACGACAAGATCGATTTCGAAGCGCCGTACCCGCCGCTGGCAAGCGGGGGCTTCATTTGCTACGGCGAATACCCGAATATTCAGCACAACCTGAAAGCGCTGGAAGACGTCTGGGATTACAGCTATCAGCACGTGCCCTATTACGGGACCAACACGCCAATCGATGAATGCTACGAGTGCGGCTTTACCGGTGAATTTGAGTGCACCAGCAAAGGCTTTACCTGCCCGAAATGTGGTAACCACGACGCCGCCCGCGTATCGGTCACCCGCCGCGTCTGCGGTTATTTAGGCAGCCCGGACGCACGTCCGTTTAACGCCGGTAAGCAGGAAGAAGTGAAGCGCCGCGTTAAGCATTTAGGGAACGGGCAGATCGGTTAATTTAGACGATTTTATTGCCCGGCGATGCGACGCTTTTCGGGCCATTATTTCCGCAACGCAATTCACGTCATAGCAAGGCAGCAAATGAGTAAGTCCCGGGGAGCTTACATAAGTAAGTGACTCGGGCGCACGAACGCAGCTATGGCGCGAATTGATAAACGGATGAGAAGCGCAAATGAATTACCATCAGTATTACCCTGTCGACATCGTTAACGGTCCCGGAACCCGCTGCACGCTGTTTGTTTCCGGATGCGTGCATGAATGCCCCGGTTGCTATAACAAAAGCACCTGGCGGCTCAATTCCGGCCAGCCGTTTAGCAAAGAGATGGAAGACAAGATCATTGCCGATCTGAACGACACGCGTATTCACCGTCAGGGGATCTCGCTCTCCGGCGGCGATCCGCTGCATCCACAAAACGTGCCGGATATTCTGCAACTGGTGCAGCGCATTCGCGCTGAGTGTCCGGGAAAAGACATCTGGGTGTGGACCGGCTACAAGCTCGATGAACTCGATGCCGCGCAAATGCAGGTTGTCGATCTCATCAACGTGCTGGTCGATGGCAAATACGTACAGGATCTTAAAGACCCGGCGCTAATCTGGCGCGGGAGCAGCAACCAGGTTGTACATCATTTGCGTTAACACGCGCTCTGGAGAGGCTTTTCACAGCCTCTCCGTCCATTTACTCATTCGCGATTGCGCTTTACCACGGGCATCAATGGCACGCCCATCCGGTAGCCAGCGCTCCACTTCTCCCTTCTGTTTTCCCTGTTCATAAGATTGCCGCTGGGCTGGCGCGCCGTCCGGGTAAAACTGCTCGCTGAGCGAGTGACGCAACCCGTGCCGCCACTGTTCGCGTATCTGCAACTGGCCGGAAGGATAAAAGCTGCAGCATTCACCGTGCAGTTGACCATCAAGCCACTGCTCTTCACGTATCAGCGCCCCCTCTTCTGAAAAATAACGCGCCACGCCCTGTGCCAGACCATCGCGATAGCTCTGCTGCATGGCAAGCTGGCCGTTGGCATGCCAGCTTTCAATCTCGCCATGCAACGCGCCCTGCCGATAGCGCAGCACCGACAGCAGCCGACCATGCTCTTCGATCCGCATTTCGCCGTTCAGCAGACCGTCGGTCAGCTCGGCCTGAAAGCAGGTACTCTCCTGCTGATGTTCCAACACTTCACGCATCAGTTAATTTTCACCATCCCGCCTTTGATGGTCAACATGCCACCGCCGTCCACTGTCTGGGTGGCGCTGGCCTTGCTGGTAAGCGTGGCTTTTGCTTCGTGGGTTATCGTCGCGGCTTTTTGCGTCAGCGAGGCTTTGGCTTCGCTGGCGATGTTGGTGGCGTCCAGTTTCAGACCCGATGCGGCGCTGGCGCTGAGATCCGCTCCGCTTTTCACTTTCAGGGTTTTGCCGCTCTCCAGGGTAAGCGAACCGCTGACCTTAATCGTCAGATTGCCGTCGACGTTCAGCGTGTAGTTACCTTTTACCTTATGTGTCTCATTGCCATCGATGGCGTGTTCCTGATCGCCTTTCACCGTCACGCTGCGTTTATCTTTTACTTCCAGCGTGTCGCTGCCCTTCTCAATTTTGACCGTGCGATTACCCTTTTTCAGGGTGACGGTTTCGTTGCCCTCTTCAACGGTACGTGTGCGGTCGTTTTTGACGTTCTGAATATCGTCATGGCTGATAGTCGTTTTGCTGTCGTTGAGCACCGTAAGTTGGAAGTCTTTCTGCGCCTGCATCGCCAGCAGCTCGGCATCTTTTTTGTCGTCGAAGCGCAGTTCGTTAAAACCTTTTTCACTTTTGGTCTTAATGCCCGACTGGGTTTGATTCGCCGGAAGTGCGTACGGCAGTGCATTCGCGCCGTTGTACACACAGCCGGTAATGAGCGGCTTATCCGGGTCGCCATCGATAAAGCTCACCACCACTTCCTGGCCGATGCGCGGGATAAACTGCGCGCCGAAGCCGTTGCCGCTCCAGGCGGTGGCGACCCGCAGCCAGCAGGAGCTGGTTTCGTCGTTTTTGCCCTCTCTGTCCCACGGGAACTGCACCTTCACCCGACCAAGCTTATCAGTCCAGATTTCTTCTCCGCTTTTACCCACCACCACCGCTGTTTGCGTATGCATAAAAGGCTGCGGCGTCACGGCGAGCGGACGGTACGGCGTGGCCTTCGGGATGGCGGTAA
>NZ_SZWS01000064.1:55095-58475 GCF_005281245.1 Citrobacter sp. wls826
GGTTGCGATAGCGCTCGCCGTCGTATTCGTGGCTGACGGCGATGACCAGCCAGTCGATGTTCAATGCTTTGTCATCGTGATCGGTCAAAGTAAACCAGTGCCCGGCGGTCAGCGCCGCGCAGTCGCTTTCGCCGACCAGCTGTTTCGCCTGCGCCTTCAGGGCGTTAACTTTCCACGCCGCCAGCGCGTCGCCTTCGGCTTTAACGCTAAAACGCCCCGGATGCTGATACTGCATACCCCCCTTCTTCTCACCAGCCTGCGCGAACAGCGCCGCTTTCGGCTGCTCGTAGTTATAGTCGCTGCTCTGGAAGCCCTGCGCGGTGGCCTGCAAACGCAGCTCTGCCGAGCGAATCGCCCCGGTTTCCCGCTCGCCGCTCTGTGCCGCCTGATACTTGACCTTTTTCTCACCCGCTATCGGCGGGAAGGCGCTGTTATCATCCGCCAGCACCAGCGTGTGTTTGCCTTCCTTATGGGTGAAGAACCAGAAGATCCCCTCCAGCTCCAGCAGCCGCGAGACAAAATTAAAATCGCTTTCGTTGTATTGCAGGCAGTATTCGCGCTTTTCTGATTTGGTTTTGAGTTTGAACTGATAGTCGGTAAACCCGGCATCCTTAAACACCTTCTCGACGATCTCCTGCGCGCTGAGGTTCTGAAACACGCGGTTATTGCTGGCAAGCGTCAGCCACCACAGCCACGGGCGCAGCACAAACTGGTAGCGATCGGCGTTACCGGTCGCCGGAAGCTGGTGCGCCTCGGCAATCAATCCGTCGTAGTCGGCGCTGTTGATGGTGGCGGTCAGATGGGTCGCCAGCGCAGTATCGAGAGTCAACGGCGCGGAGGTGGTTCCCGCGACGGTCGCGGTGGTCAAACTGTTAAGTTGGGAATCGGTGTGCACAGTGGCGGCGGTAAGGCCGGTCAGGGCTGGGGCGGTGAGTGTGATAATGGTGGTATCTGGCATGGGGAAATTCCTTTTTCAACGATAGCGCTAGCGCCGGTTAGCCTGATGATAAACCTCATCACCATCACGTCTGCCCACTGCGATCACAAGAACGACAACCTGCTCGTCCTCGACCTGATAGACCAGACGATACCCGGCACTGCGAAGCTTGATTTTGTAACGGTGTAATTTGCCGGAAAGGCGGGCGGCAGGGACATGGGGATTTTCCAGCCGCTCCGCCAGTTTCTTTTTGAACTGCTCGCGTAATGCAGGGGAAAGCTTGCGCCACTCCTTGAGCGCAATATCTAAAAACTCCAGGTTATAGGTCATTTAAAGACACCTTTATTCGCTTTCCATCTTCACGTTCGTCGGCGATACGGTTCAGCTCGGCGTCTTCTGCCAGCTCCAGCAGATACGCATAAACCGCAGGCGGCACGCAGTAAAACGCTGGCTCATTGCGGTTCAGAATCGCCACCGCTTCACCCTCCCCGGCGTTGACTGTCCCCATTGGGTTACGTTTCAGGTCGGTGATACTGGCAGCGGTTTTGGTCAGGATATGAAATGGCATGGTGTTTTCCTCGTTAATGAGGTTTTAGTATAGACCATTAAAAGCACCTTTATAAGCATCATTAATGATGCTTATAACCATGATGTGTGGTTCGTTGTCAGGTTAACGGCGCGGAGGTGGTTCCTGCGATGGTGACGATGGTCAGGCCGTTAAGTTGGAAGTCGGTGTGCGCGGTGGTGGCGGTAAGGACCGGAGCGGTGAGTTTGATAATGGTGGTGTTGGGCATGGGAGAGTCCTTATTATATAATTTCAGTCATATTAAACATTTGTAATAAACAAAAATTCTTCATATATTCACTGATAAAGAGATTTATCAAACTGCCCGTCCAATAAAAAAAGCTCTCTAACTCTAATAAGGTCCTCCGGAGGGTAAATGCACATACGATTAGTAATTAGCAAATCACTAAAGCTTAACTTTCCATCAACTAAAATAGCTTTTCTTGCAAATGCTATCTTATTTGCCTCAATATAATTACAATGAATCTCCATTTGTGTCATAGCATTCGCCTTTGCTCCCTGCGTAGCATGATGCTGATACAGCCATTCCAATATATCTACCCCTGAAGCTACAACCGCATACACATAGCCACCATAACGAGCTGCATAATCCATTGCAATTAGTAGCTCTTTCGTTGTAGAAATACCACCTGTAGCTTGCCCGCCAGGATGAACTATAATCCCGCCAGTATATCTGGGATGAAATCCTTCTTCAAAAATCACCTCGGGGCCACGCAAATCAGCTCTAAATAGCACTCTGTTTCTAAACATATTTCTCATCCAGATAAATTTTAATTTAAATTATACAAAGTATTATCTCATCACTTCCCCAACCACCAGATTCTCAACATCTCTGGCCCCCACGCCCTTACATTTCTCCATCACTCTTTCCACCAATCCATCCTCCATATTTAATTTATCCCCCGTCGCCACAAAATATCTCTGTGATAACTTTTCCAATTTAGCCAACACAATTCCCTTCAATATTTCTTCATCTAACGCGCGATAGGCCACCGTGGTCATCCGCGCTAAAAAAGCCGGGCGGAAATGGGTTAACAACTCCTCGCGCAATGCCTCGTTAAACCGCTCTCCGTTTAATTCACACGCAGGCGTTTCCAGAATTAATTCCGCACCGACGTTGCTGGTCGCCAGCATCACCGTATTTTTGAAATCGACAATTAATCCGGTGCCGTCCTCCATCACCCCTTTGTCGAAGACGTTATAAAACGCCTCCAGCACGTCCGGGTGCGCTTTTTCAATTTCGTCGAGCAGCACCACGGAATAGGGGCGACGGCGCACCGCTTCGGTTAATGCCCCGCCGCTGCCATAACCCACGTAGCCCGGCGGCGCGCCTTTCAGCTGGCTGACGGTGTGCGCCTCCTGATATTCAGACAGATTAATGGTGATCAGATTACGTTCGCCGCCGTACAGGGCATCCGCCAGCGCATAGGCGGTTTCGGTTTTGCCCACACCGGTTGGCCCCACCAGCAGGAACACGCCGACCGGCTTTTGCGGGTCGGTCAGACCGCTGCGATAAGCACGTAAACGCTGGGCGATAGTCTCCAGCGCCGCCTGCTGCCCCATCACCCGCTCGCTCATTCGCTCAACCAACGTGCGCAGGGCGTGGGCTTCGTCGGTCAGCATCTGGCCGATAGGGATACCGGTCCAGCCGCCAATCACCGCCGCTACCGTGGCAGTATCCACGCAGTCCGGCACCAGCGGCACTTCGTCGCGCAGTTGCGCAGCGGCGGTTTCCAGTTTGCCGATCAGCGCCGCGCACTCCACCAGTTCTTGCTCCAGTTCCTCGTCATCGTCCAGCCGTTCGCTGAGATCCAGCATCCGTTGACGGGCGGCCAGTAGCTCACCGACCCGCTGGGG
>NZ_SZWS01000064.1:58550-62894 GCF_005281245.1 Citrobacter sp. wls826
TGGAGTTTTTCCGCCTGCACCTCCAGTTCACACAGTCGGTCGTGATGATCGACGCCGACCAGCAGCTCGCGATACAGACGTTCACTCTCTTCTTCGATCGCCGCCTGCTGCTGACGAATTTCTTCAAGCGCGGGCGGCACATCATGCTGCGCCAGCGCCACTCTTGCACAGGCAGTATCAAGCACGCTGATGGCTTTGTCCGGCAATTGACGCCCGGAAATGTAACGCTGGGACAGGCGCACAGCCTCGCGAATCGCGGTATCGAGGATCTGCACGCCGTGGTGTGCCTCGAGCTTGTCGGCCACCGCCCGCAGCATCACCACCGCGCTGTTCTCGTCCGGCTCTTCAATCTGGATACGCTGAAAACGTCGGTCCAGCGCCGGATCTTTCTCGAAATATTTTTTGTACTCCTGCCATGTGGTGGCGGCGATGGTGCGCAGTTCCCCACGCGCCAGCGCCGGTTTCAGCAGGTTGGCGGCATCACTGCCCCCCTCGGCACCGCCCGCGCCTATCAGCGTGTGGGCTTCGTCGATAAATAAAATGATCGGCTGCGGGGATTTTTTTACCGCGTCGATTACGCCGCGCAAACGCTGTTCAAACTCGCCTTTCACGCCCGCTCCCGCCTGCAACAAGCCAAGATCGAGAGCCAGCAGAGCGACATCACGCAACGGCGGCGGCACGCTGGCTTCGGCAATGCGTCGCGCCAGCCCTTCGGCAACGGCGGTTTTGCCCACACCTGGCGCCCCCACCAGAATCGGGTTGTTTTGCCTGCGACGCAGCAGGATGTCGATACACTGGCGGATCTCCGCGTCGCGCCCGATGATCGGATCGATCCGCCCTTCCCGCGCGTCACGAGTCAGATCGTGCGTATATTGATCCAGTACCCCGCCTTCACGCTTCGGGGATTCTCCATTGTCAGGGTCTGCAGCCTCCTCAACGGAGTTGCGACACCAGGTCTGCCACTGGCTTTCCAGCTCCGCAGCCGGAAGCTGTAACAACAGTGGCATTCCCTGCGCCAACTGGGTACGCAGCCGTTCTCGGGTGAGTAAGGTCAGGAGCAATAAGGCCGAACGAACCAGAGGAATACGCTGGAATGTCGCCTGCAAAATCGCCCCTTCCAGTAGCTCTATCAGTTGTACGGAAAACACCGGCATCCGCGTACAGCCCGCTTTGAACTGCGCCTGAGCACGCTGGATCTCTTCACGTAACGTATCGGTGGAGATAGCCGCGTTGCTCAGGCAATACGCTAAATCACAGTGTTCATCATCCAGTAAAGCCAGCAGCATATGCTCCGGCTCAACGAACCAGTGTCCCTGCGCCCGGCTGCGTTCGGCGGCCTGTTCCAGCGCACGAAAACAAATGGGGTTCAGTCGTTTTACCAGCGCTTTCAAATCCATTTACTGTTCTCCTCAAGATGCTGTTGGCAATGGAACATGGCGGGCTTGCGCCCTGCCAGTTGCGCGGTATAGCCCAGACGCGGCGGCGCTGTGCGGGTTAAGCGATGATCCAGCGTCAGGGTTGCGCGCATCATCAATTCCTGCGTTATTCCCGCGCCAAACCAGATTTCCGCTAACTTACTGAGCTGGAGAAAACCCTGACTGCCGGGTAAAAATTCGCGCCACTGCGTAGCGTTTTTAGCACGCAGATGCACCCGTAGCGCCGCATGCTGATTCCATATTCGCCGACCGGCGACGCTATTGCGCCCCAGCCGACATCGCGTCCGGCTTATTGATGCCTGTGGCAAAGGCTGCCAGCGGCCGACAAACTCTTCGACATGCACGGTGACGTTCAGTACGGCCTCAACCAGCGCCACAAATCCAGCCGTAGAACGCCTGCGATTAGGCAGGTTGCCGCATTGCATCAGCAGACTCTGTACCTGCGCAGATTCATACTTTTCCATGGCGTCGAGCCTGAAACCACACAGCGCCCGTATTACCGAAAGCCCCGGCGCATCTTCTCGCCTGGCGTAAGGCCTGGCCAGCCGATGCAGGCTCAGGCTACGGTAGTGATGTTGAAGAAAGCGCTGTTGAAACATAAAGATAAAATCCTGCAGTGCGCTGTTTTTATCCTGCGTCGCCTGCTGTAGCCATTCCAGCCAGCCGTAGGGCAATACGCCATCCGCCCCCCCTGGCCCGAGGCTACGCACCTGCACAACGTCTTCGTTCAGCGAACTGACTTCCGCTGGGCTAAATGCCAGCCCCAGATCGCCCCGCAGTTCGGGCGTCTCACCCGCCGCTTCCAGGATGCGGACACACTGCTCCAGCGAGAAGCGCCACGGCTCGGCCTTAAGCTGGGCGATTACGCTATCAGCGTGGTCTGTTCGACGTCTGTCCATAGCGACAGCTCCTCTCCTTCGTCTTGCAATATCGTGTGGATAAAGCAGTTTGCGGTGGCATTACGCGCCAGAAAACGGGCAATAACGCCCGCAAACAACAGTCGGCTGCTTCCAGTAAAGGCTTGTGGATCGAGTTCCAGCGTCACCTTGATACCGTTATGCCAGCCGCGCCAGGCATCCCGCCCCCGATGCTCACTCACCCGTTGGCAACACATCTCGCGGATGCCATTGATCTGCTGCCAGACAGCGGGTGACGCAGAGGAAGGGGCATACAGGGCCAGCAGTTCTTTCAGCGAGTCCAGCGCGCTCTGACCTTCGTTCAATAAGAGATGGTTGAGCGCAAGCGTTGAGAGCAGTTTCCAGCGTGCATCTCGCTGCAACGCAGGCGCTGAAGGCGTGGTCGGCGTTCCCAGTAAATGCACCTGCGCAACCGGGCCGGGTACTTCAAAGGTTAGTGGCGTTCCCGCACAAAGCAGTGCGGCCTGCTCACCGTTGCTGCACCAGAGCGTCGCCGTCAGGCTCGCTTCTTCATCCGGCGCAAACGGGTCGAAACGGCTGTCCACCAGCGTTAACCACAACGCATTGCCCTGCTGGCGGTTGCGTCGTGCATGCCAGAACCAGCGGGACTCGCTATGCCCGTGAGCGGAATAATATGCGGGCACGCGCCAGGCTTCTTCACGGCGGCTCATCCACAGCGTCTGTACACGGTAGATCTGTACATGTTGATCATGATGATCGGCCACCAGCCGATGCTCGCTGCGAATATGCCCGGCGATCAGCGGCTCAGAGGTCCGGGTGAACAGGTTAACGATAGGCACACACCCCAAACGAATATCACCCGAGTGAATATGCTGCGCCCCCGGCGGAGCGCGATCGAAAGGAATACACAAGATCATGCCGTCGCCCTCCCCCGAAGGCGGCAGCGGCAAATCGAAATACATCAGCGCCTGCGGGCTGTTCATCCAGGCACTGAGCGCCAGCACGCTGGACTCTACGCCCGGTTCGCAGGGCAAAATCTTTTCGGCATTCAGCAGGCCAATGGGATGTGGGCGCAGCGGCCCAATGACATGGGCGTACAACAAATCAAATAGCGTGGCGTTGATTTGCGGCGAACCGCTGAGATGAATGCGTAACTGTGTAACCGCCAACGTCGAAAACTGATGTGGCGGCAGACAACGTAGCTGAATAAGCAATGCGCCGCGCGCCCTCGTCAGCCCGGTTAATTGCCGGGCCTGCGCCGCATCGCACCAGGTAACATCGTCAATCTCAATAGGCCACAGCGTTTGCGCCAGCGCGGTACGCCACCAGATCGTTTTACCGCTTTGCGTTAACGCGTAAAGCGGCGTTCCGGCAGGAAGGGCGTAACCCTGACTCAAATCACCTGCCAGCGGATCCGCAGTAAAACTGGCGGTAGCTGTGGAAGGGAAAGGGCGTATCGAATGAGGTGAGAGCTGCTCCAGCAGCGATTCACACAGTTCACCAAAACCATCATCAAGGCGCTGATGCAATTTGGCGCTTTGCAGGGCGAAACCTTCTAAAAGCCTTTCAACGTGGGGATCCGGGCAATCAAATTCGCTCAGCCGCAGACGAGAGGCAACGTGCGGGTGCCGCCGGGCGAACTCGCCGCTGGCGGTACGCAACCATCTCAACTCCTGCAAATAGTCTTCCAGCAATCGATCGTCCATTGATCTTCTCCTGCGATAGTCATCGCCAGCTGCCGTGCAGATACGTTAGATCCAGCGTCAGCGGATCGTCGTCGTGCCACAACATCACCTCGAGATGCAGCGCCAGCGTCTGATGATGCGCATCTTTCACGCTGACAGTTAGCGCCTGAATCCGCGGCTCGTTGCGTAAAATGGCTGCGCGTAGCTGGCGACAATACCAGTTAAGCACCCGCTCATCGCCCGCGTTACATCCGTGCCATTCCGGGACGCCCCAGCTAAGCAACAGCGGTAGTGCGTCATCATCCGCAGGGGCTCGGGAGTTGAATAATCGATTCAACTCCCGGC
>NZ_SZWS01000064.1:62962-63172 GCF_005281245.1 Citrobacter sp. wls826
ATCCAGCAGCCTGTCGAATAGCGCAACCGGGATGAAAGGCTCCACCATTAGCTGCCTTTCTTATTCAGCGCCATATCCCAGACGGATGAACTGGTGCCCTGCTGGGTGCCTTCCGATTTCTGGGCGGTGATTTCCCATTTGATTTTGGTGAAGTTCAGCGACATCGTCTCTACCGGCTTACCGCCGGACCCGCCGCTGACGCTCAGGTGC
>NZ_SZWS01000064.1:63221-71191 GCF_005281245.1 Citrobacter sp. wls826
CGTTACTCAGGGTATAGACAATAAACGGCAGCATCGCGCTATTGTCGTTACGACAGAGCGTCAACTTCGCTTCTTTGATCACCTTCCCGCTACAGCAATACTCATTGAGCACCGGCGTGGCGAGATCGACAAACTTGGTCAGCGACATTTCACCCACGTGCGCCCGCCCGGAAGTACGTTCGGTATTACTGACGTCGTTAGTGACCTGCATCGCCACGTTATGGCTGTAGGACATGATCTCTATCTGATCTTTGAAGCCATCGGCCTGGCTTTCGCCTTTGATATCGTCAAGCTTTAAAAAAATCGCATCCATGGTCTATCTCCTTAGTAATCAAGCGGCAGCTGGCGGCGGCAGTTCAGCCACCAGACGAATTGAGGTGGTCAACTCTTCTAACTGGAAGTGCGGACGCAGGAATACAACGGCGCGATAAACGCCCGGTTTGCCGGGAACATCACTCACGTCCACCCGTGCTTCACGCAGCGGATAACGCGCTTTAATCTCCTGTGGCGCGCTGTCGCGCAGCAACACATAGTCAGCAATCCAGTTATTGAGGTAACTCTCAACATCATCGCGGCTCATAAAGCTGCCGACCTTGTCGCGCATAATCACCTTCAGGTAATGCGCAAAACGGGAAGCGGCGAGGATGTAAGGCAGCATTGCGGAGATCCTCGCGTTGGCATTGGCCTCCGGGGTGTTGTAGATCCTTGCCTGATTGGTGGTCTGTCCGCCAAAGAACGCGGCGGTGTTGGTATTCTTCTTATGACACAGCACGATGAATCCCAGATCGTTAAGCTCCTTCTCACGCCTGTCGGTAATGGCTATTTCCGTCGGGCAGCGCAGGCTGATATCGCCGGATGGCGTGGAGAACGTATGCGCCGGGAGATCGGATACCAGGCCGCCGCCTTCCGCACCGCGGATCGCCGCACACCAGCCGTATAAGGCAAAAGCTTCGGTAATACGACTGGCCAGCATCCAGGCGGCATTGCCCCACAGATATTTGCTGGCATCAAGGCCGTCGACATCCTCGATAAAGTTCACGCCTTCCACCGGCACCGTATCCGGGCCGTAAGGCAGGCGCTGCAACACGTGCGGCAGCACTAATGAGACATAGCGGGAGTCGTCGCTTTCGCGGAATGCCCGCCATTTAATCAGCTCGGTGCTTTCGAAGATCTTCGCCAGATCGCGCGGGACACCTAACTCGAGAAACGATCCCATATCAAACAAACGAGGACTGGCAGCGGCGATAAACGGCGCATGCGCGGCCGCCGCGACCTGGGAAAGTTTTTCCAGTAGCGCCACATCCTGCGGATGACGGCCAAACTCGAAATCACCGACCAGCACGCTATAGGGATTCCCCCCAAAAGTACCGTATTCATCCTCATACAATTTCTTAAACAACGTGCTCTGATCGAACTCAACCGCTTTTTCCAGATCGTCCTGCAGTTCTTTGCGCGAAACGTTTAGCAGACGTAATTTCAGTCGGGTGCTGGTCTCCGTATTCATCACAAACTGATGCAGACCGCGCCAGGAGGCTTCCAGTTTCTGCATATCCGGGTGATGCAATACCTCATTCAACTGGCCGCTGATAAGCTCGTCGATCTGCGCGATGCGATGGTTGATCATCGCCACCGTATCGCTTCCTATCGCCATCCCTTCATCAAGAATTTGCGTCGCCAGTTCTTCCAGCATGTCACGCGCGTAGGTCTGTTGTAGCTCATCGCGCGCCATCCGCCCTTCCTGGATAATGCGATCCAGCACGCTCAGCGTGACCGTCTGTCCGCCGTTTTCAGCTTGTTCCTGAACATTTTCCATTGTTCTTCTCCTGATTCAGTTACGCGTTTTCAGCCGGTTTTTCTTCAACGATGGGTCTCAAAGCCTGAAGCTCGGCGTTATCGTTTACCACCTGCTGTAGCAGCGCATCCAAATCGTCGTTACCATCCAGTTTGGTGAGCAGATCGCGCAGACGCTGCCGGGCAAGAAACAGTCGCTGAAGGGGTTTAACCTGATTGATAATATTGAGTGGAGAAAAATCATCGAACTCGTTAAAGCACAGCTCAACGTTCAATTTGCTGCCATCATTAGCCAGACGATTTTCAACCTGTATCGCCAGACGAGGTGAGAGGGAGGAAAGCACATCGTCAAAATTATCACGGTCAATTTCGACAAATCGCCGCTCACGTAATTTAGCGGGTGGGCATGCGGGATGTCCGGATAAATCAGCTAAAATACCAACAACTAAGGGAAGCTCTTTCTTCTCAATCGCGCCACCTGTTTCCACATCATACGTTATTTGCACGCGCGGCGGCCTAATACGGTTGAGTTTATGCTGAATGCTCTCGGCCATATTTAATCCTTTTTATTGCAATAGTATCCCTGGCACGACATTTACCGCACCATTATTCGAAAAATCATATTCATGAATAACTAGCCGTATTATAAAAAACACAACACCCAATAAATATCAACTTAATTTTTTACTTTTCACACAAAAAAATAAATTGTTTGATAAAAATCAATTAACAAAAAATTAACCAATAAAAATCAACATGTTGCAATTAAAATTGATTATAAAATAATACTTTGCACTGAAAATATAAATTTAGTGAATATTTAAATGTTAAAAAAATTTATTACTTAAGATTCATCCAATGATGATTTAAGTCAAAAAAACAACCCCCACCATTAATTACCTTATTAATGACAATATAAAAGGACTTTATATGACAAACGGCCTATGCCATCCAGCCAATATAATATTAATCAGTATTTTAATTTTACTGAGTAGCGGTTGTTCATTATGGCAAAACCGTGTGGCATTTAATGATGTGGTCATTGAAACCGCAGCAGATGCAAACGATAACACGCCAGTCGCCGTGGATATTGTCGCGATTGCCGATAATGCGTTACTGCCAACCGTACAATCGCTGAGTGCGACACAGTGGTTTAACGCCAAATCACAACTCCTGCGCGATAGCCCTGACGGGTTGCATGTCTGGTCGCTGGAGCTGGTGCCGGATTCGCGTTTTGTGACCAAAAGCTCCCCTCTGCACGGCGTTAAGGCAGAGGCAATTCTGCTGTTTGCCCGCTACAGCAGCGCAGGAGAACACCGATTAACACTGGAAAAAGCAGATTCACTGCATCTGTTACTAATGACGGATGAAGCCGTCCTGGCACCATGAACAAGGAAGGGACTATGAGCACAATTCCGGCAATGGTTTGCTGGTATGAAGGGATGGCAATGCTACCTCAACATTTCCAGTTGCAGGCATTGCGTAATGAAACATTTTGTGCCGCGCTCACCGGGTGCGCTAATCCGTGGTTCTGGGGCGTCAACCGGCTCCAGATTGACGAGGCTGCGCTGTGTGCAGGAACGCTGCGTATTTTGCGCCTGGAGGCGATGATGCCCGATGGCACGCCGGTCAATTATGACATTAGCGACGATTTATCGCTGGAGTTTGACTGCGCCCGCTTGCTGCCTGCCGCGCCAGACAGTGAACATATCCTTTGGCTGGCGCTGCCGCCGTTAAACCGTGCCGGACAGTGGCAGTTGATGAATAGCCGCTATCGCTCAGTCAACAGCGCCCCGCTACCTGACCTGAGTAGCGGTGAATTCCCCGAGAGCATTTCGCAATGGCAGCCCGTACCGCGTCTGGTTTGCCAGCACGATCGCGCTGATTTCGTCTGTCTGCCGCTGCTGCAGGTTGTGTATAGCGAAGGTGGATTTCGTCAGAGCGAGTGGTTTCCCCCCTCTCCCGCCTTCAACGAAGAGAGTTATCTGGCACGCCAAACCCGACAACTCTGCCTGCAGGCAAGAGAAAAAATTCTGTTTCTGAGCCGTGAAATGCAGTTGGCGCAACACGGACAACGCACCAACGACTGGCTATGGCTTACGCTGTCACTGCATAGTATCCAGGGGGCGTTGCCGCTGGTGGAAAGCTTGCTCAGCAGCGGGCGGCCACATCCACAGGATCTTTACCGCGCGCTGTGTCTCTTTATCGGACAAACGGCAATACTGACTCAGGATAAAACGCTGCCCCTGCTGCCAACCTTTGATTATCAGAACATGCTGCCCGCATTTGCCTCTCTTTTCACCGTACTGAAAAACCAGTTGGCGCATATTCATCGCCGCTATCAGCGGCTGAATTTCAGCAAGCTGGATAACTCTTTTTCACTGCAACTCCCTACAGATATCCACGCGGGAGAGCAGGTGGTGATAGGCCTGCTGATGCCCGGAGACAACGCCTCCAAAGCTGAAAAGTGGTTACAAATGAGTCTTATCACCAGCCAACCCTTTGTACCTGTTCTGCGTCGTCAGCGGATGCACGGGATGACTTTCACGCCGCTGGCTGCAGAGCAGCGCAGTGACTGGGAAATCGACGGCAAGGTGGCCCTGTTTACCCTGACCCTTACCATCCAGTGGTTTGAAAAAGGGACGCCGTTGGTTATTGCCCCATTGCATGAAACAGAGGATATGCCGCAGCAGATCATGCTCTACCGTCAGGAGGATCGCCATGACAATCGCCAATCCTGATATGCCTGCCAGCCGTCTGTTTGATGAGATTTACACCCGCTGGCTGGCGCAGTTCGAACGCTGGAAACGCACTCCGCTACCGCCAGATGAGTTGCATAATCAGGCCCTTGTATACGCCAGTCAGGTGGTAGAAGAGTATAACCGACGCCTGACCCGCGAACTGGGTTCGCCGTTTCAGCAGCAGATTGACGCGTCCGTTTATGCCCTGGTCGCGCTGATTGATGAGTCCGTACTCTATGGTGACTGGCCCGCGCGCTCCCTGTGGCAGTCCTGCCCGCTGGAGTATCATTTGTGGCAAACCCATAGCGCTGGGGACCAGATCCCCCGCCAGATCACCGCTCTGCTCAATGAACGTAACCCAGGAAAGCGGGATTTAGCCGCGCTGTATTTGTGCTGCCTGACGCTGGGGTTTGGTTCCCGACGTGGCGATTTTAACCTGCAGAATCATCAGGAAACCTGCCGCCTGCTGTGGCATTTTGCCTTTCAGCATGACGCTCAGCTCAGCGATATTGCCGAACGCATGGAATCGGCCGCGCTGGGGACGCCTTTACACCTTCCGGCGCATCGCCGCCTGCCAGACAATTCGCGCCTGCATCTCATCGCCCTCGTTATACTTTTAGCGTTATTGCTGTTGAGTCAGCGACTGTGGCTAAGTATTGAAGATGCCATCGGCGTAAATTCGCTGCCAGATTTCCCGTTAACCCAGTCCTGCCAGGGAGATGATAAGTGACGCAACCCTGGCTTACGCTACTGATTATTCTCCTGGTGTTGTTGGCGATGACTCTCTGGTGCGTCTGGTGGCAATGGGAATACCGAAACGATACGTTCAACCGTGCGCAAAAGGAGATCCAGCGAGCCTGTACCAGTCAGGATCCTTACGACAGCGTGCGAATCCTGATGCTTGGCGACGAAGAGGATAACCGTCTGCTGTGCCGCAGTTGGTCACTTACCGACGGCCAGGAATACTGGTTCGGGCAATGGTGGTTTAATCCTCAGTGCAGCCTTCTGTGCCTGCCGCAAACGCTACAAACCGTTGGGAAGAAGCGGCTAATCCGTCAGAATGACTGGCAGAAGACGCTGTCTGCGTTGGTGAAAAGCCGCCCCCAGCGACCACTGGATGCACTGATTATCACCCTTTCATTAGAGACGCTGCATGACGATGATACCGTCCGCGCCAGCTTATTACATAACTGTCAGCAGTTGCAGCAGGTGTGCGGACTGAGTCTGCCAATTTACCTGATCATCAGCGGCATGGAATCACTGGAAGGTACAGCCGATCTGCTGGAGCTATTGCCGGAAGATGCTCGCCGCAGTCCGATTGGCAGCACGATTCCGGTCGCCAGAGAAGCCATTTGGAAACCGCAGTGGATCGACAATGCGCTGGACAATACCCGGACTTCTCTGCGGCTGTTCATCACCGAGCTTGGCGCGCTGCGAGGCAACACGCCGGAGGAATTATTCCGCTTGCCAGAAAGCTTCCCGCCGCTTGCCGCACCGTTGCATGACGCTTTTGACGCCCTGTTTAACAGTCATGCCCGCGATGAGCCACCGCAGCTGCGCGGGATCTGGTTTGTTGCCCGTACGCTGGACCATGACAAACCACAGATGCAGTTTTGTCAGTCGCTACTGAGCAGCAAAATTACCGCTGAGCGCGGTCTCGCGCTTCCGGTGCGCCGTTTGCTGCGCGTGAATTTACGCCGCCATTTCATCACTCTCGCGTGCTATAGCTGCCTTTGCGTTCTTTGGCTTGTCGCGATGACCTGGAGTTGGCAATACCAGCACACCCATGCCGTACTATTGCACGATCGTCTGCAGGTCCTCGCCACAGCCGTCCGGGCCGATATCACTGGTGAGCGTTCCACCGCGCTGTACTGGCGCGTTCTCAATGGCATTCCACAGTGGCAGTTTCGTTCCATCGTCTGGCCCGGCTCGCTGTTCAGCCGCACCGATACAAAATTGCGCGAGACGTTTAACAACGTCACCCTGGCTAGCCTGCTGGTACCAGCCACCAACAGTATCTGCCTGCAAAATCACAATGAAAGGGGCTTTGAGCAGGACGATTTGCTACCCGAAGAGCGTTACCGGCAAATTCAGAACTTGCTCACTCAGGCAAAACAAATGGAGTCGCGCTATTTGCCGTTGCTACAATTAATGCAGATGAAGCAACCGACTGTGCAGACGTTGGCAAACGTCAGCGCCAGCGTTTGGGGCGTGACCGTTGACACCGACTCTTTACCCTCCCAGGAAAAGCTCAACGAGATGTTTGCCACTCTCAATCTCTCGCGTCTGAAATTACCCGACGCTAGCGAGCTGACTCAGCGCAACAGCGTACTTTTTTCTCACGAAACCATGCGCTGGCTGGAGCAAAACTATGGCAATACCAGCCTGGATAACAACGAAGAGCAGCTCGAACAACTGTTGGCGCTGTTTGGCAATGGCACCGGGGTTACCCCCTTGTTCGTCCGCTCGCTGGTCCGCCAGGTCAGCCGCTTACAAGCAACACTGACGACCATTAATAACCTGAGTCGTGACGCAACAAATTCGCCAATCAGACTGCCACTGGATGAGCTGCTCACGCAGGCACGAACCCTTAGGCTTATCGACAACAGCGTGGTTCAGGAACTGCTCCGCCACGAAACCCTACTGCGCCAACGCTTTCTGGCGCAGGTTGATGGCTCCAGGCTGCACTTCTCCTCATTAACCGAGCAATCCCCGGAAGGACAATTCAGCGTATCGCCGGATCTTCTGGCATTACAAAAAAGTTTGCGTGATTTACTTAACCAACCCTTCTGGCAGCAGGGGGCAAGCCAGCCTACCGAGCTCTCCGTCGGTTATCCTGGCAACCTGCAACTTCAGCAGGCGCTGGCGCTGTATGGCGGATTTGAACGATTTATGCAGCAGCTTCCAGACAGCATCTGGCGACCTAAAATCACCATGCTGGCGCGACAGGCGGTGGAAAACGCCATACGTCAGACGCTATACACAGGGGCCACCGGAACCCCGGATAACAGCAATGTCAGCACCGCCAGCGCGGATTACATCATTGAAGCCTTCAACCAGCTTAATCGTCCTCAGCTTGCCATCGCATTGCGCCAACAAACGGCGGCCCAGGTGATTGCACGGGTGCGTCAGGACGGCAGCGCGTTACTTCCGCCGATTACCCCTCCGGCGGTCAATTACGCGACGACAGAACAGGCGCAGGCCAGCGGACAGAAAATTATCGGATGGGCTAGCGCCCAGGCAGAACAAATCTCTGGTGCCCTGGTCCGCTATCAGCAGGATATTGACTGGCTCGACAACCAGCGTCCATGGTTAATGGCAGCGGATAACCAGCTTATCGCTCGCTGGAGCAATTCACTGGCGACAATGAAGCGGCTGCAACAACAGGATCCTGCCAGTTCGCCGATGCAGATGGCGGCCCTTGCTGCCGCGCTGCCG
>NZ_SZWS01000064.1:71268-86105 GCF_005281245.1 Citrobacter sp. wls826
ACTGACGCAGTTTCGCACCGCCAGCAGTAACGATTTTTACGGTCAGTCGCTGAACGCGCTGGCAGACGCATCATTGCAAAAATGTCAGCAGTTACGCCAACAGGCCAGCATTGGTGCGGTACAGAAGATCTTCAATCTGTACAACACCTGGCTTGCAGGGCGCTTCCCCTTTACCGCCGTGCCGCACTCAACAGATGCAGATGTCGATCGGGTACGTGAACTGACTCTTTTACTGGCGCAACTCCCCGCCGAAACGCTATCCGAACAGCCGCCACTCATTCAACAACTGGCAGCGGCACAGCCGTTACTGTCGGCGTTGGTCAGCCCTGAAGGCGTGACGTTACGGGTTATCTGGCGGACCTCACGCAACCATGAGGCTGGCGCGGATCAGATTGCCGACTGGCGGCTTGTCGGTAATCAACAATCGATTAGCTACCCCGGCGGCACAACTGACCTGCACTGGCGCAGCGGTGATAGTCTGAACTTTAGTCTGCGCTGGGCAGCCAATTCCGCATGGCGTCCAATGCCAGGCCTGTCACAGACAGGCGTAACGGTAAGCGGTGATACTGGTCGTTGGCGCTGGCAGGGAGCGTGGGCACTGCTCAGGATGATTGAACAACAGCGCGTCGGTGGCGCGCCGACGCAACCGCTGCCGCTGCGTTTTTCGCTCCCCGTGGGCGATGGTCAGAAGCAATTGCAGTCAACCGTATTTTGGCAGGTCACGTTGTTAGATGCACAAAGCAAAGCGCCGCTACCATGGATACCGCTTACCGAGCAGGGATTATCAGGAGGAAAATGATGGAACATATTGAGGCATTACTGGCCCCCATTCAGGCGGATAATCCGTGCGGGGACTCTATCCGTTATTCACCAGAGTTCGACCAGTTGGTCACCGCCCGCCAGCAGGATGACGAAACGCTGCCCACCGGCGTCTGGCAAAGTACGCCGCGCCGCGCCGACTGGGATGAAGTCGCCAAAATCGCCACTGTGCTGACGAAAACGCTCAGTAAGGATCTGGTCATTATGAGCTGGTTGGGTGAGGCATGGATTAGAGTTCACGGCTTAGCAGCCCTGCCCAATGCGCTGGAATTAGTGACCCTGGCGCTGGAGCAATACCCGGAGCAATTACATCCTAAAATTAAAGAAGGTGACTATGACTATCGCGCCGCGCCACTATGCTGGATAGCGCAACATTACGCCACGCTGGTCGCTGAAGCCCCGCTGTTTATAGCTCATGGGGAAAACATCTCCCTGACCCAGTGGCAGCAGGGAAAATTAGCTGACGTTCCGCTGCCTGGCGCGGACGAGGCCACCATATTATCCCTGACATCCAGCACGGAGTGGCTCCAACGGCTCAACAACGTCTGTCAGAGTTGGCCTACCGAATCGGCACCTTCATTCAAGGCACTTGAGCAAAAAATCAAGACCTGTCTGCAGGCGTTGGGCAACACCTTGCCGGAACAGTCGCCACCTGTCGGGCAAGAAACTGCATCAACGGTCAGCAACGGTGCCACGTTTCTTCACCGCGAAGAGGCATATCAGATGATTAAACAGGTAGCCGATTATCTGGCGCGTACCGAGCCCCACAGTCCGGTACCGTATCTACTGCAGCGGGCCTATATCTGGGGACATACGCCACTACCAGAACTGCTCAATGAACTGATTACTGGTGATGAGTCCGCTCGCCGACTGTGGAGACAATTGGGGGTACTGCCATGAGTTGTCCTGCCGTATGTACAGGCGCAATGCTGCACTGCTCGTTTGGCATAGCGCCCGCCACACTGAACGTGTTGCCCACCAGCCGAACTATCGTCAACAGCCTGCCGATGGCGAATATTATGGATAACAAACCATTTGTAAACATTCTGCCGTTCGGGATGTGCAACAGCATCGCCAACCCGACCGTTGCTGCCGCAACCGCCGCGGCGCTCGGCGTGCTGACGCCAATGCCGTGCATTCCTGCCACCATTGCGCCATGGATGCCCGGTTCACCGACGATAATAGTCGGCAATGCGCCGGCTCTTACTGCGCAATCGCAGTTAATGTGCGCCTGGGGTGGGTTGATTCAAATTAGCTTTCCCGGGCAGTTAACGACCGTCGTCGCGTGATGTTATCCTCTTGAAATTAAGGGTAACAGTTGCAGGAGACGACGCAGCAAGATAGTTGCAGCGTCGTTAAAAACGGCTCACACACTCCATTGCAACCGTTTTGAACTCGCTGAAATTCCGGCACGCGCAGAGCCGCGTCATCGCGCGCTCGCGCAGGAAGGTGACGAAAATATCGTAGATCGCCATCGCTTCTTCGTATTCGCTTTTGCTGATGGCGAGCAGGAAGATCACATGCGCCGTTTCATCCCCCCAGGCGATACCCTGCGGGGCGAGGATGGTGTAGACCACCGTTTTCTTTGCCAGCAGACCGAGGGCGTGCGGCAGGGCAATGCTGTCACCCAGCATGGTGCTGACGATGGCCTCACGTTCAACCACCGAATCAAGAAACTCCGCATCGACAAAGCCTTCATCCTGCAACTGGCGACATAAAACGTTGAACAACGTTTGTTGATCCATTGGCTCGTCGATCACACGAAAATGGGCGGCATCGAAGAATTTGTTCAACATCCACGGACGGGTTCTGTCGACCAGCACCAGTTTGCCAATTTGCTCCAGTTGATAATCGGTAGGGAACGGTGCAATCATCACCACAGGCTTATCTTTTTCACCAACCCGCGCGGTAGAGATGACGAAATCTTCGCTGATGCTTTCCCGCTGTTCGTAGTCGCGTAGCGTCACGGTATCAACGATTTCTATCTGCGGATACTTACGCGCCAGCACCGCCTCAATCATCCGCAGCATCGCATTTCCAGCATCGCATACCAGCAGAACTTTCGGCTGCCTCTGGTAACCGATGTTGTAACTACGCTCCAGCCCGACGCCAATATGCAGCACAAGGAAGCCAATCTCATTTTCACTGATGGTGTACGGCGTATATTTTCCCCATCCCGAGACGGCGGCCAGCGTCATGTCCCACGCCATCGGGTAGTGCTGTTTAATATTTTCCAGTAGCGGATTGGGGATCATTATCTGGTAACGCACCCGGGTGATCATCGTCTTAATATGCGTCAGAAGGTCAGCATGTAACTGTTTGTCATTCAACAGGTTGTAGTTGTACTGGCTGTTGATAAACCGCAGGATGTAATTAACCAGCGCTTCGTCATCATCCGCATTGATGGCGCTGGGGGCGATCTCTTGTACCTGGCGGGCGGCGATATGCACCTGCAGCCAGTTCTCTTCGGAAACGGTAAGCGGTTTATCCGCCAGTCGGTGCAATACCGCTGCGATTTCCCGCGTGGCCAGGCACACCGATTGCTCGGCTTCTTCTGCGGCAAATTCCGGGAGGGGATACCCTTCGCTAATCCGCCGTACCGCCACCGCACAGTACAACCGCAAAAACAGCTCACCCTCATCGGTCAGGCGAATGTGAAAACGGGCAAAAATATCCTGCAAAACAGGTTGTAGCTGTTCAGGGATCCCGGCATTTAGTGCCTCTTGCGTCACTAGCGGGTGCTGTGGATCCTGCTGCGCCAGCGTCCATAGCAGATCGGTCAAACAGGCGCGGATCGCCATCTCGCTGCCAAACAGTTTCATACCGTGACGGGGGCGCGTTTCCAACGTCAGATGATAACGTTGCAGATGCTCGCGCACCTCAGCCATATCGTTTTGCAGCGTCGCGCGGCTGATAAACCATTCATCAGCCAAATCCTCCAGCTTCAGCGAAAAGGCCGACGTCAGAAAACGAACCACCAGCCAGTGCACCCGCTCCTGGCTGGTGCGAGGGATGCGCAGCAACGCGTCTGGTCGCTGCGTTTGCAGGGCATGATAACGTGCCGGGTCGTCAATTTTGAGTTGATAACCGTTACCCCGGCTGAGGACAAACTGCGCGCCGTACTGGGTGAGCAGCGCGTTTAGCGCAGTGATATCCGCCCGTACGGTGCGTGTGGAAACCGACAACCGCTGCGCCAGCTCGTCCTGTGGAAGCGCTTCGTTTTGCAGCATGCCAAACAGCTGCGCTAAACGTTGGTTGGGGAATCGCACGTCAGTTTCCTCATCAGTCAGTTAGCCTACGCAGGCCCGGGTCATCGCCATCAGCTGGCGCACGTCGTCCGGTCGGGTGTTACCACTCACCTTATCAATAATCGAACTATAGATGTGAGGAATGATTTTGCTCACTCCGGCATCCAGGGCGATCTGCAAAATTTCAGTGAAATTATCCAGATCGATACCGCCAGTTGGCTCCAGCCAGAAGTCATGGCGGGCGCAGGCCTGGGCAACTGCAATGTATTCCTCACGGCACTTCAGGCCACCCATTGGGAAGTATTTAATCGAGCTCCCCCCCATGTCTTTGAGCAACGCAATCGCGGTTTCTACCGGCACAATGCCGTCCGGCGTCTGGCTGCTCAGCGGACCGGTGGAGATTTTCACCCTGCCCGGTGTGCCAGTTGGCGAGACCAGACCGTTGACCACCGTCTCCTGCTGACCCAGCAGCGCGCGGCTGGTCGCCACGCCGGTAAAGACCTGATTAACATGCTGTGGCTGCACCTGACGGGAGATTTCACTGACCATCGCCGACTGGTTTGGATCGCCCGCCCCCAGCCCCACGGAGAGGGCATTGTCGATAAGCGCTGCGTATTCACGCATATCCGCGACCGCGCTTGCGACATCCGGGTAATTTTTTGACAACACACCGACCAGCACGTGTCCTTCCGCCGCCGCGTAAATATCCCGGGCATTTTCTTTGGAGCCCGCCAGCACGTTCAGGCAGACGCGGTCGCGATAAAAGTTAGGGGTCAGTTTCATGCTTTTTTCTCCTGCGAAATCACTTCACCAATTCGACGGGCCACAATCTCCAGTTGCGCGCGATCCACGCTGCGCACATCGGCTTCGATAATGCCTTCGTTAGCTTTGTAACCACGGAAGTAAATCGCGTACTCTCCCTGCTTGAGCGCGTCGACCAGTTCACCTGTGGCGATCCCGGTTACCGCTTCGTCAAACTTAATTTCCGTGCGCGCGATGTCGCGCCCTGCGCTGTCCCACACCACGCGGGCACTTACGCCGTGAAGCTGGTTTAACGCATTAATGAACGGCGTCATTTTCTCGACCATCTCCGCGCCGCTCTCTTTCTGCGCGTTCAGATACAGTTCGATGGCGCAGGTCAGGCCAAGAATCCCCTCTTTACCCACCTTCATCGCCCGGCCAATCCCCGCGGTCTGGCGCTTCACCCACTCAACGTATTGGGTTTTGCCAATCACCAGGCCGCTGGTTGGCCCTTCAATCGCCTTCGCACCGCTATAAATCACCAGCTCCGCACCAACCCGGTAGTAGCACTGCAAATCCTCTTCCGCTGCCGCATCCACGATTAGTGGCAGATTATGCGTACGCGCCACCACCGCAGCCTGTTCCACGCTGAGCATGCTTTTCTGGACGCAGTGGTGAGATTTGATATACAGAATGGCCGCCGTGCGTGGCGTAATGGCCGCCGCCAACTGAGTGGCGGAACATTCGTTGGCATAACCCGCTTCCACTAGCTTGCCGCCGCCGAGCGCCACCATGGTGCCAACCGGAGCGCCAAAGTTGACGTTGTGGCCTCTGGGCAGCACGATTTCGTTGTTCTCGATCGGCGCGACGTGCAGGTTCTCCAGCAGCCAGTCGCTGTCCTTAACCAGTACTCCAGCCACTGACAGGGCGATTCCGGCCGAAGCGCAGGAGACGACGGTTGCCCCTTCCACCTCCAGCAATTTCGCGATGTAGTCACCGGTTTTATTGACCAGGTCTTTCATCTCAAAATATTGATTCATCCCCGCCATTGCGGCCTCAACCACTTCTGGTCGTGGCGTAGAAACGCCGAGCGCCGTCATGCGGCCTGAGGTGTTAATCACCTGTTTTAAATTGTATTTCTCAAAAATCGAAGGCATGTTCCGCGCTCCCTTGTTCGGTCATATAGCCCTTGCCCGCACGTATTGCGGCAAGCGGCACCAGCAGTTGTTCAGCCTGCAGGCTGTCGTTTTCTGCATCTACCAGCACGGTTGGCTGGCGCTTAAGCGTAAAGAGGGTTAAATCGGCATCCAGACCAACCTGCAGCCGCCCTTTCTGTTTCAGGCGCAGACCATCGGCGGCATTGGCAGTAACGCACTCAATGACCTGCGGGAGCGACATCCCAATGGCGAGAAATTTCGACATCACATTCGCCAGGGAATACACCGGGCCGCTGATACGGTTGCGACAATAAATATCGGAGCTGATGGTGTGCGGCAAAATGCCCAGACCGATAGCGCGTTTTGCCACCGCAAAGCTCAGGCTGGCGGTGCCATGCCCAACGTCCAGACGCACACCGCGTGAAATCGCCCGCGTAACTGACGCTCGCAGCTCGCCTTGCGGCGTCAGAATGCGATTCGGCTTACCGTTGTAGCAGTGGGTAATGATGTCGCCCGCGGTCAGGCGTTCGGCGATCTCATCCAGATCCGGCGGATTGTTGCCGATGTGCACCATCAGCGGCAGGTCACCGTTCTGCGCTTGCATCGCTTTGGCGCGCTCCAGCGGCGTAATGCCGTTTTCACCGACCACGCTGCTGCTCATGCGCGCCTTCAGGCCGACGATAAAATCAGGATGGCGCTTCACCGCCTGTCGCACCGCATCGGCGTCAATGTTGGCCATATTAGCCAGCTCGTTCTGGGCGATAAGCCCAACGCGGGAGATATTCAGCAGCGCATACACTTCGGTGGCCGCTTCCCGGGTCAGGGTATAAAAATCATCGATATCATCCGCCCCGGTACTGCCCGCATCCACCACCGTGGTAACGCCGGTAGCTATACCGACGCTGTCCGGCTGGTCGTGATAAATCGGGGATTTCGGATAGCAGTGAACGTGGGAATCAATCCAACCTGCGCTGACGTAGTACTCGCCGCCCAGTTCGATGGTTTTCAGCGCCGGGCCATCAACGTCGCCCAACGCCGCAATTTTGCCGTCTTTGAGCGCAATATCGCTCACCGTATCGTCAACGAGGCGCGCACGGCGCAGGAGTAAATCAAACATCGCTCTCTCCTTTGCCGGATGGCGGCGCAACCGCCTCATCCGGCCTACAAATCAACAGTTAGCTAATGGCAATCGGGAAGATGGACCCGAGGATCATCGCCCCAAGGATCGCCCCGCCGGTGATCGGTTTCTGCCACAGGTAAAACAGCAGCGCGCCCACCAGTGAACCGATGCCGATAGGGATAGACGCCGTCATCGCGCTGAGGATAATCAATGGCCCGAGGAAGCGGCCAGAGGCGTTACCGGCCCCCATCATGACATCCGCACCGTAGGTCGAGTCGCTCTGATTGATGGTGAACTTACGCGCCAGAATAATGATGTAGCCAATCGCCAGACCAATCACCAGACCGGTGACCAGCGACGCTGCGAAGTTGGCAACCGGGAAGATAATGCCTGCGCCCAGCAGCAGCGCCGGAACACCTAACCCGACCCCGGTCTGAATCGCCCCGCCAATATCCAGAATCCCCACCAGCGAACCTTCAATGATGCGGGCAAACAGGAAGCTTGCACCAAATGCCGCCACCGCCCCGTAGGAGCCGGTGTCCATTCCCGCCTTCAGCATCGCCACAAAAGCGACTTCGTTAAATGCGCCAATACCGTACAGGTAGTACATGTGCGTTCCGGCAAATACGCCAGAGGAGAGCAGGCCAACGAAGATCGGGAACGACCAGTCAGCGAACCAAAAACCTTTATTCTGTTCCATGACGGCCTCCGTTATTTGCCGCTGAGCGAGTTGTGGATCAGTTCGAGCCAGTTAGGCACGGTCAGATGGAAGGATTCGATCATCTTCATGTCGAAACCGCGGAAGAAGCCGCTCAGGACAAACAGCGCGACGATAGCCACCATCATCACTTTAGTGACGTGGTTCCAGCCGCTCTCTTCCACGCCTTTACCGATCAGAATGCCAAGGACCAGACCCGGAACGGCGTTGCCCATAATCAGCTGCGCCGCACCGCCAAAGACGGTGGCCCAGAAGCCTGATTTTTTACCGGCATCGATCGCCGCCAGCCAGAAGATTACTGGCATCACGGTGTTAACCAGCAGGTTAGCCGCAGGAACCAGCACCTTGACGGCAGTCACCTGCAACGCTTCCGGTACGGATGACGCCGTAAGATTCAGGAAGGTCACGACGATCATCCCGATAACGCCGCAGGCAATCGCCATGCGCTTGGGATCGTGCAGCGTTTCACCGACGTTGCGGTTTTTAACCATCAGCGCAGCAGCGCCCCAGTTGGGGATGATGCGATGGTCGACGTCCTGAGTGAACGCCCCCGCCGCAACGGAGGAAGCCCAGGCGTTAAAGAAGAAGCCCAGGCCGAACGAGAAGTGAGAAGCCGGATCCCCTTCGCAGGAATTCAGTTCTCCCAGAGTACGAAACGCGCCCATCCCTTGAGTGGTAGGCGCATGAAACATGCGTGCAGCCCCAGCGCCGACACCGACGCCAACCAGGCCGCCGATGATGAGCGATTTTATTAATATTATCAGGAACATAATTATGCCTTTTAATAAAGAATCAGCGTTGCGTAACGAAATCCACCTTGTCGAGATTGATGGCAGTCACGTTGACGGTCACGTCCAGCTCCACGCTGAAGGTGCGTCTTTCCCGGCGCAAAAAGAGGAATAAAAATGCCTCTTTGCGCACCGATTCACGCGCTTGAACAACCTGCACATCCTGTGGCTCAATACGCAGTAAGATATGCGGCGACGCTTTCATCACCGCTGCCTGAACGTGGTTCAGGGCATCGGCAAAGGCGCGCGCTTTGGCCTCGCCCTTGCCAGTGACTCTCACCGTGGTGGTGAATTGTTCTTTCATGCTTAAGCGCCGTGTTTCTTTTGCCACGCCTGTACCAGGCGCTCACCGAGTTCTTCTTTGTCCATAAAACCGAACCCCAGCACGTTGCAACCTTCGTTGATGGCCGTGACCCCTTCATCAACCGAGCGCATGCCGTATTTCGCCTTGTAGCCGTATTTGGTCTGCGCGGTAATCGCACCCGCGCCGCCACTGCCGCAAAACGAGATGCCAAAGGTGGCGTTTTCCGCTTTCATCACGTCACCCAGCTTCATATCTGCCGCAACGCCCGGCACCACAACCGCACGGCCGCCCGCTTTCTCAACGCCTGCCGCCACTTTCTGGCCTTTACCCAGACGATCGCCAATCACTACGGTAATCTGTTCCATCTTTTGCTCCTTAAAGGTTGTCTTTCGCGACTTCGAAGTGCACCGACAGCAGCCAGGCCTCTTCCTCAGGAAGATTGCCAAACTCAGCGACCACGTCACGGGCAAGCGCCATTGATTCGGCAGAAATTTCATCAAACAAGCTGGCATCGACTTCTGGTAAGGGTTCACCCGTTACCGAGCGGTGCGCCATGGCGCGAACATGCGACGTCAGCATCTGTTCCTGTACAGCGTTGGGAATAATGTGGCGTTCACGCAGCAAGGCATACACCTGCGCCAGCATGCGGTCGGCCAGTTCCACCGATTCCCCCATGTCATTCATTACAGCTCCGTTATTCACTCGTCTTACCCCACTAGTGGCTCTGAGGTTAACTTAGCGGTGGGGGTTAAAAGTTTGTAGCGAGTTGTTTTCCACTTCGAAGTGGAAAGGGGCGCAGCGATAGTGATCTGTGCCGCAAAAAGGGCCGGGACCACGATTAATCACTGGAAGAATGTGATTGAGATCGCAAGAGTGAGCAGCAAAATGGAAGGAAATGCGAACAATGAATGGACGATAAAAATGAAAAAATGTGATGGGGATAGCGTTTACTTATGGGATGCAGGGGCGCAGCGTCTTATCCGGCCTACGGTTATGCAGGCCGGATAGAGTAGATTAGCGGAACTTCTTGTGGTTTTCGTTGCGCGTTTTTTTCAGGTCTTCCGCAACGGCTTTCGCCTCTTTGACTTTACCTTCGTTCGCCAGTTTAAGCGCGCCGTCAATCTGACCGATCAGCGTGTCAAAGCCGTGGCGGAAATCTTTCATCTCCGCACTGTCCGGGGATTTGCTCTCCAGCTTCGGTGGCGTTCCCTTTTGAGCATCCAGCGCGGCTGCACGCATTTTGGTCAACGCGTCTTTCAGTTCAGTCGCATTGTCCGTTTTTTCGACGATCTTCAGGTTGTCGTTGAGGATCCCCATGTCATCTTCGAGATCGGCTGCAAACGCAGAAGAACCAAGTACCAGCGTTGAAGCCGCGACGATCGCTAACAGGTGTTTACGCATTGCTCACTTCCTTTTTTATTATTAAAAAATTAACGCCTTAACGAGTATCATTGCCCGGCGATTTTCATCTCCGGTAACAATACCGAACCACACTGAATATTACTGCGCGTTTCAATATCGTTGCCTACGGTCACAATATTGCGCCACATCTCTTTTAAGTTCCCGGCGATGGTAATTTCACTCACCGGATACTGAATTTCGCCGTTTTCGACCCAAAAACCCGCCGCGCCGCGCGAGTAATCGCCGGTAATGCCGCTAACGCCCTGCCCCATCAGCTCGGTAACCACAAGACCTGTGCCCATCTCTTTGAGCAACTGCTCGAAGCTTAGACCCTGTCCCGGAATTCGCCAGTTGTGGATCCCGCCCGCATGACCGGTGCTCTTCAGTCCCAGCTTACGTGCGGAATAGTTGGTCAGCAGCCATTGGGTCAGCACGCCGTCTTTAACAATGTCACGGCGTTCGGTCCGTACGCCTTCGCTGTCGAACGGCGACGACGCCAGCCCTTTCAGCAGGTGCGGATGTTCTTCAATAGTCAGCCATTCCGGCAGAATTTGTTTGCCCAGCGAGTCGAGCAGGAAGGTGGATTTACGGTACACCGAACCACCGGCAATCGCGCCGACCAGATGTCCGAACAGCCCAGTCGCCACTTCGTTGGCAAAAATCACCGGCGCTTTCATGGTGGAAAGTTTACGCGGAGAGAGGCGAGATAAGGTGCGGCGAGCACAGTCTGCCCCCACCCATTCCGGCGTTTGCAGATCGCCCATCGCCCGGCCAATGGTGTAGGCGTAATCACGCTCCATATCGCCATTTTCTTCCGCGATGACGCAGCTGGAAAGAGAGTGACGCGTGGAACAGTAGCCCTGCAGCATCCCGTGACTGTTACCAAACACTTTGATGCCATAGTGGCTGTTAAAACTGCCACCCTCGGTATTGGTGATACGCTTATCGGCCTGCAGCGCCGCCTGTTCAGCGCGGGCTGCCAGTTCGATAGCTTCGTCAGGGGAAACTTCCGCCGGGTGGAACAGATCCAAATCGGGCGCATCAAAGGCCAGCAGTTCTTTATCTGCCACGCCCGCGCACGGGTCCGGTGAGGTGTAACGTGCAATATCCAGCGCGGCCTGCACGGTACGTGCAATCGCCTGCGGGCTTAAATCGGTGGACGATGCGCTGCCCTTACGATTTTGGTGATAAACCGTAATCCCCAGCGCGCCATCGCTATTGAATTCTACGTTCTCCACTTCACCATAACGGGTGCTGACGCTAATACCCGTGGTCTTGCTCACAGCGACTTCCGCGCCATCCGACTTACCTGACGCTAATTCCAGTGCCGTCGAGACCGCTTCTTCCAGAATCTTACGCTGCGCTTCAACTTGTGAGATTACTTTCATCGCAAATGCCATAATGTAGAGAGAGTTTCTCTGAAGTCTAACAGAGAACCGTTTTTCAGTGCGCATCTTAACTGGTAACATTAGCCTCTTTTTTTAAGGAGCCTGACATGACTAAGCAGCCCGAAGACTGGCTCGACGACGTTCCCGGTGATGACATCGAAGACGAAGACGATGAAATTATCTGGGTTAGTAAAAGTGAAATAAAACGTGACGCCGAGGAGTTAAAACACCTGGGTGTGGAACTGGTAAAACTGGGGAAAAACGCGCTGGATAAAATCCCGCTCGACGCGGATTTACGTGCCGCGATTGAGTTGGCCCAGCGTATTAAGATGGAAGGTCGCCGCCGCCAGCTGCAGCTGATTGGCAAAATGTTGCGCCAGCGCGATGTTGATCCTATCCGTCAGGCGCTGGACAAGCTGAAAAACCGTCACAACCAACAGGTTGTACTGTTTCACAAGCTTGAGCAACTGCGCGATCGCCTGATCGCCGAAGGTGATGATGCGGTAGCGGAAGTGCTGAACCTGTGGCCAAACGCCGATCGCCAGCAGCTTCGTTCTCTGGTTCGCAATGCGAAGAAAGAGCAAGAAGGCAACAAGCCGCCGAAATCAGCACGTCAGATTTTCCAGTATCTGCGTGAACTGGCGGAAAACGAAATCTAACCTCTTCGTCTGCAGAAAGTGCCGGATGATGTAAATACTTCATCCGGCCTGGATTCTGTGCTCTTACTGCTGGGGCTGCATTTCGCCCATAGCGTTCTCTGACTGACTCTCTTCATGCAGATACTGCTTATCTAAAATCTTCACGAACGGTGTATAAATCGCGGTGGCGATAACCAGATTCACGGCCTGTAAAACAATGCCTGAAATCCCGGTGGTGAGGAAACCAGAAATAAAGATCGGCGTTGTCCAGGGAATGGAGATACCAGAGGTGGGGGGAACCCAGCCGAATGCGATAACCACATAAGTAACCGTACACAGCACCATTGGGGTAATGATAAACGGGATAAGCATCAGCGGATTAAGCACGATTGGCAAACCAAAAATAACCGGCTCATTAATGTTAAAAATTGCCGCCGGTGCCGCCAGCCGTGAGAGCTGCTTTAATCGCGTACTTTTGGCAACCATAAAGATGCTAATCAACAGTGCCCCGGTAAAACCCGTACCGCCGGCAATCAAATAGACATCCCTGAACTGCTGAGTAATGATGTTGGTCGCTACCAGCCCGGCCTGAGTTTGCGCCAGGTTCTGCGCACTGAGCGTTTGCCAGATAGGCCCCATTACGGATGTCATGATAGAGTCGCCATGGATCCCAAAGAACCAGAAGAAACTGATCATCATCTCAGCAATCAGTTGCGATAAGAGGGAATTCCCCAGATACAGCAACGGCTGTTGCAACATGACGCTGATAAATTTCCCCGGCGTACCAAAAGGCGTGTTCTCAAACAGCACCTTGACGATAATCCAGAACAGTAGCACTAAGAAGATAGGTACCAGCGATTTAAACGACCTGGCAATCTCTGGCGGGACACTCGCAGGCATCTTGATGGTGAAAGCCCTGTTTTCCAGAAACTGAACCACCTTGATGGTGACCACAGTAACGATAATCCCTAAGAACATCGATTCAGAGCTAAAGTCGAGCAACGCGTAAGCATCGGCGACGATTTCTCCCGATCCTGTCGTAATATGACCAGGCGACATTAAGAAGAAGATCGCCACCGGTAAAATAGCGGAACTTTGGCTGAGATTAAGCTTTTCAACTAACTCCTTTGAGAAGGTGATAATCACCAGCAGCGTCATTAATCCGTAGCTGGCGTTAATCCCGTAATTGAGCTTATCCAGCACGCCTTCCCCTAACAGCGAACTCATAAACTCGTGATAGCCGTTAACAGGAAAGTTGGTTAACAATACGAAAAATGAACCGACAATCAAAAAGGGAATCAGGGCAATAAACGCATTTTTTAGTGCGGTCAGGTAGATGTTTGACGAGATTTTCTCGGCCAGTGGCAACATCTTTTGTTCGAGTAGAGAGGTTATGCTCATGCCCGCTTACCCTATAAGGTTTTTTGTCACGTAATAATTAACCTGCGGGAACTGCTTGATATAGATGGCAGGAACCTGAGTGTGGTGCGCATCGCCGTTAACAATCTCCTGATAAATATCTTTTTTCGTATCGTGGTTGATGATGACAATCACCTTTCCAGCCTTGATGATTTTATTCAGCCCGACGGTAATACCCTCGGTGAGGGTGACATCTCCGGAGAAGTATTTATGGCTGGCGACGTTAATTGTTACGTCATCCAGTTGAGTTTGTAGATAATCCTCATCAAACGGCACGCCCGGCTCGTTTAAGCCGATATGCCCGTTCATTCCCACGCCCAGAATTACATAGTCAAACTCTTCACCGTTGAGCGCGGTTTGGTAATGGGCAATATTTTGTGCCGTAGAGGCAAACGGATTGAAATGGACTAACCGCACCGGATAGGCACATTTGTGCACAAAGTCCTGATTAATCATGTTTAGGCAACTGCCATCTGATTCGCTGGGCACGTTGACCCACTCATCCAGCGCAAAGAAGGTAAGGCGTTCGGCAAACGGTGTCGCTGCCAGTGCTTCGTAAATCCAGTGAGGCGTGCTACCGGAGGGGATCAGCACGCGAGAATGTGGTTTGAGCGCGGATAGCTCACTAACGACCTGTTCAGCCAGCGCGGCATTGGTATCAAACGTTGTACATTTCATCCGTTTCTTCTCGCTATTAAAGTGATTCAATCTTTTTGGCGAATAAAGGAAGATACTTTTTATTGGCCAGCAGCATCTCTTTGACTAACGCCACGCCCGAAGTATCGCTTGAGCATAATGGGTTGAAAATAAAGCCAGAAATAAGCGCTTGATAATCGCCGGTGGCGGCGGCTTTAACGATCTGCGATTCATAGTCTTTCATCATGGAAACAATCCCTTTCGCAGGAGATGGGATCTCGCCAGTACAAATTGGAATCGGACCATTACGGGTAAGCACACAGTTCACTTCAACTACCGCCTCTTCCGGTAAATTAGTGATAGCACCACCGTTACGAACGTTGACGGTTTGAATGCTCTTATCGTCGAGGTAAATAGCGCGAATAACGTTCAGCGCGGCGGTGGAATAAAGCGCACCGCC